>QZJL01000062.1 GCA_003599745.1 Dehalococcoidia bacterium | reverse complement strand
CCCACCTGGTAAAACTCAATGCCGTCCAGGTAAGGCAGCCGGTTGCCGTACTGGTCATACTTGAAGTAGTCCGGGTTCCTCTTCCACTTCAATAGCACGCGAGGCATATACTCTTCAAGGATGAACGGCCCGGTGCCTACCATAAAATCACCAGAAGTTGGGTCAACGCCCTCAAGATGTCTGGCCTGAATCTGTGATTCACCCTGGGCAAGAGCAATCATGAAGCCGGCGGAAGCGTACTTGAGATTGACCTTCAGAGTGTAATCGTTAATCTTTTCGGCGCTCTGGTAGGCGGGGAACCAGTCGGATATGGCGCTGCGTTTTACATCGGTCATCTTCTCAAAGCTGTAAATCACGTCATCGGCGGTGAAAGGCATGCCGTCGTGCCACTTCACCCCCTGGTGCAGATTAAAGGTTATCGTCAGCCCGTCATCGCTCGTCTCCCAGCTTTCCGCCAGGTCGCCGATGATGTTCTCGGGTACGGTATCCTTGTAGTCCATATTGAATATCACCAGCTGGTTGAAGGTTGGCAAGGTGCTCGTCGCCCCGTAGCCGACAAGCTGGTGAGCGTCGAAGAGTCTGGCGTGATGGAGACCATGTTTAAGTATGCCGCCGTAGACAGGCATGCTGGTCTCGACCGGATTGGGGGTGAGATATTTCCCTGAAGGAGTTTGTACAGCTTCGGCAGATGTCGTCACCGGCGGCAGACTTGAAACTGGTCCCGTGGCCGGCCCGCAGGCTGCCAGTAATGTCAGGGCTGTCACCACTGCCACCAAAGTCAGCCATTTATTCAATTGCCACCTCCCCGAAGTACGTTTGCGCGATTTCGTTTTTCGTATTGTACCATTGCAGAGCTAATCAGGCTGAGTGTTTCTGCGGTCGTGGGTGACGGGGAAATAACCTGGGACAGCGTCTTGGTAGCGCAATATAACAAACCTGGCGCTAATAGGAAACGATGGGAATCGCAGGTTTTGTCAAAAGTTGTGGAAATTCTTTCCAGCGTCTTTTTTCTTTAGCTCCTTGCTCCTGCGGAAACACTTATGGCGCCTGTTGGGCACCCCTTCTCACATAGTCGGCAACCCGTACAAGCATCTATATTTATCACGACAGCGTTTCCATTTTTCAATTCGTAAACAGCGCAAGGACATATTTCAACGCAATCGCCGCAGCCACTACAATTTTTGTTATCGATTTTTATGCTGATACCGGAACCCTTACTTTCTGATTCTACGTTAATCCAATCGCCCGGAATATACTTATAAATCTCTCCGATTTTCAATGTAATCACCGCTAAAAGACGACCCACGGGGTGTAAAGCCCCCTTGAACATCTCATTTTCGTAGCGAAACATGTCGCCGCTGGTATGTATTGTCGCTACACCTTTTAACTGGAGGCCTTTGGCATATCTTCTTTTGCCCTTCCCCCACGTCGCATAGCCGCTTCTCGGACCGTGATAACAAACCGTCACATTGGGATTCCTTTTAACATTCTCCATACTTTTAACGGGTGTGGGAAGGTCAACTATCGGCCATAAGATAGTATCATCGCTGACTATATCTGTCGCACGGATACCCAGCAGGTCCGGATTACCCTTCTCATCGACGGTAGCTACTAATCCGAAGTGATTTTTGTAGATTATGTCTTTCATTTCATCTGTTAACTTTGCCAATCAAATTACCTCCCCTTATTTTATGCCTCGCTCTTCCGCCGCTTTCTTCCACCCTTCCACACCATAATGCCTGATACAACCAATACAGACGGGTTGCTCTTCAAATCGATGCCAGCGGCATATGGGTTTACCGCATGCCACACAAAGAAATTCAGCTTTTCTACCACAATTACCCTTATAGCTGCTAAGTTGACTCCCATGTTGACATTTACCGAGATCTTCCAATTATAATCCCTCCAAATTTTAAGCTTCCAATGTATTTCTTAATATTTTAGCCTTCTTCAAAGGAGATTTTAAATATATTTTTCAGTCTTTTTCGGATAAATCGACTATGCCAAAATGCTACAACTCCCCTCAGTCCTTACCACCTCCTTTCGCCTGGGTGGCTGCCTTCCGCTGGTTGGTCTTTCGCCTAGTAGCGCCTGCGGGTTACCTCACTGGCCGTTTTGACCTCCTGGCCAGAGGATTCGTGAAAATGATGACGCAGAGGATACACTTTAGGGGTAACATCGCTTTTTGCCTCTGATGAGGTCGCAGATAACTTACTATATGAGAAGTCATTCATTCTGTCAAGGTTGACCTGCTTATATTCACGAGGTAACAGGTGGTATCACTACGGGTGGCAGGGCAGGCAGAGGCACGTCCGCCGCTGGGCGCGTGAACCAGCCGAACAGGCCGATTCCGATCGCCACGAAAATCGCTGCGAAGTAGAATACGGCGCGCACGTCCTGGACGACGCCCTCCGCTGGACCGCGGTTGGCGAGTTCGGCGACGATGCCGCCGAGTAAAGGCCCCAGTGCCTGCCCGGCGCTGATCGTCAGCGAGACGGCGGCCATAACCGAGGCCATGCCGAACTTACGGCCTTCGCCCACCGCGATCGCGGAACCGGCCGGGGTTGTCATTGAGGACACCATACCGGCGATGATGCTGATCATTATCAGCTGCCAGAACTGTGTTGTCAGCGGTACCAGCAGCATGTAAATCACAATCAGTACGCCGCCGCTGAGAATCAGGCTTCGGCGGCTGATGCTCTGGCTGAACTTGTCGGTGATCTTACCCATCGGCGCCTGCAACAGCGCCGAGAGCAGAACGTGTATCGTCACCAGTGTGCCCGTCTGGGTGGTGCTCAGGCCAAGTTGCAACCCAGCGTAGATCGGCAGGAAAGCGGAGTAGCTGGTACGCCCCAGCCCTTCCACCAGTCGCAGGCTCAGCAGGCCGCGGAATGGATTTGAAGAGAGCATCTTGCGGAAGGACGGGCGCGGCTTGCGGCGGCTCAGCCCCAGCGGTATCTCCGGCAGGAAGAAGAAGACGGTGACGGCGCCGATCAGGTTCAGCAGTCCCATCGCGCCGAAGGCGGCCACCAGGCCGGGATCAAACTTGCCGAAGATCAGCGGCGCGCCGGCAAAGGCGTCGTAAAGGGTGCCGCCGATCAGCGGCCCGGCGCCCATTCCGGCGAAGAAGGCGGTATTGTAATAGCCCATCCAGGTGCCCTCTTCACCCTCTGGGGAAAGCTCGCCGACGTAGGCCTTGGCGATCGGGATGATCATGCCCCCCGCCGAACCGTGCAATATGCGTACCAGCATCAGCTGCCAGAGCTCCTCGACGCCCATGTAGAAGAAGGACATTACGGCGTAGAAGAGCAACCCGGTGGCCAGGATGATGCGCCGCCCGCGCTTGTCCGAGAAGCGCGCGATGAAAGGCATGAAGACGGCGCGGGAGACGGAATAGCTGGCCAGCAGCACGCCGATCCAGATGCCGGTGGCGCCCAGGTCCCGCGCGTAGACCGGCATCAGCGGCGAGATGATCCCCAGCCCCAGCATACCCGCGAATACACTCAGCGCCAGAATCGGGAAAGCCTTTTTTATCAAGACCCACCTGGGGCAGGATACCGCCGTTCCTTTCGCTTTCATTATAGCCTTTTTATGGCTTCGCGGGAAGTCCGCCGCGTTGACAAACCCCGGCAAATTGCCTAGAATTTTGAAGAGCGGTGACGGAGAAGATCTCTTGAGCACGGAACAAGAAACTCTGCTGGCGGCGCTGAAATACGCCGAACAGATGGAGATCGACGGTAAGGCCTTTTACCTCAAGATGAGTCAGGCCAGCATCAACCGGCGCGGCCGCGAGCTTTTTAAGATGCTGGCGGACGAAGAAGACGTCCACCGCGAGGATTTTCGCAAGATCTATCATTCCGTCTCAAACGGGCAAGACATCCCGAAGCATGACTTCGATCCCGAAGACGAGCACAAGATGAGGACCCTCTTCTCCCAGGCAATCGAGGAACTGGAGCAGGATATCAAGGCGCCCGCCGGCGAGGTTGAGGCGATCGACACCGCGATCCAGATGGAGCAGGGTGGCATCGATTTCTACCGCGAGCAGGCTGCCCGTGCCAAATTTACCAACGTGCGCCGCTTCTATTCCGACCTGGCCCACGAGGAAGACCGCCACAAGGCGACCCTTGAGGATTACCGGCGCTACGTGGTAGACCCGGAGGGCTGGCTGGTGAACAAGACCCGGCCTTCTCTGGGGGCCTGCCTGCTACCCCATGCCGAGGGCAGTGTCTCCGAGCTTGAGTGGTAGTCTATTGTGGCGTATCCGAAATAACGTTATTGTGCCGCCGAAAATTTCCCCAAGTGATTAACCTAAATTATATTCATTTCGTACTTTAAAGCCCGGCCTTTAATCCATACTGAAAATCGTACGCTTTCCCCTTCAATAAGTTGCTTTTCAGATTCAGACCGAAGCTTTCGGAAATCTGCTGTCCCCAGGAAAAGCCTGAGGGTCTCCAGTTTTTCTGCTATTTCGTCATTATCTGCCTTACAATAGAGCAAAATCTGTGTGAGTTCAGCATACTTTTTCTTAGCAACTGTCTCAATACAGTGGTCAAAGTCCGGAACAAGCTCTATTTTATGAGACATGACGGTGAACCTCGATTGATACGTGAAATCACCCGCAGTCCGAAAAATACGATGTATATACAGGGTTATTTATTTCACCCAATGATTAATGTATGTATTTGATTGCCAGCATGATAGCGATGCCGATTGTGAAGATTATGAAATGAATTATTGACCTGATCAGGCTGACTTGGTGTTTGATTTCAGGAATAAGGTCGGCAGCGGCGATGTAGATGAAATTACCGGCAGCGAACGGGAGAAGGTAGATTACGGAGGCCTGCATTACGGACGATGCCAGGTAACCGACAATACCACCAAGAATTGCCGTCAGCGCCGAAATAAAATTAAAGAACAGGGCTTTCCTGGTCCCGAAGCCACCGTAAACAAGTACGGCAAAATCACCGAGCTCTTGAGGTATCTCGTGCAACGCTACCGCCAGGGTAGTGGCTACTCCGAGGGGGAAGCCAGCGACGAAGCTGGCAGCAATGACCAGACCATCTATAAAGTTGTGCACGGCGTCGCTCACCAGAATGAGATAGGAAAACGGTTTTATATTAGGGGCAGTGCTGTGCTGATGTCGCCAGTGGAGAAACTGCTCGAGCACGAAAAATACGGAGAAACCCAGGAGCAGGTATAAGAATACGGCGAGGTCAACACCTTTGTCGGCGATGGCTTCCGGCAGCAGATGAAGGAAAGCACCTCCAAGCAGGGCTCCGGCAGAAAGAGCTACCAGTATTAACAGGGCCTTGTTCAACAGTTCCTTTTTTAAAACAAGGGTAAGAGCGCCCACAAACGCAATGAGACTGATAATCATAGTTGCTATAATTATGTTTATCAGGGTCATAGATTTCTCACTTTTTACCTGCCATTATTATCGTGAAACCAGCATCCGAGGAATAGCCTTCCCTAGGCTCCCCTATGCGTTGTACCTCTTCGCGCTCCCAAGCCAGCTAGGTGAGTTCTCGCCTCATTGCCATATCGTAGAGAACTCTTTCTCGGGCTTTATCAATACCCAGCGCCTTACGTTTTTTATCAATGTGGGCAATCATCAGGTGAGCGCCTTTTATCGGGTCCGGTTCAAAAGCCCACATTCCACCGTACATCCGCTCGAAATCCTTAAACAGAAATTCAGTAACTTCATTACTTCCCAGGGTAGGCCAGGTGACGCCAAACACGGTGAATACTCCTGAGGCAACAAAATACTGGCCGATAGAGATTGCTTTTTCACTCATCCACTCCGGCGCTGCTCCAGCCACCGGCAGTTCACTGATGTCATCCCCGAGGCCACCATCTTTTACCATGGCGGTTGCCGCCATCAGGATGCGGCTGTTATCCACACACGATCCCATGTGCAGCACCGGGGGAATGCCGACGGTTTCACAAACCTCTGCCAATCCTGATCCAGCGTACTCGGAAGCCGCCTCCGGAACCATCAGCCCGGCCTCACCACAGGCGATAGCGTTACAACCGGTGGTAATTACGAGTACGTCGTTTTTTATCAGCTCTTTTACCATAGCGATGTGTGCCTCGTTGTGTTTCACCCGGGCGTTGTTGCAGCCAACGACGCCGGCGACGCCCCTGATACGGCCATTAATGATGTTGTCATTCAGCGGCCGGTAGGAAGCGCGAAACAGACCGCCCAGCAAATAGTTTATGGTCTCGTGGCTAAATCCGGCAATCAAATCAGTTTGTTGGCTCGGAATGTGAACGTTCTTACTCCGATTCGGGTAGTTTTCAACGGCAGTCCTGACGATGGTTTCTGCCGATTTGAGAGCGTTATGCTCATCAAACTCGATGTGAGTCGCCCCTGGAATCATGGCTTTGGGGGACGTGGTGATAATCTTGGTGTGATAGCATTCAGCAACGGTGGTAATTGACTGCATGACACACTGGACATCTACTACCATCGCTTCGACCGCGCCGGTTACGATAGCCAGCTCCTGCTGCAGGAAGTTCCCGGCGATGGGCACACCGTGGCGCATTAGTATTTCATTAGCGGTGCAACAAATGCCGGCTATATTTATTCCTTTGGCTCCTTTTGACTTAGCCATCTCTGTCATCTCAGGGTTTTGCGCCGCTGCTACAATCATCTCTGATAACAAGGGTTCGTGACCGTGAATGATGAGGTTAACCTCGTCGGTTTTCAGTACCCCCAGATTCACTTTACCGGCAACCGGCGCAGGCGTACCGAAGAGAATGTCCTGAAGTTCAGTAGCCATCATGCTCCCACCCCAACCGTCAGCAATCGCTGCCCTGACCCCTTGTTTGAGCAGATTCTGATATTCCTGGTCAACGCCGATATGGGTGCGGTGCATTATCTCGACGATTTCCCGGTCTATACCTCTCGGAGCCACTCCTTGCCGCTGCCACAATGCCTGACGCTTCAGTGGTGCCATCTTCAGAAAGAGCAACTCGCCTTCCTGCCTGCCGTATTCGGCTAAAGCCCTTTCACCGATGTCAACGGCTATTTCTTTGTTGCTCCGGTCGCCGATTTCGATACCCCAATCAATGGCTACCTGTAAAAGCTTCTGCTCATCCCTTATCTCATAACCAGGGGCTTCCCCTTTGGCCGCCGCCAGGAAAAGTTCGGCTACGCCACGGCCGTGGTCGGAGTGAGCTGCCGCCCCACCCGCTATCATCCTGATGAAATTTCGAGCTGCGATAGTTTCCGCGGTTGCCCCGCACACGCCACGCCTCTTCTGCTTTTCCTGAGGCGTCTCTTCCTTCCCTTTTGGTAGGGGCACCCGGCAGGGTCCCATACCGCAATGCTTGCAGCAGCTCCCAACCGCACCGATCGGGCAGGGCTTCGTTGCTTCCGCCCGGTCAAAAGCGGTGTTTACTCCTTCGGCGGCTGCTTTTTCCATCATTTCGATGCTGGCCTGGTCAATACTTCTTGATTCTCCGTTTACCATAGTGCTCTTCTCCTTTAAGTTCTATCATTCATAAATTTTCGGGATGCAACCGCGATTAGCTTCAGGCTTTCTCAATTTAAAATTTATGGCTCTATCAAGGTGACCTGATTTCGATTATATGTTCACAGTAGGCATCACCTGCCGGAATAGATTTTCCAATGCGATATGTCAACTCAGGATTTAGTTTCTCGACTACAGCCTTTTCCATTGTCGTATGCGCCAGACACATTTGCGGGTCGGTGAAACAAAGCGGGCACTCATTGGCTTTAATCACCACTCTGGCATCGTTCACTTTCACCAGCTCTATAGAGCCATTTTTATCCCGGGTTACGGTTTTAAATATCCTGAACAAATATCCGGCCACAGAGGTAACGTCATTATCCTTTAATTTACTTTGGGCCCTGGCCGCTATGCTGAGGCCGTATTCACGGCTCATATCTGCTATTAGCTTCATTCCGGCTTCGCCAAATTTCCGGTAGATGAAATCATAGTTGCTCCTTAATCTGGCATACAGACCGCTGACCGCACTTCTATATACCTGCTCTAAGGTTCGCTCGTCTTCACCTAGCATTACTATGACTCCCTTCGTGAATTTGCTATACTCCTAAACCATGGTGTTTTTTCTTACTCTCTATTTCTCATTTGAATGTCAGTCTCCCCAATGTGCTGCCGTTCCGTAGATTTCGGTTTTGCTGGTAGGCAACCTATTTTTAAACTGGTCAATAACATACTGGCAGGCAGCGAAGCCCTCGACGCGGTGAGCTGAAGATATGGCAACGACCAAGTTAATATCGCCAACACTGAGCCTGCCTACCCGGTGCACGATAGCTATATTTTTTATCTGCCATCTCTGCCTTACTTCGCTGGCGATTGTCCGCAAAGTATTCTCGGCGTGCCTCCCACAGTCACGATACTCCACCGAGAGCACCGGCTTACCTTGAGAGTTATCACGAATCAGCCCGACATACGTGACCACACAGCCGCTGCTATCACTTTTGACTTCTGTGATTACCGCCTCCGGCGAAATCGCTTTGTCTGTGACTTCAATCATATCCGACACAAGTAGAACTCCTGTTTAGCAGCTTTAAGGTTTCCAGACCTGCCACACCTTACCCACCAATGATGGGCCGGGTTTCAAAGCGAGCTGCCCGGGCTGCCAACCCGAAGCATCACCTCCCGATGGCGCTAACATGCTGGAATGCCCTTATCTGCCGCAGAAGTTCATCGGGATTACGGCCTACATCTGCCGTCAACAGTTCCATCGCCTTGATTATAAAATCAGGGTCTGCCATACCTACCTCTTTTTACTGATTTATTAGGCACATTTCTCACACCTGTTGAGTGACTCGATAAGATTACCCGCAAGGGCATTGTATATCTTGCCATCGTAACGCTCGATGTTGCCCTCATCACAGAGCTTGGCCAGCGCCGGGTCAATGGGGAGCTGCCCCAGGAGCGGCGCATGAGCGGCTTGAGCCATTTCTTCTCCCCGGCTCTTACCGAATAGCTCAATCTTCCTGTCTATCTCGGCAACATAGAGATAAGCCATGTTCTCTATCACACCGAGGACGGGCTTGTTCATATGCTGCGCCATTCGCACCGCTTTCCGCACAATCATTGCTGTCAGGTCCTGCGGCGTAAAGACGATGACCACTCCGGAAATCGGGAATGATTGCATCACCGTGAGAGGAGCATCTGCGGTGCCCGGAGGCAGGTCAATAACCAGATAGTCTAGATTACCCCAGAGCACCTCATCCCCGAACTGGGTGATGGCCTTGCCAATTAATGGCCCGCGCCAGATGACGGCGTCATCCTCATCGGGCAGGAGCAGATTGATAGACATGACCTCGATACCGGTTTTAGTAAGTACCGGTAAAAGACCGTTCTCGTTACCGCTCGGCATAACATTGAGACCAAACATCTTTGGTATGCTCGGCCCCGTGATATCGGCATCGAGGATGCCAACTTCAAAGCCCTGACGCTTGAGAGCGACCGCCAGTAGACCCGACACCAGGGACTTGCCCACGCCTCCCTTGCCACTCATGATGGCGATAATGTGCTCAATTTTATTCAGTTCTTTTGCCTTAACGTCGCTGTATTCGACTTCCACCCCTTTAACTTCGGGCAGCTTCTCGACGGCTTCCCTGGTTTTGGCTTTAATCCAGTCCTGAGCGCCTGGAATCAAACCGGTGGATGCCAGGGTAATGTTCACTATGCTGTCGGTAACAGCTACCTTGCGTACCAGGTTCAGCCCGACGATGCTGCGTTTGGCGGCCGGCACGAGTACCGTTTCCAGGCTCTCGATTATTTGCTCACTTGTTGCCATTTATTCCCCCATAGTAAAAGTTGAACATCAGCTATTTCTTTATGAAGTTACAGGTCACACTGCCTTTCCTTGATAATTTGAATAATCTCCCTTCTGTCATCCGGCATACTATTTCGTCCTGTTTCAGATGATGGTCACTGACCGACAACAGACCTTCCAGCCTCAAAACCCGGCGCAGTTCTGCTAGCATATCTCTGAAGTTGCGCAGGTCGTGAGAGACATCGTACATAAGAACCACATCCAGGCTATCAGGTGGCAACCCCAGTCCTAAGGCTTTTTGGGGCTGCCAGTCTCTCTACCGCTTGGATAGCAAGTGGATGAATATCCAGAGCGTAAATCTTCCTCGACTTACCCACCAGCCCAGTCAGAGGCATAACGTAGCTCCCAGAGCCACAGCCATAGTCCAGGACCTTAAATCCCCCTTTAATACCTACCTCACTTAGAGACCTCCTTTACGCTTCTACTTAGTGGTCACAGACATTACCACCCATATCAAGGCTGCCATTGAGATGTTTCAGCACCGCTACCTCCGGGTCACTTTCCAGTGCACCGATTACTACCTTAACACCGTGGTTGGAAAAAAGATTCTGCGCGCTCATGCCCATCCCCCCAGCAATCACACACTTGACCCCCTTCCCGGCTAACCAAGGGGGAAGAAGACCAGGCTGATGCTCCGGCGCAGGGATAAGCTCCTTTTTGATAATCTCCTTCTTAACCTCATCAGCATCAATCAGGGCAAATTGCTCGCAATGGCCAAAGTGTTGACACATCACTCCGCCGCTAACAGGTACCGCGTATTTCATAATAACCTCCACTATATTTATTCGCTTATTTTCAGCTCGTATTTCGGTTCGCCATCGACAAAATAAATCCTGACACTCACCTGCCTGCCTTCAGAAAGGTAATATTCGGATTCATCGCGTAGCTTCTGTGACTCAGGAGACTTCAAGAAAGAAATCAGCGTTTCAAACCGCCGGACGAGCTCTTTATCGTCTCCCTCTATGCTCAGCAGCCCCAGAAGGCACTTATTGAGCTCTTCCTCAGCCAGGCATTTGAGACACCTTCCTGGTATATTGCTGGTAGAATATCTCGGCTCAAGGTCAATAGATTCGTCCTTCAAGCTTAGACCCCCTCAGTCTCTAGCACATTTCCTTCCCGATGAGCACGGCGGTCTGTCACATCGCTCCGTCCGCCCGCAGCAGGTTGCACCGGAAGGTGATTTACCCGTCTTTACCAGATATGATGGTGATATAAGCCTCTCCAAGTTGTCGCTGCCGCATTCGGGACAACTGATATCGTGATTGTCTGTTTGGCGGGCGAGTATTTCTGAAACCTTGCCGCATTTATTACACCTGAAGTCGTAAATTGGCATCTTTTCTCCTTTCCATAACTACGCTGCTGCCGTTGGCATACTCTTTGACTTTCCGGATGACCGGTGGCGCCATCGCCTCGCCCACGTTGAGTATGCCCCGCACGAAACCGATGCCGTCTGCATGTCCCCATTCTACAACGCCCGTTTGTCGCGGCTCTTCAGATATTGCCTTTTCCGGGCAAAGGTAGCTGCACGCGCCGCAGCCGTGGCAGAGCTGAGGAAAAGTCAATAAATGCCCCAGCACGGCAATAACGTGATAAGCGCATATCTCAGCGCATTTGCCGCAGCGGGTACATATGTCTTCCATTACCCTGGGTACTGGCAAATTGACCGGTTCACTGCCGGTAATATTTGGCTTGAGTAAAATATGGTCATTCGGCTCCTCAACATCACAGTCGAGAAGCACAACTTTATGGCTATCCTTGAGAGAAAGGGCAAGACTCGTAGCTACCATTGTCTTACCAGTCCCTCCCTTACCACTGGCAACAGATATAATCATCTGAACTCCAGCTTTTTAATCATGCTCTTCGAACATTTTGTCCTGTATCGGGTCATTCTTTCTCAGCCACTCGATGAGCATCGCAGCATGTTCCTTTTCCTCGTCCATATTATGTTCCAGGAGCTTTTTCAGGGAGATGTCTTCTGTAGCATCAATTCTCTCCTGGTAAAAGTCAACGGCTTCCAGTTCTTCCCGTAGTGACTTTCTTACCCTCTCCAGGTCAACGTGTTTCGGGTTCAGCTTCTCCAACGGCTCGAAAAATGGCATATTATTCTCCTTTCTCGGTTTTTTACTCCCGGACCATCTTCGTTCCACATTTAGGACACTTAACATTAAAACAGGGGGCACCCTGCTGGTGAGGCACCTTCTCGCCGCAGCTCGGGCAGACGCAGTATCCGCCAGGGCCAGCACCGGACCGGTTACCCTTCATCCGGCCACTTCTATCGGCAGCACTGCGCGGTGGTCCCGCCCCATCTCCTTTTGGCATATCTTCACCTCCCGATGGCTTAACTTTTGCTATGGCGTTTTATTGGCTGCTTCGACGTCCCATACCCCTGCCGCCTTTACATGTTCCGGAAGCTCCACCGATACCAAAATGGTCGGGAACATTAGCCTGCTGAACAGCCGAATAGGTGCCGAGTTTGTACTCGGTAATAACGTCAGTTACTTTTCCCGAAATTCCGGTTATGACCTTGATGCCGGCCGTGGATAGTGCCTGATAAGCGTTAGGGCCACAGTTACCTGTAAGTACTGCTTCTACCCCTTTGCCCGCTATCATTTGAGCTGCCGAGATGCCTGCCCCACCGGATGAAGCGGCACTGGCGTTATCCACGGCTTCGAACACGGGGGTTTCCAGGTCGGCGATTATGAAGTACCGACAGCGCCCGAAACGTGGGTCTAAATCGGCGTCCAGCGTTGGAGCCACGGCAGAAATCGCGATCTTCATTTTAGCTATCTCCTTATTTTTGCTCACCAGGAAGTTCCCCTATTTCTTTTTCCAATTCTTTAAGCTCATCCCTTAACATGTCAGCCTGTCCTTTCAAGAATTCAAGTTCCTGCTCACGGTTCATGCGCGGATAGAACGGACGAAAGCCGTACGTACCGTAGCCAGGAAAACCGCTGGGTGCCCGGCGACGTGCCCTGTATGGTTGCCAGGCGAACCTCGTCGCATATGGACTGCATAAGCCTCTTCCTCCTCCAGTCACTGGCCCCATTCCCCGGGGACCCGTACCATCAAGTCCTGGCATGACACACCTCCTCCTTTGCTATCTTTATTCCTTATGGTTCTGGCACTTACCCGTTTAGTTGCGCCGACTGAGCCCAAGCTGGACGTCAATCCTTGTCTTCCAAGTCATGTATCCTCAGGTCAAGATTGGACAGTTGCTCCTTAACCATCCGCCCACGGTTCTTCAGGTAGCTTAATTCCTCTTCTTGGCTCAGCGGAGCAGGGGGTTGCCTATCTCCGGCTGGAGGTGCCCCACGCCTAGAGTAATAGCTACATCTGGGTAAACCTCCTCTACCCACGCCAATGTAGGGATATGGCGGAGAGCTAACCCGGAAACCAAAGCCCATCCCTCCGCCAAAACCGCGACCATAGCCACTTCCTCGTCCAAATCCATTAGCCACATTCCACCTCCTGTTTATAGAAGCGTATTGTTCTTTGTATCTGTCGAGCTCATATTCTCACATTGGAGTAATTGTGCCCGCTCTCCAGCATCACGGCGGATCCCCTTTTCAGGGATTTTGCCTGAAACACCGATTATTTCTTTCCACCATCGCCCTCTCCGGCGCGGGAACCCCTTTCCCTCTTCCCGGAAATGTCTGCTAATGCTTGGAGTTATGGCAATCTTTTGCTCGCAGACACGTCTGGCAGGGCAATCGAGCGGGCACTGTCCAGCTTCGTGAGCGACGCATGGCTCGCTGTGAATAATGATATGGCAGTTAGCTAGCTTCTGGCTTATCTCACCCTCAATACGGTTACAAATTTCATGCGTTCCCGATACCGCCATAAAATAGGGGAGAGTCAACGTCAGATGGATAAACCTTTCGCCTCCTGACTTACGGCTCAACAGGTCCTGAAAGCCAACGATCTCTCCCCGGTGAGCATTAACGATTTCCGAAATTACGTTTATCTCATTTTCGGGAAGGCTGGCGTCTAACAGGTCTCGCACCGCTTTACGGGTAATCTGGTAAGCTGCTTTGATAATGAGCAGCGCCATGCCGATTGCGATGATTGGGTCGAGCACGGTTATTCCGGTCAGTCGTACCAGTACGAGGCCGGTGAAAACCCCCAGAGACGTGTAGACATCGGTGAGGAGGTGCCAGGCGTCGGCCTCTATCGCTATTGAGTCTTCTTTCTTCGCCACCCGGTGCAGATGTCGGGAGACCAGGAAATTAACCACTGCCGCACCACCCATAATGCCAATCCCCAGGTCAAGAGATACGATTTCGACGCCGGTAAGAATTTTCCGAACCGCTTCATAGATGATGTAGCCACCGGCGACAAATATCAGTAGTCCTTCAATTGTGCCGCTGATATTTTCGATTTTGCCGTGACCGAACTGGTGTCGGGAATCGGCTGGTTTGCCAGCATACCTTACGCTGAAAAAAGCCATGAGCGAGGCCACCAGGTCAACCGCGCTATGGATGCCCTCTGAGAGTATGCTGACGCTGCCCGTGATTAAGCCACCTGCCAGCTTGGTTATGGTCAGGACGGTGTTCGACATTACAGAGAGAATCGGGGCTGTTCTTTTAGTAGAGAACATTTCTAACCTACTTCAGTCTGAATATCCAGAATCATTTCGGGAGGATACTCGAGGGTACTTCACAGTCAGTGTCGAAATCAGGTTTTCAATAATCTTCATTACCCACCCGACCTCCCGTGATGTCTGCTGCGAAACTTACCACCGCGACCGAATCCTGGCGGAAGTACCGGCTGGACATCCGGTGCGCT
>QZJL01000050.1 GCA_003599745.1 Dehalococcoidia bacterium | reverse complement strand
GATCCTGAACTATGTTCTCGACGAACTTGCCGAGAACTACGATTTCGAGCAGAACCGTACCCTCCATACGTTCCAGCTGACCAATGGGGCAGGACCTTACGTCCTGCCTTCGGACTGGCTACGCGCGCGGGGGCGGCGCATCGACGGTTCGGGGAGCATCTCCAGCGACGTGTTCTTCTATGTCGATGGTGTGCCGCACTACCTTGATAAAATCGAGTATGACGAATACCGCGCGCTGATACTGGACAAGTCCATCGCGGGCAACGGGGCGTTCACCGTCTTCGCGACGGACATGAGCAAGTCGCCGCCCGAGTTCCATGTCTGGCCCCCTTCGACGTCAGCTTACACGGTTATCGCGCGCTACTTCAAGCGGCCGCCGCAGATTACGGAGCCTGAGAACTCCGCCTCCACACCGTGGTTCCCGAACACGAACTATCTGATCACGCGCGTGGCAGGCGAGCTGATGAAGATCACGCGCGACGATACTGCGCCGCTCTTCCTCGGAGACACGCCGAACATGGGCGCAGCCTGGCTGCTCGCGCAGCATCTAAAGAGCGACAATGACCAGCGCGGTATCCCCAAGACGGTCAAGCTTGATCCTCGCCAGTTCGGGCGAAGCGTGTCGCGGCTCCGAGTGACAAAGCGTGTCGGCTATATCTGATGGCTCTTCCTGGTGCGCCCCGTCTATTCAGTCCGAAGAGCCTGACGGACACGCTGGACGAGGCGCGGTCCTTTCCAGGCGCATGTTCGCTTCTGCGGAACCTCATCCCTGATCCGACCACGACGAACGTGTTTCAGGCGCGCCCCGCCGCCGTGCAGATCACGGACTTCGCGGGGTTCACGGCGCCTGGGTTCGTTTCTGCCCTAACCGTGATTGGCGGTATTGCTTACGGCTTGATTGCTTCGGGCCGGAACCCCGGCCAGGACGAACCTTTCGCGTTCAATATCGCGGGCGGCACGTTCCAAACTGTGGGCAACGTTCTCGCAGGCAACACGCCGGCGAGCCCGCCGACGACGGGGGACTGGACCCCGCCGACGATGGCCTTGATTGGCGCGCAGCTCATTGTCACGCATCCTGGGTTTGACGGGATCACGAATTTCTTCGGCTGGTTCGACCTTTCGACGCCTGGGTCGCCCGTCTGGAACGCAGGAAACACGGCGACCACACCGCTTCCCCGCGTGCCTGTGGCCGTTGTGCAGTTTCTCGACCGTGCTTGGTTCGCCGTGAACCCGCCGAATGCACCGTCGGCTACCTACTTCACTGATGCGGGCACGCTGACGATCACGGCCGGGACGCAAATTCTGACTTACGGCGACAATGTGCCGATCGTTGGCATGAAGGTCATGCCTCTGCGGACGGACACGGGAGGCGCGCAGCACGCCATTTACGTTTTCAAGGGTACGCCGGATGGGACACTGAACATCTGGCAGGTGAAGGGCGATGCGTCCTTCACGGACACCGTGCCCTTCACGGGTGGCGGGACGGCGGCGACGCAGCTTGTGTCGAGTATGACCAAGATCGCTCTCAACGTGAACACGTCCACTTTCTCGCCGAACTCAGTCGTGGCGTCGAGCAAGGGGCTCTTCTTCATCGCGCCCGACGGCCTGCGGCTGATCGGAACGGATGGCACCGTGCAGGACCCGCTCGGCCTTGGCGGCTTAGGGGTCAACGCGCCTTTCTTGAACATGCTCAACCCGACCCGTGCAGCAGGCGCGGCGAATGGGAGCATCCTGCGCCTGTCCATCACGCCTCTGGATACGGGCCTGCCTCGCGAATATTGGCTTGACTTCGCGAGAGGTGTCTGGACCGGCCCGCATACGTTCCCTGCGTCCCTGATCGCCTCTTATGGCAACTCTTTCATCATGACGCCTTCGGGCGTGACAGGCACGCTCTGGCGCAGTGATGCGTTCCAGACTCCAACGTCGACTTTCGTTGAGAACGGGGTGCAGATGACATTTGAGCTGCGCACCTCGACCATGTCCGACCTCGGCAAGATGGCTCAGTTCGAGGTCGTCGAGACCTCCATCAATATGTCCTCGGGCGCGAACGAGATGATCACGGTGACAGCCTATGACGAGCGCGCGCTGGCTGTGGGGCAGGATATCTATGATCTTGAAGGTGCGATCGTTGCCGCGCTCGACATTGACTTCACGCTTGATACGGACGCGCTTGATACGGGCGCGCTCGCGGCCTATCGCCCCCGCCGCATAGACTGGCCGAATGCTTTGATCTACCGCAGGCTTATGATAGGCTTGGCAGGAAACTCAACCGCGTTTTTGCGGCTTGGGGATATCTTCATCCGAGAGAATACTCTCACTTACACGCAGCAGGTGGCTTAAATGGGCAGCCCACTTCAGAATTTTCCGAATAACCCGACCAGTCTTCCTCGGATGAGGAACGAAATTCTCCAGACCGTGAACAACGGCGTGACTAGCGTCATCGCAGCGCGTGGCGTGCCTTTTGTGACCTCGGGCACGGCCGAGAACGTAGGTATCGTCAGGTTCACGCTTCCCGCTGGCTGGCTGGAGCGCTCAGGCGACGGGATCGAGTTCGACATTTGGGGCGTCAACTCGGCGGACGCCAACGCTAAGACGGTGACGATCGGTTTCGGCGCGGCAGGCACGCTGGCCCATACGGTCACGGGCTCGGGCGCGGCCTGGCGCATCCAGGGTAAAATCGTCCGCATGGGCACCGACGTGCAGCGGGCCATGTCTACCCTGATTGTCACGGCAACGCCGTCTCTTGTGGCTGGCTCTTTCACGGAGGACGACGGCGTGGCGATCACGGTCGATCTTGCAGCGACGGCGGCGACGGCAGGGACGGTCACGATCAACGGCGCGGTCTTTAGCCAGCTGCGGGGACCTAGAGGGTAAGGAGTCCGTGAATGGACGAGCTGACTGGCCCGATCGACCTTTCGCGTGTGCGAGGGGCGATCAATACTCTTGTGCGCCGTGAGAACCAGGCAGGCTCTGTTCAAGTCAACTCGTCAGACCAGCTTGCATCCCTCGCAGCAGCAGACCTCGGGAGCGGGCCTATGGGGCGCGTGCTCGTTGAAACCCTCGCGTGGGAATCGGGCCGCCCCGTGAAGCAGTATTGGCGCTGGCAAACCAGCGCGCCAGCCTGGGATATAACTGCCCGTGCGGCGAGCGGGATCGGTTCGGGCTTTTGGGTACAATCCTTTCCGCAAGGCTATATTCCTATCGAGGCGGCGTTCGCGCGCTGTGATTACGACCGCGCGACAGCGACAGCGGTTTCGAACGATGTGGCGGCCGTGAACTGGCTATTCCGCGCCTCTTCTGAATACCGGCTGCCCGGCAAGATCACACGTCCGACTGGGTTCGAGGTTACGACCTCGGCGGATGTCATTGAAATCCGCGATTACACTAATGTGATTTGCGAAGGAGATGGCGCGCTTTGCTTCAACGTCGAGTCCGGGCTTCCAATGTTTTGGGAGGATGCCAGAAACAACTTCAACCTCGATGTCGAGATTTGCTTTGGCGGTACGGTCGATCGCACGCGGCATCCATACAATCTGAACGCGGCGCAGTTCGTTCTTTTTTATGGCTCAGGGGGGCGGTACCCAAGACCGGGGGTCTCAGGCGGTGGCATCGCGGCCGCTCCAGGTGTCCCCGCGCTTGGCGGCAACGGCGGTCTGAACTGTCCAATTCTACTTCTAGCGGGCGGCAAGGACTGGCGGACGAGGGTGCGGTTCACGTCTTTGACGCGGACAGGCGCGTCTTCGGATTCGAACGGCTTCATCCGTTGCGGCATGACCGTTACGACGGACATGGCGGGTGGCCGCCCCGAGGGGATCGAAGTCGAGATGGCCGCGAACGACGGCGTGGTTATGCCTATGCTCGCGCATGCCATTCATTCGGGGCGCTTGAAAGGCAATATTCGCCGCTTTGGATGCCTCGATATACTTTCTAACGAACCTGGTACGCCTGCGAACCCTAGTCCGCATTCGTTCTGCTATCTAACGACCGACAACGATAGCTTGGGTGTACAGCAGGGCTGCGAGACGCTTGAGATTGGCCCCATTGTCGATAAAGCGGAGAACCTGGCGGTTCTCGACGGTGCGCATGCCACGATCAAGTTCAGAGGCTGTAAGCAAGTCCATGTTCACGACGTGATTTCGTTCAATCCTTATGGAGTGCTCCAAGGCGCAGCGGACTACGTTAATATTCATGACATAAGCGCGCACGCGATCGAGTACGCCAAATGCACGGCGAACTCATCCCTTGGCTACTCTGCCGCGCCCTGGCATATCCAGGACGTACCATCAGGAACTCCGCTAAATACGCTTAGCGGGCATATTCATGACGTATACATGCGGATCATCGATGACGTAAATGGGACGAACCCCGTGCTGCGCGTTGATCCGTCCGTGAATGAATTGGACGTACACGATCTATTGATTGACCTGGAGAACTGGTCTTCCGCGTCGCCGCTCTTTCTTCTCGGTTCTAGCGGCAAGGACTTGCGGAACGTCGAGTGGAATATGACTTTACGGTCTCGGACGGCCCTGACAGGCTCTAAGACGCTCTTGCGCTTAGATGCCACGAACGCGGTTAACAACAAGTTTCATCTGCATCTGGTCGGCTTCACGGGTGCGTCCGCGCTGCGCTGTATCGAGAACGTAAAGGCGACCAGCTTCGAAAACCGTGTCAAGCTGACGTTTGCTGAAAATGACGACGAGCTGCTCTATTTTGGGGGCGGTATGGTCGAAGTCACAACTACGCGCAAGATCAAGGCAGCGGCGCTTTCTGGAGCAAGCGTGACGCTGACGAATGCCTTGCTCGCGGGCCGCACCGTGCTCGACGTGACTTCTCAGGTCAATACGGCAATTACGGGCGCGACGGGCTATCTGATCGGCCCTACAGCGGACCCGGACGGTTTCGGCGATATCACGGGGACGAGCACGGCGACAAAGTCAAACTCATCGAATTACACGGCGAACCACCTTGGCTGGCGATCCGCTAGCTCTGACATTGTTCTGACCGCTAAAACATCCAATTTCACCGGGGGCGAAATTGAGGTATGTATTAGGGAGCGGTATACGGTCAATGTCGGGTTCAACGACTTCGGCGGGCTTCCGTAACGCAATTGTGAGGCGGTTCAGATGGCTAAGTATGGTAACGGCGGTGGCGGCAAGCGCTATGGAATGGGCGAGCACGCAGGCGGTTTCAAAAACACGAGCGGCGGATGCAATTCCTGGATGGACACGGGCGTGAAGCCCGCCGAGAGCTTCCCGAAGGTCGGAACGGGCAAGGACGATCGCAGGAGCGGAACGGCCAAGTCTCCGAAGAGCCTGGGTCCGCGCCGTACCGGCTGACCTGGGAGAACTTCGGAGCGTCGGCCCATGAAGCTTTGCCGCTCATGCGGCGGCATTACGCCGAGGTCGCGGACTGGCAGGACCAGTGCCCATTCGATCCGCAATGGGATCAGTATGTGGCCATGGAGCTGGCAGGGCACCTCCGTGTGCTTTCCGCCCGTGATCCTTCGCACCAGCTTGTCGGCTATACGAGCACGATCGTCGCGCCTCTTCTGCACTCGCAGCGCGTGCTCCGCGCCCGGTCAGATGCCTTCTATGTCGATCCTCTTTTCCGCCATGCTGGCCTCGGTGCGGCTATGTTCCAGCGCTGCGAGCAGGATTTGCGGCGGCAGGGCGTGCACCGGATGGAGTGGATCGCCAAGTGTGCTAGGGACGGTACAGTTCCGGCTGACACGCTTCTGCGCCGTCTTGGCTATGTGCCTTTCGAAGTGGCTTATGGGAAGATGC
Source organism: Dehalococcoidia bacterium (assembly GCA_003599745.1). Classification (GTDB taxonomy): domain Bacteria; phylum Chloroflexota; class Dehalococcoidia; order Dehalococcoidales; family SURF-40; genus SURF-40. Next base: position 9,481 of record QZJL01000050.1, on the reverse strand, counting down.
TATGAGCGATTGGGAGCCTAGGCCGCCGATCTACCCAGCCGAGTGGCTGGAACAGGGGGAGCCTGTTCAGGACGGAATGCTGCACCATTTTCTTGCGCAGCCCACGGACTGGAAGACCCGCCGTGCGAGTGAGACGCAGCCGTTCGATTTCAGGGAGAATTTAAGCGTATGGGCCAGAAACTTAGGGCTAGCGCAGAAGAAAGGCTAGCGCGGCAGGCGAGGGGATACATGGCCGCGTGGGTGATTGGTTTTTGGGTCGCGGTTCTGACCACGGGGCTCGGCGGAGCGCTGGCGTGGCTGTTTGCTTCCCTTTTAGGGAATTGTCTTTACGATGTCGTGATTGGGGATACGGCATGACCATCATCGCGTTTCCTAGCGACCTCCCTGTTCCAGGCGAGCCCGACCCCGAGATCGTCGAAGTTCTGGAAGAATACCTCGAAATGGCGAAACGCGGCGAGATTACAGGTTTCGCCGCAGCGATCATTTCTACGAACGGAACCATGCGGACAGGCTGGCAAAGCCGTGATTGGGCGGCTATAACGGCGGCGGTAGGTACCCTGTTTGTTCGTATGCAGCTTGCGAAAACAGGGGATTAGAGGGGCTAGCTCATGGGCGCGTCAGGGGGCGGCGGCGGCGGCGGGTCATCTTCTCCCTTCCCGACCTACCAATATTCAAACATGGGGACCAGCGACTACAATGCGTCCGCTGGCATAAATACGCTCGCCGCCGACAAGAGCCTCTATAATATCTTCCAGCAGGCTAACCAGTCGCTCGGCTATATTCCTCAGTCGCCTTCCGGCTACAATCCGCAGGAGGTCGTCCAGGCGGGGACGAACGTCGTTGACGCGGCCAAGGCGCTGCCACTCTATGCCATGCGGGTCGCCGATCTGGCTTTGGACCCGCAAAGCCAGATCTATAACAGTCTCCAGCGCGAGATGATGGAGCGCACCCGTGCGCGCAACGCCTTCTCAGGCCTGGAGAATACGCCTTATGCGGCGGGGATCGAGGGGTCCAATCTGGCCAGTCTCCAAACTGGCTGGCAGAACAATCTCCTGAACAGGGCCGTGCAGGGTGGACAGTCCATTCAGGGTCTCATTGGCCAATTCGGCGATACGACTAAGACGGGCGAGGCGATCATGGCGTCTGCCCCGACGATGCAGATGGCTGTCAGCCAGGGCCTTGCGGGTCTTGCTGGCAATTACCTGGCGCAGCAGCAGCAAGCGATTTCTGACTGGCTCCAGTACCTCGGGCAAGGCACTCAGGCGAACGCCGTGGGTGTTCAGGCGCAATCTGCGGCGGACCAGGCCAATCTTCAGCGCATGCAGATGCAGCAGCAGGCGCAGCAGAACGCCATGGGCATGGGGATGCAGGCTGCGGGGATGCTCTTGGGGGGGAAAGGATGACGGACGTTCTTGAACGGCTTATTTCTGCCGCCTACGCCAAAGGCCACGAGCACGGGTCCCGTAAGCAGCCTTGGAACTCGGGTGAGTATATAGATGTCCTCAGCACGCCGGCTGATGTGCAGAACGCTTACAATCTTGGTTTCAGAGCTGGTTCGGAAGAGGACCAGGAGGAAAAGAAATGGGCTCGACCGGCATCCTCCAGAACCCCCTGACGCAGCAGCTTTTGACGCCGCAACCGGCGCCGGACATGAACCCTGCGAACCGGTTCCAGTACTATATGAGCCCTGAAGCTCAGATGGCGACAAAGCAGCACGCCATCGATGCCATGCGGCGTTCCGCGACCGCGCCGAACCCGAGCGGGTCGAATGCCTACGGGGGCGGGCGCGGGCCAGACTACTTCAGCGGACAGTCGATCCTGGGTAACCAGGGCGGCGGAGGCGGGGGCGGCTTCCAGCCTGGAGGCGGAGGCGGGGAACCTGGCTTGCGCGCAGGCTTCGGAGAGCCTACCATGTTTGATGCGCAGGGCCGCCGCATTCCTGGCACGGGGGCTCCTGGCGAGCCGCATGGGTTTGGCGTAGGCGGAGGAGACCCCAATGATATCCGCAATCTTCAAGCGAATTTCGGGACTTATAACGATCTTGGCTTCTATGGCGGACCTGGCGGTGGCCGTCTTCCGTGGCATAGTCTTTATCAGAGCTTTGATCCGCGCTTGAACTATTCAGGCCCTGGCCCGTACACGATCCCGAATATCCAGCATCCGCTTCTTGGGCTGCTTGGACAGTGGCTAAGCCAAGGACCTCAGGGGTCAGCCCCCGTGACTGGCGCACCTCCGACGACAACGGGTATCTTATGAGATTTCTTCTCCGCTGTTTCACATGGCTGACATGGCCAATCGTTATGGTCGGTTGGACCGTGCTCATTACGGGGGCTATGCTGGCCTATGGGCTCGTCTATGTTTCAGAGAAATTGGCCGCGCCTGATGCTTGACTCCTGTCTCGCTTTCGTTTTGTGGGTTTGGGTTGTGGCCCCGTGCGAAGCGCAGATAGGAACTCCAGCACAGATACAGATCCAGCCCGGTCCCGAGCCGCAAACGGTCTGCATCCAGAACCTGCGCCCCGTGAACATCCCGTGCGTGCCGATTGGCTACATTCATGGATCACGCGGGGCTTTTGAGGTTATCAGGCCCTCTCAGACAGAGCGCGGCGGCGTCTATTACGCAGTCGCTCCTGCCGACCAGTTCATGGTTGGCATCAACGCCGATGGCGTGGCTCAATTCGCGCAGCCTACCCTGAGCAACCTTGCCCCCGGCGCGCAAAACCTCTTTGTGATGACCCCTGACGGCGCTGCTGGCCCGCCCACGTATCGCGCGCCTGTCTCTGCCGATTTCCCAGCCTCTCTGACATTCGTGACGCCGACGCTCTCGGGGCTGACTTTGGCCGACGAGGTCGAGGCGGACAGTCTGACCGTTCCTTCGGCGGTCGCGCCGTCTCCCCCCGCCGCAGGCAAAGTCCGCCTCATCGTGACCAAATCAGGCGGCCTCTGCGCCCTGAAGGCGCAAGACTCGGCAGGAAACACATATACGATCGTTGACAACATGGCAGGCTGCCCGTGACCGACTTCAATGACCTCGCTCGGACACTGATTGTCCCTGACCGTGCCTCGATTGCTACGCTGGCGATCCGCAACACGCGGTTCGTGACGGCGGATGGCACGCCATGGAAAGTGGGGACAGTAGCCGGTCCAGAAGCTATTCAGGACTTGTCTGGCACGTACTTCGAAATTGATGTCGCTGCGACATCACAGTTAAACCTTAAAGCGTTTTTCCGCTCTGGAGATCCTGACTATACTCTGGCTTTTCAGCGCATCGCTGCTTTGTCTCTAACGAACGTGCATGTGTTCATTCCAGCCGGAACGTATGACATTTCGGGGTTGATCACGTTTCAGGATAAGCATGTCAGGATCGAGGGTGCGGGCACAGGAGCTACAAAGCTCAATTTTACGGCATCCGCAGCTAAAATCCGCTTCTTCGACAGCGTTAACACCTTCATCCCGAAACGGCTTCACGTGTCGGATTTGGAAATCATCAAGGGCCACGACACAACGGCCGGGAATGGGGGTATAGCGATTGAAGCGCAGTGGTCCTACACAGGGGTTGTGGGGGCCGAACTTCACGCGACGTTCGAGAATATTCTCATCGCAGGACCAGCCTCCAACCGTTTTTGGGATGTAGGCATTAAGACGATCGATGGCGGTGGGCTGGTCTTTAATAATGTCCGCATCGACAACGTTTCAACTAACGTGATGAACTCGCGGGCGGGTATCGAAATTGTCCGCTCGGCAGCAAGTAATATCATTGATTTCTACATGTCGAAAGTGTGGGTGCATGTCGTGGAGGCTGGCGTCCGCTTTACCCACGCGGCGGCGGGGAACGGAACGATCGAAGGGTGGTATGCAAATCTATGTGAGTTCGTATCCGTCCGCTACCAATACCTCGATGACAACACGGTGAGTAGCAATCATCAGATTAACGGCATGCATATCTCGCAATGCCATGCCGCGCCGAGCAAAAGCATTATGCAGCTAGGGTGGGTCAGCAATCTATATGTTAGTGACTGCAACTACACGTGTGGAACATTCAACGACCCCACGCCGCTTCTTGTCGCGGGGATTGAAATCCTGCTATCGGCCCAAGTTATCGGGGTAGTCAACAATAGGCTGTTCAATAACACGGCCGACACACCCGCGTGCATTAAGCTTCCAAACGATGCGAGTGTGAGCCGCGTCATTATCGACGATAACCATTTTGATGGCCCTTGGAGCGCGTGCGTCGCGCAGCCCGCAACGGCTGGCGGGTGGACTAATATTGAGGTATTCTTCACATCTTCTAACCAGCGGGGTACCAGCACACCTCCTATACCCGTATGGATCCCAAACTCTGTCGCCGAAAGCCGTAGCGGCTTCGGCCTGCTTGAAGGGCGTGTGCTGGCGAAAATCACGACAGCTTTCGGCCATACCGGCTCGACTGCCGAAACTTCGCTTGCGTCTATCACTGTTCCAGCCGGGGCGATGGGGCCTAATGGAAGCATCAGAATTACGGTACTGATCAGCGCCAATGATGGTACAGACACGCGGACCTACCGTCTGCGGATGGGTGGAATGTCAGGCACGATCTACCGCGCGATTTCGATGGGGGCCAACCTTACCCTTCGTGACCAGTGCGAAATTACAAACCGGAATAGCGTGGCTTCTCAGATCGGATTTGCGACGGGGAGCGGCGGTGGTTTCGGTGGAAGTACCGCAGCGGCGGTGACAAGTACAGTCAACACGAACGCGAGCTTCACGATCGAAATAACGGGGGAGCTGTCTAACGCTGCGGATACGATAACGAGAGAATATATTCTAGTCGAGCTGTTCTATGGAGCCTGAATGAACCGCATCGCTCTCTCCATCCTCGCTTTTCTCTGCGCTGCGCCCGCGTACGCACAGATCGTCAGCACGTATCCGAAGACCTGGACCTTCGGAGAGAGCCCGCTGCGCAGCAGTGATCTCAATGGTAACTTCGCCCACGTCCGCACGCAGGTGAACGCCAACGCGGCGGCCAATGGGACGAACGCTGACATTACGAACCTGACTGCTCTCGCGATCTCAGGAACCCCCGCCGTGCGGTGGGCCGCGACCACGGGCATGTTCTGGAACGGGACTGATCTTGGCTGGCAGATCGGCGGCGTCAACGCCCTATCCTGCACTGCGTCTCTCTGCACGCTAGCCAATATCCGGCTCACGGGCGCAGCCGCACCGACGACGGGAGCAGACCTCGCGAACAAGACCTACGTAGACGGAAAAGGCGTCCCCACGGGGGCTGTCATGTATTTCCGCCTCTCGGCCTGCCCGTCGGGCTGGGCACCGCTGAACGGCACAGGGGGCTTCCCCGACTATCGCGGCCGGTTCGTCCGCTCCCTGAACACGTCGGGTTCGGGCATCGACCCTGGCCGCACGCTCGGTTCATTCCAGGATCATCAGTTCCAGTCCCACGTGCACCAGTTCAACCCGCCGAACGGGCTTGTCGGGGCTTCTGGAGCCGCCGTGAACGCAGGCATCGCGGGCGCCAGCAATACGTCAGGGCCAGTCACGGGTAATACTGGCGCCGAGACGCGCCCGACGAACGTGGCGCTCCTGCTCTGCGAGAAGACATGATCACCTATTACGTCTTTCTCATACTCTGCACCTCTTCCCCCTGCACGGAGAAGACGGCATACTGGCAGCGGGCCTTCGACGGCATGAGCTGCATCGACGCCATGAGCTACGTCGCGCGTTCGGGGCTCTACGAGCAGGGCAAGACCTTCATGTCTTGCCGCCTGAAGGCGCGGAGATGGACAGGTGGGGAGCTTCATTGAGCCTATTCTTCTCGGTGGCGGGGGGCTGCCTTCGCCTCCTGTTCCCTCTGGTCCTGGCGGCCCGGTGGCAGGCGGACTGCCTGGCAGGCCACTCGCCGGCGGACTGCCTGTCGGACCCAATCCGGGTCTCCCTCCTGGCGGTCCTGGCGGCCCTGGCCTTCAAGGCGCTGTTCGGCCTGCTCCGAACATTATCGGACGACAAGTAAGCGAGCCATCTCTGCGGCCCTATGAGCCGACGTTCCGCGACCGGCTGCGCTGGGGTGCGCAGGACACACTTGAGGGGCTTGGAGCCAAGCGCGGCACCGCGCAGACTTTCGCCGAGCGCTTCGCAGGCTCTCCCTCCTATCGCGGGCTCGCCATGGCCGACGTGCTCCCCGGCACGGGAGAGGGCCTGGCCGCCGAGGACGCCATGCGCGACTTCCGCCAGGGCAACTATCTCGGCGCGGGGATCAATGCGCTCGGCGCTCTTCCCGCATTCCCTATCCCCTCCGCACGCTTGCCGGGCATGTCCTCCCCGCCGCACAGAGACCTGGGGCGCATGCAGGAGCTGGCCGGCACGGCGGCAGACCCCGCACACCGTGCCTATTTCGCGGAGCGCGCGGCGTCCCTGACGCCCCCCGTGCCTGCGCAGGTCATGGACCCCAAGAAGGCGCAGAAGGCGGCAGGGCAGGGCTATGACCTCAACCGGATGCTCTTTCACGGCACGCCGTCGGGTGAAGCCTTCCAAGGCTTCGACCTCGCGCGCGCGGACCCGCAGCAGGGCCGCGCCGTGTTTCTGACGGACCGGCCCGATATCGCGTCCACCTATGCCACGACAACCGGGCGCAAGGGCGTGCCTGGCGAGTCCCCGTCAGTCTATCCCGTCGTCGCGCGGCACCAGAACCCCGCGCCCCCCGTCGATCTCCAGGCCTATATCCGCGAGCGGCGCGAGCTGAACCCCTCCTATGAGGCCCGCCGTGCCTACGAGGATATCGTCAATGACTGGCGCGGCAAGGGCTATGACTTCGGCGCTATAGAGAACCTTCAGGACTGGGGCGGACGCCAGACGCAGTTCGTTGCACTCGAGCCCAATATTCTCCGCTCCCCTTGGGCCAAGTTCGACGCCAGGCGGCTAGGCTCGTCCGACCTACTCGCCAGCGCCGCGCCGGTCGGCGCCGCAGGGGCTCTCCCCCTCATGGCGCGCGGGGGTGAAGCCCAAGCCGCACCGGGTCCAGGCGCGCCCCAGCCCGTGCCCCGGCCTGGAGAGTTCTCGCCCCAGCCCGTGCCCCGGCCTGGAGAGTTCTCGCCCCAGCCCGTGCCCCGGCCTCAGCAGACCTCGGGGGCGGACTACAGCCAGTCCCGCGCGGAAGCTTACATCCGCGCGGCCGCCGCCAAGCGGGGGATCGACCCCGAGGTGGCACTCAATGTCGCGCGCACGGAAGGGCTCGGCCCCGCATCCAAGGGCCAGTATGCTGTCGGCGACAAGGGCAAGTCCTTCGGGCCTTACCAGCTCTACACGGGGGGCGGGCTCGGCAACGAGTTCCAGAAGAAGACCGGCCTGGACCCCTCCGATCCTAAGAACTGGCGGCAAGGGGTAGATTTCGCGCTTGACACTGCCAAGCAGCGCGGCTGGGGAGCCTGGCGAGGGCCTATAGATAAGCAGCTCGGTCTAGGCCAGTGGGGCGGCATCAAGACCCCCGGCAAGGAGATCGCGCAGCAAGGCGGCTGGCAGGAGATTAAGGGAGACGCCTCGTCCCTGGCCTCAGCGAAAGGCGCAGCAACGGCCGACACGCCCGCCAAGGCGCTCTCCAGCGCAGGCGTGCAGCTTGCGTCCGTCGCTGATCTCGCCATGCGTGTCCAGGGCAAGCACGAGGTCGTGAACAAGGCCGAGATCCAGGACTTCCTCAAGACGGGCGGCCAGAACATCGACCCCGCTAAAGTGCCCTGGTGCGCGGCGTTCGTGAACAGTGCGCTGTCTCAGGCAGGCATCAACGGCTCCGGCTCGCTTGTCGCCACGTCGTTCGCCAATTGGGGCCAGCCCGTGCAGGGGCCGCCGCAGAAGGGCGACGTGCTCGTCCAGATGAACAGCCGGTTCGACGGCCAGCCGCTCAAGCCGGGCGAGGTCGGCGGCCATGTAGGGATCGCCACAGGCCGGGTCGCTCCTGACGGGCGCATCGAGATGATCTCGGGCAATAAGTCCAACGCGGTCTCGACGACCTGGGAGAGCCCAAGCTCCGTGATTGCCCGCCGCGCGGGCCAGCCTAGCGGGCTGACCCCCAACGTGAACGAGTTCGCACGGTCGGGTCTAGCCGGTAAAGGCGCGCAGCCGCAGGAGACCTTCCAGTCCCTCTTTACCCCCCGTGCGCCGTGGGGCGCCGGAGGCACGGGGGGCGGAGGCAGACGGTCTAGCGCGGAGAGCGAGCGTGAGCAGGCGCTCGCTGATATGCAGAAGCTCATGGGTGTGCAGGGCAAGAAGGCTCAGAAGGGCCGCAAGGGCGGGGGAGGCGGTGGCAAAGGAGGCAAGGTCCCCGAAGTCCGCCACATCCCCGGCGCCAGTATTCCGCCCGTGAAGGAAGCGGGGCAGTTCCTGCCCCGCATGAAGACTACGTTTGGAAGCTGAAAATGATCACGATAGACCTTGGGGTCGCCCTGGCTGCCATGCAGATCCTAGCCATCGTCGTCGGCGGCATAGCCGCTGTCTCACGTCTATGCTATCGCATGGGACGCATCGAGACACGTCTCGATCACGTGATCCAGCGGCTCGACCACATGGAGGGCTACCGGCCGGGGACGCCTGCGGAGTAGTCCTTCCAGTCGAACCAGCGGATTTCGCTTTGGTGCTGCTTTTTCGTCCAGTTAGACCAAATGAACCAAGCGAAGCAATGATTGGACGGAGCTTCTGGCCCCGTCCAGCCCAACCGGTGCATCATTGGAAGCCGCCTAGACGAGACCCATACACGGCTGGGCGGATACTCACGAAAGAATGCCAGCCGCCGCGTGCTTTCAAGGAAGTTGAGCCTTAACAGAAACGCTACATAGGATACTTCCGCGATCGCGTGCTTGGCAAAGGCTTCCGCGAGCCGGTAAGGTGGGTTCGTGACGATCGCATTGGCTTCGCTGCAGGACGAAGCAAGAAAATCCTCGACGTGCGTTCCGGGGTAGCCATAGTCTTTGATGTCCGACGCGAGAACATCATGCCCCGCTCCGCGCAAGACTTCTGCGATATTTCCAGCGCCGCAAGCAGGCTCCCATACGTTCTTGGGTACATTCTCGACCGCAAGCAGCGCGCGCGTGGCTTCCGGCGGGGTCCAATAGGGATCAAGCCCGCGTTCGTCCAGGCTGTGCGTTGCGTTGATTCTCATCTACGAAACCCGTTCAGCGTTTCAGAAACGCGGCCTGGATTGACATTGAGTGCGGCAGCAATGCGCGCATAAGGCAGGTCCGGATTTGCCCGGTGCGCAGCGATTATTTTATCCCGGACAAATTTTATAGGAACGGAATGCGTAGGGGCTCTCGCTTTCGATCGCCGGCGCCCAAGCTCGTCTGCTAGCTTAGCTAGCTCAGCGATGTTATGTTCAGATGCGAGTTCTCGCAGCCGGTGTTGTACGTCGGGGATACGCATACTAGACTCCTTTTTGTTCGCGAGTCTAAGCTAGGTCTTTTTACCAGGTTGTCAATATGGGCGCAACAGGAAATCCTCTAGAG
>QZJL01000032.1 GCA_003599745.1 Dehalococcoidia bacterium | reverse complement strand
TTGCGGCGCACAAGGGGCTTCATATTGCGATTTGGAAGCAGCAGTTGAAGCGTGGAACACCCGCCCCGCAAAGAGCGAGTGGATTGATGTGAGCGAGAGGTTGCCAGAGGAAAGCAAAGTCTACGAAACAACGTTGTATTTCCCAAAACTAGCACCACAAGAGCAATATCAATTATGCTGGCAAATGTTCTGGCATAATGACGTAGAGCATAACAGATGGAACGGTTGGGCGTATCCTAACACTGTTGCATGGCGAGAATGCACTGTTGAACCCTACATCCCGGCAGACGGAGGCGAAAGATGAGTGAAGCAAGAGATAAATTGTTTGATTTCGGTGATGGTGAGGAGAACATAATTGACGGATTTTATCGTGCACAAAGTTTTTTAAATTTGATGGATTTTCAAACCAAAGAACAACATCAAAAGTGGCAATTAAATACTATCTTGTATATAAGAAGCGTGTTGAGGGTATTGTTCAAATATTATGAACAACATGAAAAAAAATAAGAGCTTTTTATGTTGGGGATGGAAAAATCCGAAGCCAAGCGAAGCAATTGATTATATCGGGTTTTCTCGTTCGCAATGGGACAGAGGTGGAAAACCTGATGTAGCATTTTGTAAAATTCCTAAATTAACATCAAGAGAATCGGAAGTTATAGAAGATATTTTAAATGATGCATTATATAGGGAAATAACCCGCAAGAAGGGAAAAGAAGAATAAAATGCCCCCCGCCCGAAGCAAACAGGATTATCTGCGTACAGTCCGCCCACTTCATCGCCGCCGCGATCAGCTTGTGGACTTGCAGCGTAATCACTTCGGTGTGTTGCCCGATGATCTGGCGCAGGAGAAGCGGGAGATCGAGCGACAGTTGTACCAGGCGGGTGCGTCATTGTGGGAAGCGTTCCGGGAGTGGAGCGAGAAGGAATGCGGGTATAAACCTATAACGGGGGATGACTTGAGGAGGTATTTAAGTGAGCAACGATAGATTCAGATTTAGGGCGTGGGATAAAAGGAATAAACGGATGACTAGTCCTTCATGCCAATGGCCTACTAATCAATTAATGGTTATCAGTCATTATGATGATTATATCCTCATGCAATGCACCGGCCTCGGGGATTCCGAGGGAACGCTGATTTGGGAAGGGGATATTGTGGAATCTACTGAGGGATTCAGAAAGGGCGATAGAGCAATAGTAACATGGCACAAAGTTCAATTTAGAAATGATCCGATTGGGAAAATCAGTGCAAGATTCGCGCCTATGAAACACGTTAAAGTCATCGGCAACATATACGAACATAGTCACCTCATCACGCAGCCGGGGAGGGAAGGGTTATGAGATATGTTCTTATTATAGGATTTTTATTAGGAGTTGTAATTGGTAAATATTGCCAGATTGTTCCGCAATTCTGCATTTGGGATGTATTTGTAATCTTAATAATGGCCTTGATAGGTTCCGCAACTTTAATAATAGCAGAGCGATATTATCAACATTCTCCCCCTCCCCCCGACGCGGGCGGTGACGGAGAGTGATGAAACCGAAAATGTACATGGGTATTGATATTGGAATTGATGGGGGGATTGGATTCATTGATCCCCACCATGATTTGATGGGCGTATATCTTATGCCTGTCATCGGGACAAGAGGTAAGGGGAAGCGTGCTTATGATATTCATGGTGTCGTAGATTTAATACAGATGTGGAATGATCACGACATAATAGCAATTATTGAAGATGTAACATTCATGCCGACGTGGAATAAGCACACTTTGGGACTTCAATACGGCTGCCTCTACGCCTTTATGGGGATATTTGCCACGCTCGATATTCCATTCCAAGTGAAGCAGGCGCGAGTCTGGCAAAAGAAGATATTTGAGGGTATGCCGAAGCAGGATACGAAAACGATGAGCGCGCTCGTTGCCAAGCGTCTTTATCCCGATGAATCGTTTACGGTCGGCAAGGGAACAAAAATACATTCGGGATTGACCGACGCGCTGTGCATTGCGGCCTATTGTCAATATATATTTGGAGGGAAATGATGTCATTAAAAATTGACTTAACTGGTGATTATTAATGACCACCCGTCCATTCTTCACCATCCGCGTCCTGCTCGACAACCACATCATCAAGGAGAAGGAAGTCCCGCTTGACGAACTTGAGGACAGGAGCGTAGTTGATGTGGAGATCGTGACGAATATGGATTGGGAAGAGCCGAAGAAGAAGGGGAGGAAGAAGAAGTGAATAAACTCGCAAAGAATCCTGAAACCCTGTCCCTTGAATCCCCTCACTTCCGGTATACGATTAAGGGCCTTATCGTTACAGGGCAGCCGACTTTCAAGGCTTGCGAGGAAGAACTTTATAAACTCAAGAAAATCAATACCGCCTGTCAGTTGTGGATAGGAATGCTGCTGAATTTTATGCAAGATAAATGGGGGGAGGAATATTCGCAGGTTCTCGATGTGCTGGATTACACTGCTGGAAGTCTAGCGAATATGCAGTCCGTGGCTCGCCAGTTTCCTCCCGAGCGCTGGCGGGAAGGCATACCGTATTCCTACTACCAGGCAATAACCTCTCTCGACAAAGAGCAACAGGAAAAGCTCTTAGACGAAGTGGAATCTGGGAAGATCATGGCGCTCAAGCATCTCAGAAATAAGGCGAATATAATTCGCAAACATTCAGGGGCGTCGAAGGCCGAGTGCGAGCATGAAAATATGTTGATTTGTAAGAAATGCGGATTCATTACTTTTGATTAAGGAGGGCAAATGAACATCTACCATAATCACACTTATAATCTGGATTTTAAAATTATCGGCCTGCTGGACGAGGATGAATCGTACGAAGTCTATCACGCCCGCGCAAAGGGGATTCCGAGGGATATTATCATTCACCTGCTCAAGACCGGGAATGGAAAGAGGTACGATGTGCCGAAGATCGACGAAGTTAAGGTTAAGGTCCCCACCCCGGTTGGGACGAGGGATGAGCAAATTACGCCGTGGATTAAGGATGCAAATATAGCACTATCGGCAGAGGGGCTGTGAGTGAGCAAAAAAAGATGTTGGTTACGTGTCGCAGAAAAATGTAGCAAAGTATATTATACCCCTATACGGCATGGTGCGGATTTTATCCGTATACGTTATTATTGTAAAAATTGCCTTCTGGAATTATTATCTTCCATGGCGATTGAGGAGATGAAACAATCTAACCTCTCCCCTGAGTCATCCCCATCAATCTCTTCCGCTTCTCCACCAGACCTGGATTCCGGGTAGATATTTTATTTCGATAATCTTTTTGTTTCTTTGAATCCACATAAAACAGACGCGAGCAAACATATTGCAAAGCATCGTGAACGTGAGAATAGCGATCTTTAATAGGTTCTCTTGAAAATCTTTCATTCGGCAAATCAATAACCTTGTGGCGATACCCTCCAAGAAAGCCCTGGACTAATAGCGGGCACCTTCTGCTATCAATAAGAATGCTGGGAGCGCCATCTACCATACGATCAAGCAATCCCTGTACTGCATCCAATCTTAAATCTAGTTTTTCCTCTCCCGGATAAAGATTAATACCCAGTCCCAAAAGAATATCTGCTGCACTTTTGCCGTCAGTTTGGCTTATATGGAAGGCGACAGGATCAGCAAAATCTTTGATGTTGCCGGATTCGCCTGGGAATAATTCATTAGTTTTTGCTATTACATAACGTCCGAATTTCTCAATCCCTGGATCAGTTACCATGATCTCTGCTAATACCAGTAAAACACCTCTGGGGTCTAATTGACATATTACGGCTGCTTTGTTTTTGCTGGTCGGCCCGAGATCGAATCCTCTTATCAATCCTCTTCCTGGGTGAGGTTCGAGCGGTTTCTTGGATACATAAGTATCATAACGGAATCGGGGGAATACAGGTTCTCCTTCAAAATCTACATAGCCTGCCCTCCCATATAAAAATGTATTTCTCCAGAATTCAGGGCTTGCTTCGAGAGCTTCAATATAATCTTTCGGCAGATTCCTTCTATTCTCATATGTAGAGGAAACGAATACCGAGTGCTCTTCCGGGTCCTGTAATGGTTGATCGTCAGGATATTTTTTCAAATACCATCGATTAAATATCCAGCTTCCTTCCATCGGCGGGTTTCCAGACACCATCAACTGCCTGTGCTCCTGTTTTGATATTTTCCCCCATCTTCCGACCCTCGCCCGTACTGCCATGAATATACGCTCTTCCACGCCCACTATCTCATCTATCCCCGCCCAGTCTATTTCAAGGGACTGCAAGTCCTCAATGGCCGCCTGTATGTCGTTCCCTTCGTTCTTTGCCGGGCGGTAGAGAATTTCACTCTTTACATCGGGACCTACATAAAGCTCGATCAACTTCCGGCTTATATGATGGTTATAATGCTTTCCCGACTGCCAGCCAAAGTAGGAGAATATTTTAAACATAGTGGCGATCGTAGTGTCCATGAGCTGCGGGTAGGTCGCCCTCATCAAAAGTCCTCTGGTCCCCGGATACATGAGCGAGTAATAGATTCCTTTCAGGCACAGGATAAGGGATTTCCCGCTCCCGAATGCGCCTATATAGGCAGGGAATCTCGAGGCATTCCACCAGAATTTATATTGCTTTGGGCGGAATAGATAACAGTGCAGGTTTTTTGCTTTGGTTATATCTCCCTTTGGATGGTCTGTAACCCCCCAAGCCCAGCCGCACCGCAGGGCTAGTATCTGATCTACTCTTTCAAGATCGTTGAACTGGAGATCGTATATATCCTCGACGATTATCTTCTTATCGAGATTGGGATCGTAGATTTCCTTGCCCCCGTACTTCTCGATTATATAGCCGTAGGGAGTCTTATCCTCATCTAGATAGTAGAATTCGTTAGTCGTTATCTGCGGTATTTCCAAAGAGCTTATTCCTTGTCTGCTTTCTTGCTTTTTTGATTCGGGACTCGATCATATCCTTTTTCTTTTCGTCCGGGAGCCTGTCGTACCAGGGAGCGTTTATAAGGTCTAGCACCGCTTTGTGAGCGAGCTGGCCTGATTCCTTTACGTACTGAATATATTCAGAACGGGATAGCTTCACTCCTTTTACTTCCCTTGAAGGCGAACCTAAGCCCTCAAATGATTCCTCGGGGAATGCTTTTATAAGTCTGTTTACTTCTATTGTGGCAGGGTCATCGGTTATCTGCTTGAATGTAATCGGACTTGAAAGGGCGTCCAGTATTTGCCCAATCATGCCCGTTTCTATCCCCATTGATTCGGCTATCCTCTGGATTACCCCCGCCTCGGTTACTACCTCATTCCCCCATATATCGAATATAGGTTCCAGATCACCTCTCATGCCGGGGATATTAGCTCTTAGAGCATCCTCAAAGGTTCTTTGAGTGCGAATTGTCGGGTCTAATCCCATTGCCGTACTTCTGAGCAGGGATGAGAATGGAATACCGCTTCCAACGGTTCTAAGCAGACCGCCTTTTGCCGATTCTATATCTCCGTTCACTATATTAAAGAAAGTCTCAAACCCTTGCCCGAATGATTTGCTCGTTACGTTACGGGCTATAGATTTGCCTATATTTACAACCGCATCCTCGGATAGAATCGGCACCCCCGCTTCAACCATATCCGCAAAATCCGCTGTCATTCCTAATATGCTGGAAATAGGCTCGAAGTTTGCAAACGATACTGTTGTGTTCCCTATATTGATCGCGTATCTTTGATTGCCCTGAGCGAAGAAAGCCTTTGATTTGCCCTTTGATCTCTCGTCAGGACCGAATCCATTTATTAAGCCATGCTTGTGTGCTAGGTATACCCCCGCTCCTATCATGGTCCCTACTGCTGTCTTTGCCGCTTCTTCCGTCCAGTCTATAGCTAAACCCTGCGCCTTCCGGTTAAGGATGGAAAGCAGATTAGGGCCCGGAACCCTCTCTATTGCGAATTCGGCTATATTAAGAGGGGTTCTGACAAATGGGATTAAGAATTCGGCTCCCGGCAAAGCATTCCTCATAGAGAGTAATCCTTTGCCTATTCTCCCCGATTGAGTCTGGAATGTTCTCAGGAATGCTTCATCCCTTGCGGCCTTCTCCAGATACTCGGTTGGATTAGCCCGGAGGTTATTATAGAGATCAAGCATTTCATCCGTCCCCATCTTGTTAGCTATGCCTATCTTTCTAGCTTCCCTATACGCCCTTGCGTTCAATTCCATACGATAAGCAATAGCCTTAAAGAAATCATCTGTAGCGATAAGCAGGCGGGAGGGTATGCGTACCACTCGTCCCGTTTTGCCTCCTATAACGCCCCCTATGCGCGTAGAACCCGGATAATCGAGCTTCGACATATCGTCAGCAAATTGAGGCATTTCAGATACGAAGGATTTGTACCCGGCTCTTACACCCTCTCTCATCCCCTCTATGAATCCGAATGCAGATTTTGCACTCTCCCGATAAAACCTTTGCCGGGGGGTACGAGTGATAACCGATCTTGCAAGGTCTGCTGTCGTGGCAAACGGACGCTCCATTTCTCTCAAGATTATGGTCCCTGTATTGCCAAGGAAGTTCCTCATCTGGGTTTTAGGGCCTGAGAGTATTGAGTTATAGAATATTTCATCTATCTTTGAACGGAGGGACGGCCTTACCAGCTGCCTGAAAAACTCAAGGCGCTGACGGGGATCGAGCATATCTATCTGAGCCATGCGCCGGGCTATGTCTTTCAGGTTCCCCTGATATTTAAGTTTATTAAGAACTTTAGCTACGTCCTTAGTGAATTTGGTATTTATATCCACAGGCTCGGCGGTCATCTTCAATGCCTGGAATCCCCGTCCGTACTCGGAACGCAAAGCCCCGGTTTCCCTTGCGAGTTTTATATCCACCTCAAGGGCGTTTATAAAGGAATCCATTTTGGATAGATCGCCCGATTCTATCTGCTGGCCCAGCTTCTTTGTTACCTGCTCTGCATGGCTGTTAAACAAATCCTCGGCAGCTATGCGCTTATATGTGATTCGCCTGAGTTCGTTTGCCGGAAGCTGGGCGTCTATTCCCCTTCTAAAAAAGTCGTCTATTTCAGAGCCGGGAAGCTGGGAGGCCCGGCTCCTCAGATACTCATTAGCTATACGGGTATTAGTCCCGATAGCATCATCAGGAAACATATTAACCATATTATCTATCTGCTGTTGTAAAGCCTTATCATCCGGGGCGAGCTTATCCAGATTGACAGTTTTCCCGGTTATGCGGTTGCCATACTGATCGAACCGGGCGGGAACCACGGCCTCGGGACTTAGCATTGTTTGTGCGGTTTCCTGAGTAACCCTGCCTTCAAGATTGGAGATTCCAGGGTACGTCCCCTTGCCGATTACGCGGCCGGGTTCACCTATTTCTGACGGATCGAGATTCTTTAATTCCTTTCGTATTTGCCGAGGCAGTATTTTTGTAGGATCGATTACCCGTTTTTTAACAGTCGGAGGAACTTGTGCCGCCTCCTCCAAATACTTCGCAAAATAGGCCGCTCCCTCCGGGGTTTCCTGCGCCGTCTGGTGAATCATGTTATCCAGCACATCACCTCTGGATATAGTCTCTCCGGCCTCTCTTGCGGCTTTAACCGTTTGCTGTAGTTCCTTGTTTACCTGCTGGGGAGATACGCCTTTGAACTTCGCTACGTCCTTTATCTTGGAACTGAACTTTCTGACTATTGGACCCGCATAAGGGACAAGTCCGGCAAGGCTCCCTATCCCTCCCGAGATTGCATATTCTTTCGGCGTTGGCAACCTCCCCTCAGTTATGGCCTTATCAAAAGTCTCATATCCCATTCCCAAAGCCGCACCCGTACCTGCCGCCGTGGCAATCGCGGTAGCGCCTGTCCCTACCGGCAAAGAGGCGGGCAGGGTTGTTAGTGCTAACATTTTCGCTACATTGCGGGTAGGACCGGGAATACCCCTGGCAATCATTTCCGCTTGAGATACTTCCCCGCTTTCAACCTTTCTTCGATATTCGGCTAAATCTTTTTTAAATTGTAATTGCTCTTCCTTGCTTATACTCGATTGCGGTAAAGTCATAGGCGGCGGGGTAGGGGGAGGTGTGAGTTGTGCAGACTCCCGCTCCATTTTATCTAATTGCTGCGCTTCTTCAAACAAACTGCCAGGTTGCTGCCTGTCATACTCGACAGCTTGCTCAAACAAGCTTTTTTCTTTATCTTCGTCTTTCTTCTGCGAATCCCAACTAAGGGCTTCATCAAAAAGGCTTCCCATTTTAATATCCATAAATAGTCGGGTCTATTTTTTTATCCAACAAGAACTGCCGTATTTTCGCATTGTCCCATTTCAAATCAGTTTTCATCCTCTCTATATCAGCAGCAGTGCTCTTGTTATAACTGCCACCCGTTGTTTGACTTGCCTTCTGCTGTGGGGTAGCCTTCGGCTGGGAAACAGGCGCAGCGGGCTTCTGTGGCTGTCCTGCGGGTAATTTAGCGGGTTTCTGCGGCATCTGACTCATAGACTGTCTATACTTCTGTACCGCCTGCATGGTAGCCTTGACCGGATTCTTTTTCTTCTGTGTAGCCAATATATCGGTAGCCATGAGAAGAATCTGCTGGCCTTCTTGATTCAAAGCCTTGCCGTTAGGCCCTTCCACCGAATACAAGGGCATGGAGAACAATGTTTTCTCTATGCGCCTTACATCCGTATCCGTAACCGCACTCACTATCTCCTGTCCCTGGGCCTCCGCGATCCTCGTGGTAGTCGCTCCGGGGGATTTCATGGGAGGCTTTAACTGAGCCTTCCTTGCCGCAGCACGTTCCCTCGCCTGCGCCTTCGCGTCCTCAAGCCCTCCTATCTGCTGTCCTGACACTAGATTCCTCTGCTCCTGCGTAATATCCCCCCCGCCGAATATATCCCTTGCGGTCTGCGTCCCGCCCTGGTTCTGCTTGAATGTCTCGAAGCCGAGCTGCTTGTTTAAATCCTGCATGGATTCCTGCTGCTTGCGCTGGGCTTCCTGCTGGATAAAATAAGGGTCCTGCTGTATAAGCTGTTGGTATCTCGATCTGACCATCTCGGCGGCAAGAGGGCTCTGTTGTATCTGCCCCATTGCTTTATCACCCGGAATCAGATCGAGCGGGCTGGTTGCCGGTTGAGGCGATAGACCCATTGATTCCGGTATCTGCATTTGATAATTCGTTCCACCTATAGGCAGGATTCCGGCTCCCTGATTAGCCTGAGCGATTTGTTGGATTTTATCATTTTCCCATGCATCGGCAGCAATAAACGCATTTTCCGTCCTTCCTTCTTGAAGTTCTCGGGTAACATACGCATCGAGCTGGCCGAAGCCAAAGTCTAATATCTCGCTTGCTAAACTATTGACAAGATTAGTTAATATGCCCATTGCAATCCTCCGCCTTGACAACTTGTTATCTTATGCTTATTGTTAAAGTATGAAATTAATAATCGCAACCTTGCTTTTATTTCTTTCAGGATGCTACGCTGGAACTTATAGTGATTCGGATTACTCTCCTGCCACGCGAACAGTCTATAATCCCCAAACTGGCGATACAGAAATTTATGGGAATATTGGTAGTGGTCGTTACATGAATTACAACACAGGCGAGATATATGCTCCTGTGGGTGACAATGAACGCCCCACTTATCTAAATTATGAAAGCGGAGAAATGTATTGGCCTGTTGGTGATAATATGTATCAGGATTCAGGAGGGAATATCTATTATGTCCACTAATCAAATCAAGCTTGCCGATAAGAAATTCCGGATTGAATATATCCCCGAAAAGCGCAAATGGGCTATTATCGGCGAGCAGACGAATACGATCTATGATACTTATAGAGATAAGGGCGAGGCGGAGCATTATCTCTTTTGCTTTAATCTGAATGATCGCACGTAATCCCGTCATCTAAAATCCCCCGAAGTTATTCCACTTCTTCATAAGATCGTCATAAGCAAAGCGGGTCAGCGGATCGTTTGGCAGACCGCCGGCCATCATATTAGGATCGGCAAGGCTGTAGTTCCCTATCATCCCGGATGCGTTCGCCGTGCCTTCTGGTGCTCCCTGCATCCAGTCGCCTAGCTGTGACATCCCCACAGACATTCCGGCGTTGATTGCTCCGCTCCCCAAAGATGTGAGGGGCCCTTGTCCTTGAGCCATTGATTGCCCGGCTGTCATCAGCCCGGCTCCGATCGGAGCGAGGAAAGGCCCCGCGCCGGGGATCGCGGCAAGGCCGATGGTTGCCCCCGTTTTTAGAATCGGCATTAAAAGATTTGTCAATATTCCCATAATTTCATTTCCTCCTATGGCGATTTTGGCGTATTAGCTATACTGCCTCCGCCCGATGTACCGATTCCCGCAACGAGGTCAAGAGGCTTTGTAAGCACACCTAATTGACGATCTATTCCGGCTTGGTAATCTTGCATACCCATACCAAGTAGGGCGAGACTGTTATCCTGGCTATTCATTGCTAACTGTGTCTGCGAATTCAACTGAGCGACAGCGATTGCTGTTGCCTGCTCGGAAGCTATGGCGGCCATCTGAGCGGCATAGTTAGCATCAATACCCTTTTCCTCAAGAGCAGCCTGTATTATTGACTGCATATTATTCGACTGGTTGATAATGTCCTGCATAGCAAGATCACCGAGATACTTGGTTTGTTCTAGGCTCCGCGTTGCTCTAAACACATTCAGGTCGTTCAGCACGTTCTCGGCCAGCCTCTCGCGGTTGAGCATGATTGTCGAACCGGAAAGAAGCCCCTGGGCCATATCGTTAGCAAAGGCAATCTCCGTAGCTTCCTCAAGATCGGCCATAGCCCTTTGGGTATAGGCTGCATCCTCCGCATTTACTCGCTGATTAATTTCATCTACAATAGGGCCTCCCGACATCTGATCGAACACGCTAGGAGTGTTCTCAAGATAATCGAGCGCGTTAGCCACGGAAGAACCGGGGATGAGTTTGGCCCCAAATCCTCCTCCACCCCCGCCTCCGAAGCCTCCCATGCTAGGCATATTTATCTTGATTTCGGGAGTTGAGAATGCTCCCTCAAGGGCTTTGGTGAATATCGGGTTAGCATTCGGGCTGTTCAAATCCCCGAAGAAGGAGCCTTGGGATATATCCACTACTTCTCCCCAATCGGGAAGTATGCCTACTCCCTGCCCGGGTCCGCCGAATAGTGCCGCCCCTTCGGTCGCCTTGCTGTCTCCGAGGTCCTGCGGGCCTAATACGTATCCTAACGCTGCTCCCGTTGCGTATCTATTCTCCGGTGCGGGCTTCGATTGTGATCCACCACCACCCATAATCACACCTCCTTCATGCTTTCTTCTTTGTTTTCATAATACCCGTATCTCTGAAACCTCGGATTCCTGTTTTTAAAATCCTGAGCCGATCCGGTGAAAGTCATCTTCATTTCCACGGGTACGAATCCGAGCTTCTTTCTCGACTCCATTAATTTCTTCGATCTGACTGACGTGTTTACATATTTACAGTCCACTCTTTCTCCTATCTCCACAGCGTATGAGATTAGCCTGTCGTGTATACGGGCTTCGGTTAAAGTCCCCCTATGCTCGGGGATTATGTAATCGTGCTCGATTGTAACGAAGTGCTCTCCTTTCGGGTTCCTGTCCACCCGGAACCACATATACCCGTGAGGCTTCATATCGCTATCCACGCAGGCGTATATGATGGAATAGGGGTTAGTGGCCAATTCCCTGTTGATTTCCCTTATATAAGGCATAGGAGTCTCGGCGGCCTCGGTAAACCCGATTTCCTTGTATAAGTCCGTTATGAGCGGAATGAGCGAGACTATCTCATGTGGCAATATCTGACCGAATATGAGATCGCTTATCCGGGTTTTCACGACGTCGTGAGAATTCCCGTTCGCCTTCCTGATAACATCCCCGCCGTTTATAAACTCGTAAGTCCCTGAATCAGTCGTTACGAGCTGAGACTGGCTCGGCGCTTCCGTTGGCTCCTGCGTATTCTGGCGGCGCAGATTCCGCCTTTTCTTCTTGCTCATCTTTCCTCGCTATACTTTGATACATAGCCTTGAGAGCTTCTATCGCTCCCAGGTGCTTGTTTATTTCCTGCATGATGTACTGCTCTAAACTAATTGAGGACTTTTCTTTCTCTATCATAATTCTCCTCGCTTTCGCTTGATTCCCTTTTTGCTATATTCGGCGGGTAAAAATCATGTAGCGGCTTCACAAACCCCTTGACCCACAGATTCCCGTACTTATCGAATCCCCCCATCACCTCCCATTTGCTGTTCATGATAAGCAATCCATCCTCCGGTTTCGCCCCATCGTAAACCTTATCTGGCTCGGTAAATCGCCATCCGTTGTCGAATTCTATATCTCCCACGTGATCCACAACCGTCCACATATCGGAATACTTGATGCTTGAGGTTCCGAGAGATCGGGTGTTATTCGTATCCGCTCGCATATTACCGTTGACCTGCACGACGGTAGATGGAGCGAGGGTTATGTTAGACCCTACCGTTATGGTCGCCCCGGATATGGAAGTAAGGCTTAAAGTGGACCCTGCCCGAACTGTAACGTTCCTGGTTCCCGAGCCGTACTGAGCGTCTATGAATATATCGGAGCCGTTAGCGTTATTGATTGAAAAAACATCGGATGAGGGGGAATAGATAATGGAGCCTTTCTCTGTATTCCCGCTGTTTCGGAACGATATAAAGTTGGAATCGCTCGCGGTCGCTTTAAAAATCATATCCCCGCCCCCGCTGAAAATAACCACTCCCGCCGAGGTAACATTGATTGCCGTTGTTGATGAAGTGCAAGTTAATGTCCCGGAAAGTGTTATCTTATTGGCGCTCAGGGAAGCTATCTTGC
Organism: Dehalococcoidia bacterium; assembly: GCA_003599745.1. Lineage (GTDB taxonomy): Bacteria > Chloroflexota > Dehalococcoidia > Dehalococcoidales > SURF-40 > SURF-40. The sequence goes on along the minus strand of QZJL01000032.1, from coordinate 2,562 downwards.
CGTTCGTTACAGTGCCGTCGGTGAGCTTGCTCCCGTCCATGCCTATAATCTTTGAATCGCTTATAGTAGCATTAGTTATTACCGCCCCGTCTATGAACGTCGTGGATGTAGCCTGGAATACCACAGTTCCGGACGAGTTCCTGATCTTGATTCCATAATCGGCCCCGCTTCCGAACTTCCCTATCTCGACGCGGGTTACGGGAGAAGCCTGATTGTCCTTAACGATTATCTGCTGTAATGCCCCGTTTAATTCAAACTTGTTATCGAACAGGTATATCTGGTCTACACCTATTGTCCCGGCAATTATCTTGTCGGCGGACAGGTTCTCTACCCTGAAATCCCGTATCAGATAGCCCGCATGAAGAGCCGTCATCAGTTCATCCTGATAGCGGCTTATATCACGGAAGAACCGGGAATGGTTCTCAAGCACGCTATTCAGATCATCGAATGTGCTGACTTTGACCTGCGAAGGCACTTTTGGATACGGTAATTCTTCTGCGTATTCGTTAGCCATTATCTATGCGCCCCCTGCGGCTCGAAGAACGGGGTGACTTGAGCTACTTGGAAAGGAGTGGTATCCGTATTCTCCCTTACTTTCATCGTGATATATCTCCCCGTCTTTCTCTTATCCACCTTCACTACTCCTGTTTCCCCCGCGGCAACAGCAGTAGCCGTATCGTAATCCACAGTCTCTAAAAGTGAATTGACCGTCCCAATCTGCACGGTCGGCAATGCGCCCGTCGAATCAAGCTCTATCCTCTGTACCGTTTTCAATGCCACGTCAGCCTTCCAGTCCTTCGTACTGAATTCCCTATAGTTATGGAGCTTCGTCCTGAAATAGCCGTCTATCGCCGTCCCGTTATCGTTATTCCCGCTGAATAACTTCATTACGTTCCCGCTAAGCCCCGCAATAGGCTGTATTGCTACAGTCCCCCCGAAAGTCGATTCGTTGAAATTCATAAGGGAATAGATCGTGTCCGCAAATACGTGCTTCGTCCACGTATCGTCCTTATAATTCCAGCAGTAAGCGGTATCAGGAACGGATGAAGAGCCAGTCGGATATATAATCCATACCTCGAATCTGGACGGAAATCCGCAGGCGAATATGAGCTCTCTCTGCGCCCAGTTAAGATTGCCGAAGAAATCAGCCTTTATCCTGTTGCCCGGAGCGGGCTTTACAAATCCTGCCCCGTCAAAAACTTCTATATTGTCCTGAGTAACCACTAGGTGATAATCCCCGAATGGGGCTACCCCTTTTCTCGATATGGCCCCCCGATCGGCTACCTTCATCCTCGGTACGAAATAGTTGGGATCGCCCTGATAGGTAAGCTGGTATATGCTTCCGAACTTGTAAACGATAAGATTGGAAACCATCGGGTGCATGCACATGACCTTTGAGTTGGTTTTATCTTCTACCAGATTAACGAACCCTGCCGTCGTGGTATTCCATGTGGTAGGATTCCCGACAGTAGACCACCTTATTCGGTAAGGGAATTTATTCGTTGTATCCTCGGTCGTATCCCCGAGTACAAGATGCCCCTTGAATCCAATGAGGCATTTAGCCTTGAGGGATGTAAACCCCGTAGTCGTCAGGTTCGACCAGTTGCCCGAACCCGTCCAGACTTTTATATTGTCCACTCCGTTAGTGAAGTAGAGGTTTTCCGTAGCCAGCCCCCCCACAGGTGCAATAAAGATTTGATTGGATGCAGAACCGGAGAAATTGCTTCCCCCGGTTCTGTCGGTCCATGTGGAGGGTGAGGTATACTCTATTAATTTCTGCGTAGTCATGAAAATGGTATGCAGGGTCCCGGAGGCATCCCCGTACTCGAATCCCTCCATTACCGGGTTAGCGTTAGGAAAGCTGGCCGCTACCTGCGTATAGCCTGAGCGCTTCTTTATAAGCCCGTCCTCAATAATTACATTCTGCATATCCCTCGAGTAGACGTGATCGAGCAGATTCTCCGGGAGGGAATAGTTAATACCGCCTATCGGAGCGGGGAATGTTATCGACATATACTCTAAAGCCATTTAAAGCACCTCGTAAGGCGGGTCTGCGTCAGTCCAACTCCCCGCAATTACATTATTTACATCAACCCATTTATTTCTAATTACAGGTCCGTATAACGTCGGATTTGCCGAAAATAACGGCATCGTTATGTCCTGCGGACCAACCAGATTCAGTCCGTAAAATGTCGGTGTATTCGTCAACAATGGAAGCGTAAGGTTCACGCTGCCTGGTACGAAAGTCGGACCATAAAATGACGGGGTATTAGTTATCAGCAGACTTACTAATGGATATGCGGACTTCACCAACGTCGCGTCATGGAATGTGGGCGTGTTGGTTATTAATGGAGCAACTAACGGATATGCTGATTTTACAAGAGTTACATTGTAAATCGTCGGAGTGTTAGTTAGCAATGGGGCAGCTAATGCTACTCTGATCGAAGGGCTGTAGAATGTGGGGGTATTAGTTATCAGCGGAACTACCAGCGGATAAGGCTGTTTAACCAGCGTTGGCTCATGTATCGTAGGCGTGTTCGTTACCAGTGGGGTAGCTAATAC
>QZJL01000021.1 GCA_003599745.1 Dehalococcoidia bacterium | reverse complement strand
CTTCCGATCTATGCATCAGTCTTACTTGACGCATGGCTCTCTAGTCACACCTGATCCTGCGGAATGCGCGTTAAATAAACATCTTATTGAACTGGCGATTTGGTTGCACGCGGAACTGAAACGGGAGCATCTTCGGGTACTGGCGGCGCTGCCAATACTGGCGAAAGATCCGTGGCAAATTGCGCCGGTAGTGAAGATTCCCAGTCTCTTGAATAAGGCTCAATCATCGGGTGAAGATGACTTGCGCAGGTTTGCACCATCGGCTCGGATCGAAGTTGCGAGCCATTTAAAGTATCGCCTCTTCGATACCGTAGATGATCTAACCCGATTTGACATGCGCCTGGCTTGGAATGACGCGCACCTATTTTTGCTGATCACCATGCCGGATGATAAGCGGAGCGATTTCCAAAAGGCCACAGGGATCAGTTTCACGTTCATTACGCTTCAGGAACAGCCGAGTCCAGATAAATCATGCTCTCACGAGCCGGAGCAAAAGACCACTTCGCTTGAGATCAAACTGCCGGGAGAGCAGAAGAGACCGGATGGCTATCTTATCCGCATCGCCTGGCAGGATACTGGCGTGACCTCCCCTGTTCCCGGAAAAGAATTCGGACTCGGGATTAGCATAAAAGATGCTAAAGAGGGGGAAATCGAAATGCCTGCATTTCATGAAGCCTATAGGGCGCGGTTAGCATGAGAGGGCTGCATTCCACCTGGCGCAAACGAATTCTCTTGCTCGTGCTGGCGATCGTCCCGCAACTGCTTTCACTCGCAGGGATGGCCGGCTTATTCTGGCTATTGAAGATCAAAGATGTCTTCAACGCGGACATTTCCTGGCGCTCAGAGTCACAGCAAATCCTATTGAGCTTTGGATTAACTGCGGAAGATCGGTCTAAAGTAACCGTCGGTAGTGTGATGCATCTTACGATTGAATATCCTACCCGCTATGCCGGGCAAAGCTTTCTTGCCAAAGTGACTAAGATTTCAAAAGTCACGACTCCATCTTCGAAATTGGCCTGGCAAGTCGAAGCGAAACTGCTCGAAGATATTGATCAAAAGACTCCCCCATTAAGTACAGAGGGACAACTGCCGCCCATGGCTGCCACGGTGTGGACGCGCACCCGAAGAGCCTTAACCGTCTTGCTGGACCGCGCCGCCCTCTCACAAGCGGGGAGGCGAGACCAAACCGGCGGTCTGAAAGCGAATGGTGCATTATGAAAGCATCTGCGCTCCCGCCTATAAATAAAATTTCGCTGCGACGTTATCGGCCGTTACGTAAATACGCGCTGCTTTATTGGGACATCAAAATCGCCATGCTGGCCTGCAGCTTGTTAACAGGTTTCGGCGGAATGCTTGGCCCATATATTACGAAACTTACCTTTGATTATGCCTACACCAACCGGGATTGGCAGTTGCTGGTGGCGCTGACGGTATTCGGCTTCTTTATGATGCTATTCAATCAAGTCGGCTCAAATGTGCAACAATACTTGCAACTATATGCTTCTCAAAATCTCACCTTTATCATGCGGGCAGACTTTTTGCGGCATCTGTATAGTTTGCCACTCTCCTTTTTTAGTGCTCGCTCTACCGGTGAGCACGTCTACCGCCTAAATTCCGATGTGCCCGGCACGAGCAACTTTCTGGGCGGGATTGTTTCCACATTGATCTCTCCCTTCATCTCGGTGATCTATCCCCTGATCGGCATTATCTGGCTGGACTGGCGCTTTGCGCTCGTCGCGGTCGTGGCAACCCCGCTTTTCGTCGCCCACTCTCGGTATTTCGGGCACCGCCAACGTAAGCTCGCCCATCTGTCGGCAGCGGAAAACCAACGCGTTGACAGCGAGGTGGTTGACCGTCTGGCGCAGATCAAGCTCGTCAAGGCGTTCGGGCGGGAAAAAAGAGAAGTACGTGCCTACCTTTCCAACCAGATCAAGCTGATTCGTCTCGCCTATCGGAGCTTCTGGTTGAACCTGTGGAGCGGTGTTTCCAGCAGTGTGATGAATTCGCTCGGTCAGGGAGCGCTTGGGTTGTATCTCGGGTATCGGGTCGTCGTCGTGGGGGACATGAGTTTCGGCACCTTGATTGCGCTGTCTATGTATATGATGCAACTGCTGGGGGCTGCCCGCGGTTTGGCTGGCCTGTATCAGGGAGTATTAAACCAGTTGGTGCCGGTAGACCGCATGCTAGATATTCTGGAACAAGAGCGGACAATCCAGGAACCGCAGGATGCGATTGTTCCTGGCCCCCTGCAAGGCGCGCTAGCGTTGCGCGATATCAGCTTCGGTTATGGTGACGACAAGCCGGTCTTGCAAAATATCAATTTAGAAATCGCCCCGGGTACTTTCATCGCCATCGTCGGCCCCAGCGGGGTAGGCAAAACGACCATCTTGAACCTGCTCCTGCGGCTATACGACCCGGACCAAGGGGAAGTCTTCATTGATGGCATTCCTTTGCGCAAACTCAAGCTGTCCTCTTTTCGCGAGCAGGTGGGCATCGTGCTGCAAGAAACTCTGCTTTTCAATGGCACAATCCGCACTAACATTCTTTATGGGAATCCGGAAGCGACCGAAGCGGAAATTCGTGCCGCTGCCAGCTTGGCGGATGCGGAAGAGTTTATTTCCAATCTTCCGAATGGCTATGACACGAAAATTGGCGAAGACGGGTGTTTGTTATCTGTCGGTCAACGACAAAGAATTGGTATCGCCCGGGCACTAGTCCGGCACCCACGCATATTGTTATTAGATGAGGCCACTGCTTCGCTCAGTTCGACATCGGAAGCGGCTATTCTAAAAGCGCTTCAGCAAGGAGAGGCATCGTACACTCTCGTCGTTATTACTCATCGGCTGACCGCCATTCATAAGGCGGATCAGATATTCGTTCTCCACGAAGGCACGATTGCTGAACGAGGAACCCATGAGGAATTGCTTATGCAGAAGGGTGTCTATCGCATTTTATGGGACAGGCAGTTCGGTATAGATGAAGAGATAGCAGATACGCAAGTCTAAAAAGTAGAGAAAAGGGGAGCTCGAGGAATCTGTGACTTGTTGTGGTCAGCAATAATGCAGAGACTGAGATTTTTGCACATCCTTCGGAAGTAAAAGATTTGTTCGCGACGATAGAGCGTTGTCATCCAAGCTATCTGCAAAATCGTCTCAGAAAACTGCCGAATTGAGGTAGGATCACATCGCATTGCCGCAATTCATACTGCGGATTGCATTTTGTTATCGACGATGGAATCGTGGCTAAAAAGGTCACGCATGAAGGACTGTTAAACATGAAGAGTACGTATTATACGAGTTGGAATTATCAGTTTGGAACTATAGATAATAAAAACTGCATTAACATATTGAAGTGGGGGATGACACCATGGGATGGACAGTATTAGTAGTTGGAATTCATGATATTAATCATATAGCTGATACAGTACTTGTTGCTGCCGAACCCATATCTCAAGTGAATAAATGTTTGTTAAATGAATTGTATCTTTACATGAGAAAGCACCCATGTTCCGATATTATATTATTAGACAGCGATGCCTGCCAATCGACAGCGATAGTTCGTAACATAGTAGCATATATAAATAAGATCTGGAAAAGAACACATACTTTCGTCTTTGGTACTGACAACCTGAAACATATCTTAATGGCTGCCCGCGGAGGCGCAGATGGGTATATATTTCTTAATAGTTCTCCGGAAGAAATAATTAAAACAATTTGCCATGCTGGCAAAACAAGAGAATTCATAATATCCGATTGTCTATTGGCAGAACGACAACAGCTAAATGCACATCAAGCACAATTGTACGAAGGTTGTTTTTCACAGAACCTTACATTCCGTGAGCGCGAAGTCCTCACTTTGTTGATATCCGGCCTAACTAATAATGAGCTAGCTAGCAAGATGAATATATCAACCGAGACAGCCCGTTGGCATGTTAAAAATATTTTACATAAACTTGACATGAGGAGGCGGAGCGAATTGATTGCGCGATGGCATCAAGAGATGCATTTTGTGACATGTTAGGAGTCGATAATAAATCAAGATAATGATAAAAGTTTTGGGATTGCTTTAATTGATAAGTTTTTATTAGGTAGGAGCTAATAGATTATGAGCATTTTCAGCACTCTCTTGGATGCCATTGGCGAGTCATGGAAGGAGCTCTGGAAAGCAAAACTGCGTACACTGCTGGCTATATCGTCGATTGTGATCGGGGTGTTTGGAATTTCATTAGTTATTAGTATTCAAGAAGTGATGAATACGCAAATTCGCCAAGGACGCGGTGCCGATTGGCTGGAGGTAATTATCCCAGCCGAGAGTTTGTCGCTTCGACCGGAACGACGGTTACGTCTAAAACGCTCATATATAACCGTAGAGGACGCGAAAATCATTGAAGGCAAGTGCGCATCTATTGATCGAGTAGTTATAGATGGTAACTTCGGGTACCGTACATTGAAACATGGACATACAGTGACCCAAGCGAGTGTAAATTTCAGCAATGCCACACGAGAAAATGAATTTCTCATAGATCCTGAATCGACGCGACTGGAGAGCGGCAGATATTTCAATCAATCTGATATAGAAAGAGGGGAAAGAGTAGCAATCATAAGTAAAAAGACTGAAACCGCATTATTCAATAAAAAAACTCAAGATAACGCAATGTTAAGAATAGATGGGATACAATTTAAAGTCATTGGTGTTCAATCCCTCGACGTATCACAATTCACTGAACAAAAGGTCATAATCCCTTATACCTGTGCCAAGGATTTTCTAATAGAGGACAGGTCTTATTGGACGATCTATGTTCATCCCAAGAAGGGTGAGAAAAGAAAGGCAATACAAAAAATCAATGGCATCATGCAGAGGCGTTTAGGTGCAGCTACCGGTAGATTTGTTGACAATGCCAATCCGCTCTTTGTTGCCCGGGATCGTCAATTATTTCAATTTTTAGGGATTATGGGTTTCTTGGTTATTATTTCCGGAGGCGTGTCGCTCTCGAATAAGATGTATATGGATGTGGTTGAACGCCTTCACGAAATTGCTGTCAGGCGAGCATTAGGAGCCAGTATATTCCAAATTCGGACCTCCATCCTTCTGGAAGGAGTTTTAGCGTGCCTGGTCGGAAGTATAGTCGGGGGCGGAATTGCCTGGACGCTTATCGTATATATATCGGCTGAAGAGCGCAGGCAATTGGGATTGCAGCTCGATTTCCCATTTCTTCTTCTTTCAACCATATGCATCATAACAACGGGGTTGGGAATTACGGCTGCTCTCTTAGCGTCATCGGTGGGAACGACGGCAGATCCTGCTGAGACACTCGGCAAGAAGGATATTGCCTGAAATGACGGATTTCTTCTCAGCGATCATACAACTCATTACTCAACGTAAGTTATCTAGCTTCCTTGCGGTAATATCGCTTAGTGTCGGAGTGGTTGCTTTTGTCTGTATCACCGCCCTTGAGGAGGGTGTCTTATCGCTGGGATTTATTGATAATGACCAACTAGCTGTAAACCCTTCGATTACTCTAGACTTCTCGTCTGAACCGCTAGGACAACGTCTTGGCGATAGAATAGAAGAGATCGTTGAGACAATTCGAAGTGAAATGCACCGAAAGGTTGCATATCGTGAGTCTTTTGGTCGAATAGATGCCAAGCTGGGTCGTATATCTGTAAGTAATGTTTCTGTGATCGCGATATCCGGAAATACATATAAAGAAGGATTCTTGCGAAGCGATATTCTTTTGCGGGGTAGACTTATCACAACTGAAGATGATGATGCCGGAAATGCTGTATGTTTGATTTCATCGAAACTAGCTGACACGATTGCTCCAGATCAAGACCCCATAGATAAAGTTATACGACTTTCAGGGTACAGATTTAAAATCATAGGCTTAATAGACTCTGATTCAAGCACTAATCCGTATGTGGTTATCCCATACACAACTGCCAAGGTGAATCTTCCTGAAGATATTGAATCTGAATCCAGGAAAGCAATTAATGTTTTTTCTACAAAGGAAACATTTTGGAAAGATCTCGACACGCTCGATATCCTTTTAAATAGGATAACGCAAATGAACCATGATTGGCATACTTGCTGTCTGGGAAGTTGGTTGAAATCCAAATACCTGCCAAATAAGAAAGGCACGTCTATACACTTCAGCTCACAATGGTTATCGACCGAAAAAGTGCGAGCAGGGCAAAATAAGCTTCGAATGCTAATTGGGTTCCTAGCAGCACTATGTTTAACTTCGGGTGCCCTTGGCCTGGTGAATATGTTGTTGGCAAATCTCGCGAGTCGTAAGCATGAAATCGGAATATACCGCGCTCTTGGTGCCACTCGTTCCCGAATAGCATCAGAAGTAATTTGTCTAGCGATGAGTATAGGATTGATAAGTGGAATTGCCGGGGTGATATTGAGTCTTTACGTCATCCATTGCTGTAATATGTCGTTTGATCTGCCTTTCATAATTTCTAAGATATGGCTGATTGCCGCTATCGCAGTAAGTGTGCTTACAGGCTTTTTAGCCGGTTGTATACCCGCCAGATATGCGATGAAAGTGTCACCAGCCGAGAATCTGCAAGGTTGATATTTAAACAGGATTTTTTTGCAATCCCCCCTAAAGGGGGGAGAAGTCAAGCAAAAGATATAGTATATTGTATATAAGTGATGTAACAATAATATAAAGAAAGGGGTAAGAAATGTCAGGGATTGATAAGCTAGCAGGAGCGATGTTGGGCTCAAATATGGATTCAGGAATATTATCTACTTGCGGCGAGTATGGAATTGATTACGATTGTAATACCACCTTTTCATGCGTTCCTCCATTTGATTGCATTTCGGATTTTGATTGTGGTACCTTTACATGTAAGGCAGGTTACCTTGGGGATTATAATTGTACAAACCCTGCGGCAGACTTTCACTGTAACACAGTCTTTAGATGTGTAAATGGCGGAGAAAACTTCAACTGCGGTCCCTTCCATTGCGTTGCCACTTATACCCTCTGCTAGAAGAGTGGGATAGCATCTAATCAACAGGGACTGCTGAGGGCAAGCGCTGGCATGGATAGGCATGGAATAAACAGCAAGCAAGCCCTACGTAAGCTGCGATAATTCGGGGATGTATTTATAATCAACATCTCCGAATTATTGCGGTAATAATGCAATAATTCGATGCTTCTTCGCCCTTTTATACGAATAGGAACATTTATGCCCTCTAAGTTCTGAAATATCAAGGATCAAAATTGATAAAATGATAAATAACATGGCTGAATTAGACACTTTAATTGCGACGCTTGACGAGAAGGTGCTGGGTGAATTCGCCGAGCGGCTTAATGAGAAACTCTGTGATAAACAAGCCCCGTGTATAAGACATCTTGACTTATTTGTTACACACCGCTGCAATCTTCGCTGTGACTATTGTTTTCTCGAAGGGCTTCAACGGCAAGGCGACATGCCATTTGAGGTAGCTGAGGCGGCAGTAAAACTGCTTATTAAGTTATCGCGCAAACACAACGAGTTGCGGGTGACGCTCTTTGGCGGAGAGCCGCTGCTTTGCAAAGATCGTATGGAGGAAATCCTGGCGATGGCTTTTGGTTTATGTCAGGCGCATGGGAAACACCTTAATATCTCATGCACTACAAACGGTCTGATGCTGGACGAACAGGCTATCGAAATCTCGAAGAAGTATGGATTTCTTTACCTGCTAAGCCTGGATGGCATACCCAGTGTCCATGACCGCCACCGCAAGACCGCTGCGGGCGAGGGTACCTTTGATAAATTGCTCGAAAAAATACAATTCTTGAAATCCCATCAAGGCTGGTTGGGTGCACGCGTCACCATCATGCCTGATAGCATAGCGTCGCTTGCCACAGGGGTCCGCGAGCTATTCGACCTGGGCATCAATCAATTTATCATCGGGCTGGTAATGGAAGCGGAGTGGCGCCCCGAACAACTCCGGCAGATTAAAGAGCAGTATTATGAGATATTCAGCTTTTATCATGCAACACTCGAAAAGGGACTACCTATTCGCATAAGTGCGCTTGAAAAAAACTTCTTTAATCCGGGAATGAAAGATCAATGGGGATGTTATGCCGGCTCCGGTTCACTGGCTATAGATGCTTTTGGAAATATTTATCCATGTTCAAGGTTTGTGTGTAAAGAACAATATCGTATGGGAAACATAATGCAAGGAAGCATCAACTGGCAGTTCGGCAAGCAGATTAGCGACCAGCGCCCTGAAATTAGATGGAAATGTCTTCATTGTGACTACAAAGACTATTGCAGTGGCGGATGCTATGAGTCTAATCGGATCGCTTCCGGAAGCCCGTATTATCCTTCAGACTGTCTCTGCATGGAAGTGCAAGCCGTGCACGAAATAGTACAGGAAAATCCTCATTTTCAATCTCTTTTTACGAGTGTACAGGAGTCCAATAGCGTTGCCGATAGATCAGACGATGAAAAGTTTCGGCATATACATGCGCTATAAGTCATTAAGAAATCCCTTGGACGAAACGCACCGCTGTAATCTCCGCTACGATTACTATTTTCTGGATGGGATTAGCAACAAGGCGAAATGCCGTTGGAGATCGCCGAAGCAACCATCAGGCTATTGATTAAGTTATCACGGGAGGACACAGGCCTCCGAGTGACGCTCTTTGGCGGGGAGCCGCTGCTCTGTAAAGATCGTATGGAGGCAATCCTGGCCATGGCCTTTAGCTTGTGTCAGGCACATGGAAAATAGCTGAATATCTCTTGCACAACGAATGGTTTATTGCTGGATGAACGAGCAATAGAGATCTCGAAGAAGCATGGATTTCTCTATCTACTCAGCATTGACGGCACACGTGAAGTTCATGACCGACACCGCAAAACTGCTTCAGGAGAAGGTACATTTGAAAAGTTGGTCAAAAGATACAGTTTCTAATAGCTCACCAGGGACGGCTTGCCGCACGCGTTACAATTGCCCCTGATGGTGTAGTCTCATTGGCAAAAGAAGTGCGTGAGCTTTTCGAATTGGGCGTTAATCATTTCATCATTGGACAGGTCACGGAGGCAGATTGGAAACCGGAACAACTCCAGTAGATCAAAAAGCAGTATTATGATATCCTCAAATTCCGCCGCACAACTCTAAAAAGGGACTCTCTATAGAGATCAAGTTTGTTGAATATGGAGACCTCAATACTCGGAAATGTGGATTCGGTTATTTTACTGGCACCCTAAATCTGACAGTAGACGTTTCTGACGAATATCTACCCGTGTGCTCGATTAGTACGACATATTAACTATCGCATGGGGAATGTAACGCGGGGGATTATTAACTGGCAAATTGCTGAGCGGCTCAGTGACCAACGCCTTGAGGTTAGATGGAAATGTTTTCGCTGCAATCTAAAAGATTACTGCAGTGGTGGATGTTACGACTCCAATATGATGGCATCAAAAAGTCCATATTTTCCACCAGAATGCCTCTGCGCAGAAGTTCAAGCAGTGCGCGAGATACTAATGGAAAATCCTGAGTTTGTATCTTGAGTTTGCGCTGACTAAATACTAATATGTGATCAATCCACCTGAAGGTAGATTCCATCATGTCGCTGAGAAAGCTATATGTTCTTGGCATTTTCTGGACTGCAGTGATATTTATAATCATACTCCCATGCCAAGCCAAAGCAAATCAAGTTGGATTAACGTTGGATGATGCGATTGATCAAGCCCTCGCCCGCAATATCTTGGTGCGAGATGCCCAGCAAGCTTTAGAGAATGCGCAGACGGCGGTGATCCTGGCGAAGTCATACATTCCTACTATGTCGGTAGATTCCAGCGCCTCCGCTTCCAGCTCCGCGGGGCTTGATCCCCAGTCAACGATAACCGGCACCGAGTACTCATCACAATCTTATGGTTCCAATATAAATGTGCCGTTGTCAGGAGGTATGAGCCTTAATCTTGGTACTTCCGCCTCCAGCAGCACTACCAACTCTTCGCTCCGCGCTGGCGGGGGAACGAATTTCACTTATGCTGGGGCGGTGGCGAATGCGGGTATTTCACTGCCGGTGCCATTATTCCGCAATGAGAAAGTGCTGACTGAGGGCGGCCGCTGGTCAGCCGAGCTTGCCCTTCGCAATGCCGAATTGGGATTGGAAGCAGCGCGGCGCAATGTCATTGCCAACACCTTGACGTATTTCTACAATGCCCTAAATGCCCAAGAGCAAACCAAGATTGCGGAGGAATCCCAACGAGAAGCGGAGGAATTGCTACGCATCACGCAAGAGAAATTGAAGCTGGGCAAGATCGCCGAGATAGACGCCATGGAGTCACAGGTAAGCGCGGATTCCGCGCGGATTGCCATTAGCCGCCAGCAGTCGGCAGCTGCCACTGCGCTGGATGAGTTAAAAAACTTTCTCGGGATTCCATTAGATGAGGAACTGCGGGTAGAACAACCGGTGGTCGAAAATGAGACTCTGGAAAACTTGCATGAAACGACGTTGTATGAACGAGCATTGGCGCAGCGGACAGATGTGAAACAAGATGAAATCGGAATCAAAATGTTAGAACTCGGCGTTCGGCAAACGGAGGCGCAAGCCCGTCCGGGGGTCGCTTTATCCGGGGGATATAGCCGCAGCGGGCAAGGGGTTACGATTTCCGACAGTTACAACAATCTCATTAATCCAAGCTGGAACATCGGTCTGGGGACAAGCCTCAGTTTATCACCCAAAGCGGATCGCGCCTCAATAGACCAAGCGCGCAGTTCCCTGCGTCTTGCCAGGCTCAACCAGAGCTTACATAAAGACGAGATCAGGTTGGAAATCCGACGCCTGCTGCGAGAAACGCAGAATGCTGCCGCGAATGCCGCCCTCTTGGCGGAGACGGTTAAACGCGCGGAAGAGAATCTGCGCATTCGACAGGTCCAATTCGAACACGGCTTGTGCCGCCCGATAGACGTGATGCAGACCGAGCGACAATTGGAAGAGACCCGCATGAATTATTCCTTCGCGGCAATCGACTATCGACTCGCAAAGGCACGTCTGGACTTGGCTGTCGGCGAGACTCCATATCATGGGAGTGATTAGGAATGAAGGGAATGTGGCTCCGGATTCTGTTGCTGCTCTTGTTTGTCGGCGTATTGGCGGTTGGCGGGGGATGGTGGATGTTGCGCGGGCAGGAGGGAGCTATTGCCCCACCCATCCAGCAAACGAAAGCGACATCGGTTGAAAACACCGAGACAGAACCGATAGTCGACAATCCCGATTCCTTTACCCTCCCCAGCGTGATCGAACCATTTGAAGCGATCCCGGTCTCGGCGAAATTGACGGCCAACATTGCGAGCCTGCTGGTGCGGGATGGCAGCATGGTGCAAAAAGGGCAGGTGTTGTGTGTCCTCGAAGATACCGAGATCCGCAAACAAATTGATGCGGCACGATTACAGCTCTTGCAAACGCAAGAGACATTACGAAGCGCGATGCAGAACCGGGAAATTTCTAGGCAGAGCAAAGCCCTCCAACTTAACCAGGCACAGCAGGATCTGGAAAGTGCCCACGTCCAGAATGACTTGGAATTACAAAGGGTGGAAGAAGCACTGCGCCGCGCAGAGCGGCAGTTGGCAGATGCACAATCGTTGTATCAGGCAAAAGCAATCTCCGCCGAAGAAGTGCGCGGCAAACAAGAAGTCGTAAATGATGCTAAACGCGCAGTGGAATTGACAAAAACATCACAAGCTGCCGGCATCGCGGCTCGTCAAAAAGCGCTTGAACAAGCGCAACTCGAGGCAAAAAATGAAACGGTGTCAGCACAGGATATCCAAACCTATCGGCTAGCGGTCATCAATGCACAGGAAGAGCTTGCTGAACGCGAGAAGCGATTGAAAGATACCCGCATTATTGCTCCCATCGGTGGCACAGTACGAATTATTTCCCGCACCCGCACTTCCTCCATGACGGCAACCGGCCAGAGTGCAGAAGTCTTGGGGCCAGGGGTACGCGTGTATGAAGGCGATCCATTTCTGGAGATTGCCACTACCGAGCAGGCGTGCTGCCGGATCGAAGTGGACGAAACCGATATCGCGCGCTTGCGTATCGGTATGCCAGCTAAAATCACCGGCGATGCCTTTTCCGGAAGAGAACTGACCGGTAAGATCGTGACGATCCAAACCTCCGGCCGCAAGGCGGGAGAAGGCGTCAGTCTCTTTCCAGTGACGATATTAATTACCTCCTCTTTGCAGGACATTCATATGGGGATGACTGCAGATGTAACCATTGATCTGAGCGATGATAACCCAGGAAGGCTTAGCCATGAGTGAACTATATCCACCGTTGATTCAATTGCGCGATGTCAAGAAAACCTATCTTATGGGCAAGGTGCCGGTGGAGGCCTTACGCGGGATTGACTTAGATATTTCGGATAACGAGATGATTGCGATTATGGGGCCGTCGGGTTCCGGCAAAACGACTTTACTCAATATTTTAGGTCTCCTGGACGCCCCTTCCGTCGGTTCCTATAAACTAGTGAACGAAGAAGTCGCGAAATTGCCAGATCGCCGCCGCAGCCAAACTCGCAATAAACGCATCGGCTTTATCTTTCAGGTCTATAACTTACTGCCTCGGTTGACGGCAGTCGAGAATGTCATGATCCCACTCATTTATGGCGGAGTGAAAAGGTGTGACCGCCGCCTCCGTGCCAAAGCCGCCTTGGAAGCAGTCGGTTTAAAGGATAGGATCAATCACCGCCCCAGCGAACTCTCCGGCGGCGAGCAGCAACGCGTCGCCATCGCCCGCGCTCTGGTGAACGAACCCTCCCTCATCCTTGCCGACGAACCCACCGGCAACCTGGATAGCAAATCCGGCGCGGTGATTATGGATTTGATTCAACAACTGCATTGCGAGCGAAAGGTTACCGTTGTCATGGTTACTCACGACCCCAATATTGCCGCCCGCGCCGAAAGAACCATTCATCTCGCCGACGGGGCGGTGGCAGATGACTAGATTGAGAGCTGTTCTGCTGCAAGTTTCCAAGAATCGCGTCTCAGCAATAAATTCATAAAAATAATGTAAATCACGTTCACTGGAGTGCTTCTCGTCCTTAAACCACTTTGAATTGAAAAAAATATCTCAATTGGTAGTTTATAAGATATTTAATTAGTATATAGTATTTTACAATAATATGGCATGATCTCCCCGGATGACCCGCGACATCCACCAATCACATCGGTATATCCGATTGGAAAGGAGAGTGGGTCATGCTCAACAAACCAACCCCTCTAACAATCGAACACATCTCCCCCCAGTTACTGGTACCCTCCCCGGACAATCCCCGCACTATCTCTGCCTCCCAGCTGGCGGCACTGGAGCGCAGCATCACCCAATTCGGCCTGGTCGACCCCATTGTCGTCAGGCAGCAAGACCGGACCGTCATTGGGGGCCACCAGCGGCTGGCAGCCGCCAAACGGCTCGGTTTGACGACAGTGCCGGTGGTCTATGTGGAGCGGGAAGCCTCCCTGCTCAATCTCGCCCTCAACAGGATCTCCGGCGACTGGGACCTGGAGAAGCTCGGCGAGATCCTTACCGAATTGCGAGAATTACCAGAAATTGATGTCAGCTTGAGCGGATTCGAGGAAATTGAGATTGACCGCCTGCTCGCCGACCTGGAGCGCCATAGCCTTGAACTGGAAGAAGAAAACTTCGATGTCGCCGGAGCGATGGCACAGGCGCAGCAGCTGACCGCCGGAACCCGGGTCCAGCCCGGCCAGCTCTGGCAACTGGGCAAGCACCGACTCTTGTGTGGAGATGCCACGGTAGAAGACAACTGGCAGCGACTAATGGGAGGCAAACAGGCCCAGGCCGTTATCACCGACCCTCCCTATGCCGTACATTATGTCGGAGGGCGGGCCGCCCAGGAAGAGCGGATCGCCAAAGCCCGGCGGGGAGTAGATCAGCCTTCTGATACCTACTGGGATGACCTGACTCCTGAGGCCTACCGGCAGCTGCTGCTAAACAGCCTGTCTCTCTCCCACTCCCACACGGACGCTAAAGCTCCCCTCTACCTCTGGTTCGGCACCAGTCATATACGAGATGTGCTGCAATGCCTGCTGGAAACCGGCTGGCAGGAAAGGAATCTACTAGTATGGGTAAAGAACAACGGCGCCGGCGCCCTCTTTGCCCAGTATAAGCACTGGTATGAGCCTTGTTTCTATGCCCATAAACAAAACCAGGCTCCCCGCTGGCACGGGCCTACCAATGAAAGCACCGTTTGGCAGCATGACAAGCCTCTTAGGAATGAATTGCATCCCACCATGAAGCCTCTGGCCTTAATCGAGCGAGCGATCCGTAATGCCAGCAGTCCTGGACAGACAGTAGTAGATCCTTTTTTGGGCTCCGGCACGGCACTTATCGCGGCGGAGCGCACCGGACGGGTATGTTTTGGCTTTGACCTGGAGGTGCGTTATTGTGATGTTATCCTCGCTCGTTGGGAGGAATTGGCCGGAGAGCAGGCGCGGCTGGTGGAGGGAGGGCAATGAGAAACGACTGGAACCGCCAACCCGGAGAATCACCTCGCGCTCATGCTCTATTCAGTAGCTATCTCGACTTGGGGCCGGGACGTTCTTTGCCGGCCTTGGCAAGAAGTGAAGGGATATCACTCTCCTATCTCAAGAAACTCAGCGCCAACTGGCGCTGGCAGGAAAGAGCCCTGGCCTGGCAGGGCAATCTGACCGCCAGCGATGACGAAGAACTGGTCAAAGAGGCTAGAGAGAGGCAATTGCGGGATGCCGTAACTCTCCAGCAGCTGGCGCGGGCCCAGCTTTCCCGCTGGGTTGCCCGGGACCCGGAAGGCACCTCCCGTTTAATTCGGCAGCTTAACCCGACCCAGGTAGCGCGTTTTTGGCAGACCGGTTTTCATTTGGAGAATGAACTGTTACCGCCCATTAAGCCTCCCCAGGAGATAGCGGTAGCAGAGCAGATAAAGGAAACGGAAAAGGAGCAGGCTGAGATTAAGCATCCTTCTTTTTCCCAATGTATGAAGCGGTTGTTGAGAGCCGCGCGTAAGGCCGGGCTGAGAGGGCCGCGTCTAGAGGCGGTGCGGACTAAATTCCTGCGCTGGTTATGGCTGCCGGAAGAGGCCGACTTGGAGACTATGGCTCATCCCATGCTCATAGCCAAAGGAGATCATTCATGCAGCCCGTAATGCCCTGGGACAGAAGAAAAGGTGAACCGGCCCCGGCTTATGCCCGGTTTCTAATTTATCGCAATCTGGGCCCCCGACGCTCCCTGGCTCAGGCCCAAGAGGTCTGCGGCGTTTCGCTAGGCCGGCTGAAACAGCTTAGTGGACAATGGAGCTGGCCGGCCCGCGCCCTGGCTTGGGACAAGCTGCGTTTCCAGCAGCAGAGACAGCAGGAACTGGTGGATTATCAAGAAAGCCATAAGCGTATCCTGAAAGAAGCGCAGGATTGGCAGCGGATTGCCAGAGTGCAGATCTCCCAGTGGGTAAGAAGGGATAGTAATGGGCAATTGCAGCTAATTCGAGAGCTAAGTCCCTCAGAGGCTGTGCGATTATGGCAGACCGGTTGCCAGGCAGAGTTGCAGTTGCGAGGAGGCTTGGCCGGTCCCATCGGAAAATCGGTGGAGTACGAAGTGTTTATTGAGAATTTCAAGACCAAGCTGAGAGACGCAGAACGGGAGATTTCCAGAGCCTTTATCTTAGCCGGGGCAAATGGTCATTTCCAACCTGAAATCGAACGGGCCATTGATGATGTGTTAATCGCCTGGGTGTTGTGGCTTTGTAAAGACGACGAATACGAAGTTACTAAAGTTCCCCTCTGGCCCTGGGATATACCATTCTCCACTGCCTGACCGGTAACATCCCAATCCCCTCCGGCGACTGATTATCGGTAGTGAACCGATAGAAATTAGGTTCTTTTGGTGTAGTATTGGTAGAGTTTGGTGCAGTTTTGGTCTGCTATCTGTGCTGGTTTTGCATGGATTGATGGCGCGTCGCAAAAGAAAGAGAAGGTGGTTACAAATCAGTCGCTCTGCCAACTGAGCTACACCGGCCGGTGAAGAAAATACCGGTATCTAGGGCAAAGAACAAGCTATAGAGCGGCCCGGACCGCAATTTCCCCTCCCCGAAATCCAT
>QZJL01000060.1 GCA_003599745.1 Dehalococcoidia bacterium | reverse complement strand
ACAAACGCCGTGTGTTCCTCGTAGTACGGCAGGTAGTTCGCCTCAAAGGCCGCAAGCGCGTCGTCTATCGTGCCGCCTTTCAGCACCGTCTCGATCGCTTTGTGGCAAGCAGTGCCTGCCCGGCTGGCGGCGCTGTCGCTCGGGCTCGTATAGCCCATGCCATACCGCACCAGGCCCTTAGTGCCGCACTTAGCGAGCGCTGAGAGCGCACTATTATCTACGTAGATTGGCTGTTTGATGACTCTTCCCCCTTTCGTGGTCGGCCCGCTCGCTTCTTCGGGGCTAACGCGCCTCGCGCTTCCAGTTCCTTTTCTAAGTTCGCCTGGAGCCGACTGAGGCCGATCTCTAAAGCTTCGTAGATCACGTCCTCCTGAGTGCGGGCTGCGTCGGGCCACCGCATCGCATCTGCCAAGCACTTGTAGAGGTCTACGATATTCGAGATCCACTGAAGCTGTCGCATGCTGAAGTTGCGTATAAACTTAATCGTAGTTGTACCCGGCACCCGTGATGTCCGCACTTGATCTCTCCGATTAAAGGAGAAGTCCGCCCTACTTCTCACGTTTGCAGGTACTATACTGTGTGCCTCAAGGAACCGCTATCATGAACTGCTTAGTGGTTCCAGGGGCGTCGTGTTGATAAACTATTTGCGAATGTCAAAGAGCGCTGAAGCGTCGATCATTTGCGCGTTGAGATTAATATATTGCTTAGCAGTGAACTTGTCAAGCGCTCTTGTCGCGCCGCGCACCATTTTGAGCCACAAAAACGGAGTACGTCAGGACGTTGACGCCAGAGGGCGTGCCACACCAGCCTCTTCCTCGTACTACATAAGCAGGTCAGCAGCGTATCACGCTTCATCGGTCTGCTCGATACACGCCCGCCGCGCCTGGTCAATGAGGTACGCCTCCGCCTGCATTTTATCTTTAGCGTAAGGCGAGACGGCCCCTAGACCATTTCGCGCGGCATCCGCGCGGTACTCCTGATCCCCATCATCGGAGATTTCGAGCGTAAATGAGCACCCTTCTGGCAAAGGGATGATCTCAGGCAAGCCTAAATCAATCGCTACTATAGTGTATAACATCATGCCTCCTCAAATGGGTCCACATACAGACACGCAGTACGTATGCCGTATTTTTTGTTCTGTTATTCCAAGGCCCCTTCTATGATCCTAACTCACGCACCTCTAACGACTGTATTGACACCAGCAGTTCGCGCCGGACCTGCTCGCGCACGGCGTCAGCGCTCTTACCCTGGCGTGTCTGCTCGTTCTTATGGCCATCTTGCGTCGTATAGCTTACGTGATAAGCGGGCATGGCCCCCTCCTTATTCGGCGTTGTAGCGTCGACGAAGTGCTGTTCAACGCGGTCGATGATCTCTTTGTTATTTAATGTTCTCCCTCCCCCTAACCATAAAAATCTTGTGGGGCTCCATGTGCCCTCTGATGTGGTCCCATAGCGCCCATTGCGCCGGGAAGAGCGCTAACTTGACGTGCCTTGCGACGGCCTTGATTTGCGCCTCCAGTGCCTCATAGCGCCCTCGCCGCCAGCGCGATGGCGCCCGCTCACCCAAGAGCTTTAGCATCCAGATGTCCAGGCAGCAGACCTCGCTCTCTAATGGGTAGAGCAAGCAGGCGGCGAAGCTCGCCTTAGCCATGCCCAGGCCCGACACCTTGGTCAGGCGCAAACGATAGTCGGACCAGCTTTCGTCCGCTCCCTTCAGCAAGTCTAGCACGGCCTGGCCGCTCGGCAGGGCGTTGATGAACAGGGCTCGGCTCCGCGTGATACCGCCACCAAAGCCGGCCAAGCGCACAGGCTCGACCATGCCTCGATGTTGGCGGGCATAAGCTAGGGCTTGTGCTGCGTTCTCAAACTTGGCGTTGGCGCTCAGGATCGAGAAGGCCAGGCGCTCCCACACCTGGGCTGGGTCCGTGAGGTCAGGCTCGATCGCCTTGGCCCAAGTCAGGTAGCGCCTACGATGTTGCTGCAAATAAGCCAAGCCTGCGTTGTTCAAGCTTGCGTCCTTTCTTGGCTAAACCAACTATACTAGACGAAATAGGTGTCACTAGGTACGAACTGGAACATGACGCTCTCCTGCGTCAATTCGAGCTTGATCTGCCCTGCCAAACCCTTCGCTTCGGCCAGGGCAAATGGCTCCTTTTCGGCTGGGATGGCGCTCTCAACAATGAACACGAGCTCAGCAGCCAGTTGTCCTTCGGGGCTCACCCA
The DNA here is from genome assembly GCA_003599745.1 of Dehalococcoidia bacterium. GTDB lineage: Bacteria > Chloroflexota > Dehalococcoidia > Dehalococcoidales > SURF-40 > SURF-40. Next base: position 14,315 of record QZJL01000060.1, on the reverse strand, counting down.
GTTTCCGCCGCCTAAATGAACCGTAGCGCCTCCGTATTGCTCACAGAGGTGGCTGACTAACCTACTTGCCGCCTCGAAGCCATTCTGCCCTGCATTGCCTCGCTCCGGTACGAAGAACCTAACGTTCATTTAGTCTCCCTATGAACACAGAATCTTGTCGATGTTCACGCGGCCTGTAGCGCCCTGGGCTTCCAGTTCTAACAAGATATCATCTAAGCTGATGTCAGGATTGGCGTCCCGGACCTGTTCATAGTTCACGTAGTCTTCGGCCAGATAGTACTTAATGGCTTCCTTCACGGTGGCCTTCTTCTGAGCCTGATAGTTCGCGCCCCTTCCCTGCATGGTGATTCCTCCTAGGTTGGCGATTTGCGGTGCGTTTTGCGATGTACGTTAATATAGGCACTGATAATCAATTCGTCAATAGCGGCTGATAAATTTCGCCAGGAAAAGCACTTTTCGCTTTATTTTCAAATGGGTTAGAGAATATGCCCGAAATGAAGATAGGCCCTATATTATATAATATAGTCTACCCAACATTTCGGGCGGATTCTATCCGCCCAACCGGAGCCTATTGATTTTATTAAGAAAAGATCGCGTATACGAAAATTTCCGTAGGCGGCACAAGGGCCGTGAGCCCTTGCCGCACAGGGATTCACAGAGATTAGCTAAGCGATTGAAAAGGTTCGCGTATATAGAGGCAGGCCCAGGCGCTGCCCGTGTTTGCGGTCCCCGAAAAAGCTCGTTCTTGATGAATCGTGGCTCCTAGAGCCATCCCCGCAAAGCACTCTCTATGAGGCTTCAGCGTGACTTGCTCCCTCGTACCGCCTAACCTACTTAGGATTATTGGCCTCCCTAATAAACGTTCCAACGACTATCCCGACTAATAGCACTATAATGATATTAATAGGCATTTTTCCGAAACTGCGAGCAAAAGCAAGCGGTTAGGCGAGAACGAAAAAATAATCGAAAAAGCCCTTGACATTGATAGTCAGTAGATAGGCTCTAGAAGCCTTGCTGCACAAGGTATAGCGGATGTATGAACCTGGAAGCCTTGTACCGCAAGCGATTGCCGAAGTATATATTGATTAGCATCGAACGCAACGGACACTGACCAACCAGGAGGGAGCCTATGAACCTGTTTGATGTACTCTTTGTTATTGTGCTTTTCGTCTTGTGCTTGCCTTATATCCTCACTCGGAGGTAATCAGAATGGAAAAAATTACGTCCGAAACATTCAGACCTATTCGGTTAATACTCAAACAATATTTTCACAATCACTCGGTCAAGATTGTGCGCGAGGAGTTGCCCGTTGATCGATATCGCCCTACCATGGCCTACCGTCCGTTAGACGATCAGATCAATATTCACCCAAGAGTGACTCCACACCGATTAGATGTACCTGATTATTATTGGCGGCTCGTCCACGAGGTTATCCATTCTACTGGGCACCCATCTAGGCTAGGTCGGCCTAGCATAGAGTCGTTCACCTCGGCGTTTTTTGGTCCTTCAGAAGAGGAGTACATTGGCGAAGAGCTATTCACAGAGCACGTCAATCGCTTGATTTTTCAGTATTTCGGGTTAGAGGAGGCTGTAGCGCCATTTCAGCTGCCTTATATGGCAGTGTGGGAACTGCGCCGCCGGGATATGGGGCTGGCACTGCCAAAAGAAGCCGATGTACGGCGCACTGTTGGTTATCTCCTGACCGGAGGGAAACAATGACGCCAACAGCCAAGCGTTTTCAGTTGTTTCGGGAAGCAATCCTGGCAGCGTGTGATCGAGGATTTCAGATTGCAAGGCATACAAACTATGACATGATTAAGGGAAAGCCCGCTATCTGTCCGACAATGGCCCTTATCGGCCACATTGGCCCGGATTCCCCGAGAGTACTCAATCTAGCGCAAGAGTTTGTGTCGATGTTCATTCGCGTTTGGGACGCGCAAGGGGCCACAGAGCAGGATCGGCGGCGGCTCACACAACTCAATCTCACGCTGGACGCATACGATGCTGTGGTCGTCGCCTTATCCCTGCGCCGGTGGTGCGTTGCACAAGGGATCGAAATTGTGAGCCCGTTTAAGGAGGCTACAGAATGACGCCAAACATGAAAATCGAACAGAAGGGCACGCAGATTGTCATTACGATTAGCGCGGGCGTTGACGGCGAGCCGCCCCGGCCCCCGAAAACCAACGGAGAGTGGGATAAGGGCCGCAAAGGGTGGATGATTGCTACGACAGGAGGCAATGAGGCTCTACCCCAGCGTGTGAACGGGCGGCGGCTTGTTCTGGGCTTGAACCTGTTCACCCAGGATGCTCCGCAGAAGGGTAAGCGGGGTGAGGAATCGGATGATTAACGTAGCCTGGTGCTGGCAGGCGGCTGCGTGCCTGTGGGTAGTGCTCGCCGTGGGAGCGCTGGCCTTGTGGCTGGGCTCATAGGAGAGGTAACGTGTGGGTATGGCACTGTAAGTGCAGCAAGGTGTTCAGTGGGCAGCGCTTGCCGGCGAAGGCGCCGAAGCATCCGTGCAGGCGCCCGCTCGGTGTGAAACCGTTATGCGAGGGGAGAGTCAGGCTATGAAACGTGCAGAGAAATGCATTGGGTCGAATGGGAAGCCTTGTCCGAAGCGCCGACGTGCCAGTGTCGGGAAGCAATGCTGGGTCTGCTTCCGGGTTTATGCAAGGGAGCGTTTGAGCACAAAGTATCGCATCCGGTCATAGTTGGCTTAGCCAAGGGGCGCTAGGCGCTTGCACAGGTCTAGCGCTCGAGGGAGAGAGCGATGGGAAAGTACAGCAAGATCGGCACATGGGTCCGGCGCAAGGCGCAGCCAGCGCCCGATATGCCGTTGTTTGAGCGAGCGGAAAACTCGTTCGGCCTGGTAGGCCGACGGCGATATAAGGACCAAGGCATGTCTAGCGAGCGACCGGGCTTGATGGTTACGCTAGTGTGCCCGTGCATGCGCGGGGAAAGCGATATGCGCCAAATGACGCGCCTGTGGCGCGTTGATGAAACGGAGCTAATGAGCGTGGCTGAGGCTGCGGAGATGTTGGCGCAGCACGTCGCTTGTCATGGTCTAGCATAGGGGAGCACGATGCGGCGAACAAGTAAATATCACGGACGGCCAATCATCGACGCCACGCCGGGCGACGTGCCCGTACCGGTGGCAATAACTGTATCGGCGAAGATTCTCCGCGAGAACGCGCAATTAGGTTTGGACAATCCTGCTATCGAGTTTACGACACCAGCAGGGACAAGGCTTGTGCGTTCCGTAGCAGTGCGCGGCGGCATATTCACCACCGAACGTCATGCGGACAATGCGCTGCACGTTGCGTTGAAAGGCAGCGCGAAGGTGTGGTTCGAGACCGATAGCGATCACATCGCCTCTATTACGGAGTAGCCTATGGATGAATGTACGAAACGCGAGCGTCGGACAGACTGGCAGATTGAGCTTGCGGTGCTGGTGTTAGGTGGTTCGGCGGTCGTGGCCGAAACGCTGATGGGCCGATGGCTGGGCGATGTGCGTGTTGTTGGGGCCATGTTCACCGTGCCTGGCTTGCCTAGCGTAGTGCTATGCGGGCTGCTACTAGGAATATTCTGTGTAGTCTGTCGAAGGGGGCGGGGATGAAGGTCGAATTGATTTGCGCCCGGTGCCATGAGAGGCTGGACGACTATGGGTTTGGCGGCAAGTGCAATCTGCAGTGCGTGCCAGTGTTTGAAGCGTGTTATTGGCTCAAGGTCTATGGGCCGCATGAGCCGGCTTCTCGGGGATGTGTGAACTAATGTATATATGCTATGCGGTTATGGCGGAGGGGGCTCAGACAGTCTTATGGGCGTCGGGCGAAGCGGTTGACGTTGGGCAGTGGGCAGCCCAGCGTGTAGCAGCGTTGCGGTTGTTAGGGGTTAAGGCGCTGCGTTTGGTGCACCTTGAACCGCTAACAGGACCATAAAAGTAAAAGCTTTCTCACTTTCTTCCTCCTTCTCCGATTTCCCTTTGGCGCCCTAGTGCTCGCACCGGCTAGGGCGTTTTTTGTTGTCTATTTCCCGCCTACTTGCGGCTCGCTGTAGTCGGATTCGCGCTCTACCCCGCCGGTGGAACGTTCCACACTCGCTTGCCTTCCTGGGCTTCTCGATATTCCTGAGCTTCTCAAGCTTCTTAGGCTTACTAGTATTCCTTAGGTTCCTTGCCTTCCTTGGCTTCTTCGTCTTCCCAATCTTCCCCAGCTTCCCTAGACTCTCGATATTCCTAGTATTCCTGGGCTTCCCAAGGTTCTCGAGGTTCTCGAACTGGCTGAACTGGCTCGCCTGGCTCGCCGCGCTGTGCCGCTGCGCCTGGCTGTGCGGACCAACCGGGGGGTAGACCCCCCAGCAGGGTCGGTGATCCCGTCCGAAGCTGCTCGACTTCACGCAAAATAAAATTTTTAGAAAATTTTTTTGTTGGGACCAACTTTCCCGAAGAAATCCGGCTACAAAATCCGATTACGGCAATGTAAACCATTGATTTAATTGCCGTAATTTGTCAGGGGGGCGGCTCGATCCGAGATTGTCGTTTTAACGATTATCCTCTTGACGATTGCTTATCAATGGACTATATTTATACTCGTCCGAGGGAGGAAGGGGGTGAACAACTTGACATGGCGAGCACTTGAGCTGGACTTCGAGTCGGCTGAACGCGGGTCGCGGCAGGACCAGGACTGCTCTATGAATGAGCCCCAGTTCGTCGATCCAGCGCACTACTATGGGAGCCTTGCCTGGCTGCCTAAAGAAGCGAAGGTTCAGGAAATTCGACGACTGAAGGATGAGTTTCTAGGGGAAAAACGTGCCCAGGAAAGCCAGCGGCCAGCCGCATAATCATGCTCCCCAAGAGCTGAATGAGCGCCATCGCTCGATGGCGTGGGTGGCTGCGAAGGGAGATCTTACCCAAAAGGAGATCGCGGAGCACTTCGGCGTGCATCCCAGCACCGTCTCGGCGATCTTCTCGTCTCCCCTCTTTCAGGCTCTGGTCGACGAGTACCGCCAGGAGATCTATGGCGACGAAGCTGATGAGATCCTGAAACGCACAGCGCCCAAGGCAGCGAACGTCCTGAAGGCGAAGGTCGAAGAGAACGACATGAGCGCTGCCCGCTACGTGCTCGACAAGACGTTGGTGAGCGCTGAAGCTAAGGCCAAGGTCGCAGCGGCGAAGGAAGCGGCCAAGGCCCCTGAGATCAAGATCATCCTGGACGCCAAGCTCATCGAACAGATGCGCCTGGGCCTCTACCAGCCTAGCGAAGTTGAAGACCTGATCAACATTACCCCGAAGGCCATCCGGCCCATCAACGAGATCCTGGCCGAGCTTCAGGCCGAAGAGCAGAAGGCCCTCGATGACGCTTGACTCGCCCCCTGACCCGATCGAGCTGACGGTTGATCCGAAGACCGGCCTGGTGCGCCAGGCAGGCGCTTCGATGGCCGAGGGCGAATTCGTGCAGCGTGTAAAAGCGCAAGCCGAGGCCGACCTCTACACCTTTGCCGTGTCGATCCTAGGCCTAACACGTATGACCAAGCGCCTCCACTTGCCGGTGACGCGCTGGCTGATGCACATTCCTCCCTATCGCAAGCTTCTGCTCTTACCCCGCGATCACTTAAAAACGTCGATGATGCGGGCGCTAGAGACCCACATGCTGCTCCAGCCAGCCGAGCGCAACCCCTACTTCCCCGGCAAGGACGGCTCGACAACCCGTGTCTTGTTAGCCAACGAGACGGCGACGAACGCGATGAACCAGTTGCGCTGGATCGCCGGCCAGTTCGAGTCGAACCCCCTCATCCGTGCCTTCTGGCCGCACCGCTGCTGGGAGAATGCGCGCAAGCAGAGCAAGAAGTGGGCTGAAGAGGCGATCACCCTGCCGAGGCCCCAGGACTTCCCCGAGGCCAGTATCGAGACGATCGGCGTCGGCGGCGCCGTCACCGGTCGGCATTACGATGTGCTGGTGAAGGACGACTTGATTTCGGTCGAAGCCATGAATAGCGCCGTGGTGATGCAGGGCGCGATCGAGTGGCACAAGACCAGCCGAGCCCTGCTGGACGATCCCAACGTTGGCCTCGAATTTATCATCGGTACGCGCTGGGCGGTCTACGACCTCTACCAGGACATTCTCGACAATGACCCCTCGGTCGAGCCTCTGATTAGGATGGCCATCGAGGATGGCGAGCCTATCTTCCCCGAGATCTTCAACCTAAACGCGCTAGCGCAGCTCAGTCGTGAGCTGGGGCCGATGTTTCCGCTGCTCTACATGAACACGCCCTACGACCCTTCGCTAGTCGATTTCGACCTGCACGATATCAGGACATACGAGGCTGTAGGTCAGGTGCTGCGCTTTGCTACAACTGAGCACGATCAACGCCTTGCGGAACGCTATGCGGTGGCATCCCTCCCTCTGCCGCCTGTTCCGCAGGGCACCGTGCTCAACAGCCGTACCTACGAGTCGATTTTTCGGGGGAGGCACATTCGGCGTGGGAGGGCTGCATGAACACGGACTGGCCAGTATTTTGGGAGCTCGATGTACCAGGGCTGAAAGCGCAAGCTCCCGAAGATCTTAACTTTGATGACTTAGTAGTTGGCTGTAGGATAGTGTGGCGCCGAGAGGAAATGCTCTGCCCTACCTGCCACTTAGCTATCTATACTATTGACCAAATTAATTTCCCACAAGCGCCAAGCCTGAAATATCGGCGGCTTAACGTCGAGCCGCCCCCCGAAGCGTGTCAGTGCCAAGTTGACCCCCGAGGCTTTCCGATTGTAGGGGACTCATGATCCTCACCTATTTCACGATGGCCGTCATGGCGCTGGCCTGCGTGCGTGTGGCTCCTTGGCCCCTGGCGGTCTGTGCCCTAGTGTGCGAGCTGGGCTACCAAGCGTTCTGTTTTTGGTGTGAGCGCCGCTACGCCGAACCCTCGGAGCCGAAATCTGATGGATCTTACGGCCGATATGCTTAGAACCTGTAAGAAATGTGGCGTAGATAAACCTCTAGATCAATTCCGTCTTGCGAAGAGCGTACAAAAAGGTAAAACCTATTATTGCCGTCTTTATACCTGTAAGATTTGTATAAACAAGCAGCACAAGGAATGGCGAGAAAGGAACCCTGAATATCAACGGGCTTGGCAACAAAAGAACATTCAGCGGCAAGCAGAATATCATCAACGTTGGGTAAATCAGGGCGGCAAGGTAATTCGCTTACGCTATAAGCTAAAGTCGTTATACGGGCTTTCAATCGAAGAGTATGTTGAACTAAGCAATAAACAGGGCGGTGTCTGCGCGATCTATAGGCAGTCAGAGCCTAAAGGCCGTCTCTGTGTTGATCATGACCATCAAACGGGCCAGGTTCGGGGCTTACTTTGTCAGCAATGTAATAAAGCACTTGGAGCACTTCGTGACTCAATTGAAAATTGCCTTGCTGCGGCAAAGTACTTGAGAGAGGCGGTGATGTTACGGGATGGCAATAATGTCAGAGGTGTTAGAGGTTCCCTTCGAGAACCTGATTCATTATGCCTTCCTTTAGTAGCTTGATCCCGCCGGAGGCAAGGAAGAGGTGAAGCGCACGCGAGCTCGCAGTGCTATCGTTGTGGTCGGCGTGGACGCCATGACACACCTTTTTGTGCGCTACGCCTGGGCGGCGCGGGTGAGTCCTAGCAAGATTATGGAGCAGGTCTACAGCGTCAATGAGCGCTTCCGGCCGCGCTTCTTCGGGGTCGAGGCCAACGCCCAGCAGAGCCTGTTCGCGGGCGCCCTTCAACGCGAAGCGAAGTGGCGCGAGATGAAGCTGCCGATTGTGCCGGTGAACCAGCCGACCAAGCAGATGAAGGACTTCCGCATCCGCTCGATCTTGCAGCCAGTGATGGCTCAGGGTCGCTTGTTCATCCCGGACAGCCCCGAGTTTTACGAGTTGCGCCTGGAGGTCCAGAGCTTCCCCTTGTCAGCGACGAAAGATCTGATCGACGCGCTTGCCAGTGCAATTTCGCTGGTGCCAGCACAAGCGACCTCGAAACAAGACCGTGAAGAGATTGAAGAACTGGCTGCCTATTTGCGGGCTAGCGGTGCTCCACCCTGGTACATCGAGCAGCGCATCGCACAGGTGCTGCGGGAGGCAGCCGCATGAGCGAATATTGGCCATTCATCAACACTGCGATTACCGCTCTTATCGCAGTTGTGGTGGTGCCACTGATGAAGCATGTTTCAACAATCAAAAATAATCACTTAGCGCATATCGAGAAGAGGCTTGAACTCATTGAGCGCAAGCTCGACGAGCATATCACCTTTCACTTAAGGGGCCAATAAATGAGCGACAGCGAGGGCTTAAAACGAGCACGATCCAAAGAGATGAACAATCACCCGCAGGGCAAGAGCGCTTCGAGCGCCAAGAAGAACACCCTGAAGATCCCGCGCGGAGGCAAGAAATGAGTCTAAGTGGCTATAAGACCTATATTCTTGCCGGCCTGGCCGCAGTGGCGACGGGCCTGTACTACGCACAGGTAATTGATGAGGGCCTCTATCAGGCGACGATGACCTTCCTCGGGATTAGCGGTGCCGCTACACTGCGACATGCGATAGGCAAGGCCGAGAAGTAAGCGACAGGAGAGGGAGCATGGCACCGGGACAAGCGATTGCGATCCAGAACACGGCGGGCCAGCCGCTCGCAGCGCCGGTCGAAGTGTGGCTGGGGATGCTCATTATGAGTCTGCCTGACGAGTGGCGCGACGAACTGTGGCACAACGTCCAAAACGTGTTGCCCAAGGTTGTCAAGCCGCCAAAGCCGCAAATCGTACTGGCAAGGAGCTAGGATGGCGCTTAAACGGCTGCCGACGTCAACGTGGCAGATTGGCGCTGGACAGTGGGTCGATGGTGACATTGACACCAACCCTTCGGACGGCGACGTGCTCGTAGATACGGGAGCGTTGCCCGAGGGCAACTACCTGTTCACGGTCGTCGGTCGGGCCACGGTGCAGGCGACCTACGAAGTACAGGTCCGCAACGCGGCGAACAATTCGACGCTGAGTTCGCAACGACGGACCATTGCGGCGAACGGCAACGATTACTTTCCGCTCCCAAATAAGATCCTCCTTTCCCAAAATCAGAGGCTCCGATGCGTGCAGTCAGGGAACTTAACCGGCGATATCGAGCTGTCCATCTTCTACTTAGAAACTATGTAAAACGGTGCTGGCAGCGCCTGGTGTTCCTGGGGCTGCCCGATGAGATTGTGCAGGATCTGAAGGCGATGCAAGACTCGCCGTTGCATTCCTGCGGCCATCGCTCGAAGAGCTATGCCTATTTAAAGAAGGAAAACCGTTCGGTCTGTCGAAGTTGTTATCAAAACAGGGAAGACTAGTCATGCCTATCGTTTTTGAGGCGGCAACTCGTATAAGTTCTGCGCCCTGTGACCACTTTAATGTTCTGCTGCGTGTAGATGGACAAGAGCGTAGATTTCAGCTTACAAGCGCCGAGACGAAGAATTTTATTAGTGAGCCTGCGCGCCTGAAGGAGCTATTTGTTTTGTGGGCAGAATATAAACGTCGTCAAGGTGCAACCTTTAGTTCGTTGATCGGCCAAACGGTGGTCGAGTAATGGCCTTTGTTAGCCTGCCCGGCGAAGGACTGTGGGTGCCTAAGCCAATTGTCTATTCGGCTTACAGCAATCTTCTGATTGATGCTAGCGGCGAGCGCGTGGCGATCACCTTTGATGCACCGCTTACTGGCACACTCGATAGTTTTGAATTTCGGCTTGGTACTGTAACTCAAGCACCGGTTAATGGCCTGCGCTGCTCCTTTCAAGATATAAACTCAGCAGGCAATCCAGATGGCATAGATGACCAGTTTCGTGTTATTACTACAGGCCTTACGAGCAGCACATGGGTTGCACCGGGCCTTGTGACGGCTGATGGTACAGATACTGGAATAAAGCGGAGTGTGACCGCGGGCCAACGATTAGCCGCAGTCATCAGCTTTGACAACTTTGTGGCTGGGGATGCCCTAGAGATCTCGATGGTGAGTACGTCTACAACGAATGTTGAGGTCGTAGGACGCTGCTTCCCCGCCCTCTTTACGGCATCTTGGTCAAGACAAGCATTAGGATCTATCTTGCGTTGAAGTATAACTCAATAGGCTACGTCCCTGTTCTAGGAGCGTATCCGTATACTGCGCTGACCAGCCAAAATTTTCATCAAGATTCTTCCCCGGACGAACGTGGAAATATAATACGTTTTCCTTTTGGTGTTCAGGTGAGCGGCGGTTGGATTGCTGTGAATCCGCTGGCAGCGGCACGCGACTTTTCGGCCATACTTTATGACGCAGATGGGTCAACTATCCTTTCAGAAACGGTGATTGACGCAGATACTTTTCAAACTGCGGCAGCACTGCGTTCAGCCTACTTGCCATTTAGCTCCCCAATTTCTTTAAACGCGAATACTGATTATCGATGGGTCATACGGCCTAATACCACACTTAATAATACGGTTCAGGATGCTGATTTGCCCTCTGCCAGTCATCGTACGGCCTTATCTTGGGGCGAAAACTGTTCTCACACCGAGCGTACCAACGCGGGCGCCTGGACCAACACGACGACGAAGCGCACGTTCTGCGGCCTGGTCGTCAGCGCCGTTGACATCCCGTCGAGCGTTGGCGGGGCGGCTGCCCCCTTTATCATGTGCCGGAACCCCGGCCCGTTCTGCGAGAGATCATGACCCAACGACTCGTAAAGGCGCTTTTGTTCGACGCCGTAGCTGTTGCTTCAACTGGCTCTGCGGAGTCGCAGGTAGTCCCGATGCGGGCTGTGGCCGTCGCGGAATCGCTGCTCGTGCAGGCAACTTCAGCCTCCGGGACAGCAGACATTAAGGTCGAGTACGCCGTGAGCCACGACGGCGTGAACTTTGGCTCTTATGATGACTATACCGACCTGATCGCCAGCTCCGTTACCGAGTTCCAAACGGACGAAGGGCTAACGGCAATTTCGTTGCCGAACATGCTAGCGCCCTACGTCAAGTTTAAGGTGACGGGGGTAGGCTCGAACCCGGCTGACACGCTTGTTACTATGCGGCTCCTGTTGCGCGAGGCGTGTTAATGAAACGTGTCCTCCAGATCCTTCTACCGCTGCTGATTTTAGCTGGGGTAGGCTGGGCCTCGCATACGCACTCGACTCGTGTGCAGCAAGCGCTAGAGCGGGCGTTGAATTCGCTAGGCCAGTGGCGCTACCTCGACATCGCTACCGAGTCGGGCCTTCAAGTTTCTTCTGAGGATTCAGCGCGTCTTTACTATGACACAGCGGACGATACCCTCAAACTGAGCACTGGAGGCAACGCTTACACGCCACTTGCTGGCGGGAGCATAAGCCCAACTAGCCCAACTGACATCAATACGGCCTGGAATACCAGCTCGGATGGGAAGTTGCATGGGCCTACCCCTAACAAGGCTTTTGGCTTAACCGATCCACTATTAGCAAGTCGAGAGGTAGCCTATCGTTGGAATCCTAGTATCGGTTTTGAGGTTGTTAAGCCGGTCGGCCCGAGTGTGACAGTCCTCGACACCAACAGCCCTTGGCGCATTACAGACGGCAGTGGGACCGCCCTTTTCAACCTTACAAGCGCTGGCACACTAACAGGCATAGCGACTCAAGGAAGCGCCTGTGCGGTCATCGACAATGTTGCAGCAGCCGACGATAATATGCTGTTCCTCAGTGCCCACCAGGCCATGACCATTAAAACTGTTTGGTGCAACTATCAGGGCTTAGCCCCTACGACTGGAGCCGTTTTCGCCTTGGAGGATGGTGCGGGCAATGCCATGACCCACACCTCGCCCACTTGTGCGGCCCCTGGGTCAGTAGCGACAGCACAGAATGTTACGGCTGGTGGCAGCCTTACCGCCCGCGAAGTGTTGCGTTTCGATGTCACGAACACGCCTAATCCTGCAACGGATACCTACATGCTATGCGTCTCGTATCAGCTCGATTAGTTCTCGTCGTCCTCCTGCTGGCCCGCTTTGCTTACGGGGCGATTGCAGAAGTTGGGACCAGTGGGGCGAACCACAATGGTGTTGGGGGCACCTCGACCACCCTGAGCTTTACGGTCGGTGCCGGGGCCAACTTTCTGGTGTGTGGGCTCGCTAAGCGCTCGACTAGCGATGCGTCCGGGGTAACGTTCAATTCGGTTGCAATGAGCTTTTTGCAGGAGCAGGCAGGGACTGGGGGCGCTACGCTTGGCGTGGAAATTTGGTATTTGGCGAACCCTAATATCACCACCGCAGATGTTGTGGCCTCGCATGGGTCGATCCGAGCGGTGCTTGGTTGTATGGCTCTCTCGGGCGTGAACACGGGCAGCCCATTTGGCACCGTGGTGGCTGGAGGCGGCAATACACAGGATGCAACGGTTAGCGTCAGCTCGACCGCGAGCGGGTTAGTCTTCGCCGTCGTAAGCCGACGTAATAGTGATCTAGCGATGGCTCCGGGTACTGATACGACGGAAGAATGGGAAGTCGCTGGAACTGATGCCACAACGGACAATAACTGTATAGGCTGGGGCGGCTCGGAGGTGGGAACAGGCGGAAACGTTACGATTAACGCTACCTGGACCACTAGCAATCGCCAGTGGGAAATGCTTGGAGTCAACATTAATGCGGCTGGCTCGCGCAATCGTGTGCGCGTCGTCACGGTTCAGTGAGGTATGATGCACCAAATACTCTTCCTTAGCTTGCTGTGGATACTGATGGCTACACCTGCCTGGGCTGTGACCTACTGGGCTTCGCCGTCAGGTAGCGATGCCAATGCCTGTAGTGCAGTGGACGGTACCAGCGATCCCGGTGTCTATCGCACCCTGAACGGGGCGCGTTCATGTATGGTGGCCGGCGATACCCTCGTTCTGAAAGCTGGAACCTACACTTCGCCGGTCGGGTGTCTTCCCGCCAACAGCACGCTACGGGCAGCGGTCGGGGAAGCCGCGATCATCCGGCCCAACACCTCAACTGGGCAATGTTCGCCCGGCAACGCGGCCGTTGTAGTGAACGAGATCAGCGGCGTTACTATCCTGGGCGATCGCTACGATGCTAGCCAGGCAGGGGCGCTGACGCTTGATTTAACGAACTGGCCCAATGGTAACGGGACGGGGGTGTCGTACTACGGGACCGTTACGAGCGGGGCCATTCGTGGCATTGAAATCATGGAGTGGGGTCGGGGCACAGATCTCTTACGCAACGCCATTTATGTTAATGCTGCAACCATTAGCAACATCCAGATTACCCACAACTACATTCACGACGGCGGCTCTAGCGGGGCAGATCAGGAACATGGTCTGTACATTCGCGGGCCGAATTTTGTGGTGGAGTATAACCACTTCGAGGATGTGAGTGCGTATTGCATTCACGCCTATAATGGTTCGAGCAATACTAATGACGGCTTGATCGTCCGCTACAACTGGTTCAATCGCTGTGGAGCCTACGGCTTCCTGTTAGGTTCTGGCGACAATATGGTTGGGCACGACAATATCGTGTCCAATAGCGGCGACGGGGCCGATCCGGCAAAAGTGTATGGGTGTTGGAACGTAGCATTCGGTAGCCCGAATGGCGTGAATATTTATAACAATACCTGCTACAACAACAAAGGTAGGCGCTATCGAGTCGGTACGGGCAGCACCAACGTTGTTGCGCGAAATAATATCTACTATCTTCGGCACGCATCCGGGGCACTCGATGAGTCCTCCGGGGGGTTTACTGAAAGCCATACGCTTGTAGCCAGCAGCGACCCCTTTCAAAATGCGGTGGGCAATAACTTCAGCCTGGCTGGAGCTGGTGGCGCGTCTGATGGCGTCGACGACGGGACCACGACTCCCTATCGCTCGTGTATCGGTACCTGTGACCTGGGAGCTTTAGAGAGCCCCACTTTCGCGTCATGCTCCGTTGAGGATGGTGACGCTACGAGGGTTCGGGTGCTTTTCAACACGGTCGGCGGGGCAATGCAGGGCTCGGTAGCTGGGGATTGGGCTGCGGTTGTGGCAGGTGCGGGAGCTACTGAGACGGCAGTGACGCCAGTTGGGACGACACGGGCAGATATCACTCTATCAGCCTCTGTGACCAACGGACAGACCGTCACCATTGCCTATACACGCGGCACCCTTACAGACACCAGCAATCGCGGTAACAGTTTACATGCCTTCGTGCGGTCTTTCACAGCGCAGAGCTGTGCTAACAACGTTGGGGCAGCGCCGGCCGTGATCTATATCCAGATTGCCTCTGGTTGGTATGAATTTTATGGGGATGAGGCCGCAGGGGCGATTGTGCTGGGCTGCGGTGGCGACGGGACGAGCCCAGCACAATCGCGGAAC
>QZJL01000025.1 GCA_003599745.1 Dehalococcoidia bacterium | reverse complement strand
AGAACAATAGCCTGCAGTAGCAGTTGAAAACCTACGATTAAGGGCACTAGGCTCGACACATATAACACGCAGGTTCTTTTTCTTGCCTTCGATTTTGTCTTTGACGAAGGGCAGGAACATACCGGCGAAGTTGGAGCCGCCGCCGATACAGCCAACGATGATGTCCGGGTAGGCATCTGCCATTTCCATCTGTCTCTGCGCCTCCAAGCCGATAATGGTCTGGTGGAGAAGCACATGGTTCAATACACTGCCCAGGGAGTAATGCGTATCATCTCTTGAAACAGCATCCTCCACTGCTTCGCTGATGGCTAGTCCCAGGCTCCCGGGACAGTTAGGGTCTTTGGCCAGCATATCCCTTCCCGCCTTGGTGTCGCGGCTGGGGCTGGGTACGCACTTGGCACCCCAGGTTTCCATCATTATGCGTCGGTAAGGCTTCTGGTAGTAGCTGATGCCAACCATATAAACCTTTATCTCCAGGCCGAAGAAAGCCCCGGCGAGTGCCAGCGAGCTTCCCCACTGTCCGGCCCCGGTCTCGGTGGAGATGCGTTTGATGCCTTCTTTCTTGTTATAATATGCTTGGGCAATCGCGGTGTTGGGTTTGTGGCTGCCTGCCTGGCTGGTTCCCTCGTATTTGTAGAAAATCCTGGCCGGTGTGTCTAATGCTTTCTCCAACCGGTGCGCCCGGTGCAGAATGGTTGGCCGCCAGGTTCTGTAGATTGACTGTACCTCTTCCGGGATATCAATATAGCGCTCGGTGCTTACTTCCTGCACGATGAGCGCCATCGGGAAGAGCGGTGCCAGGTCATCGGGAACCAATGGCTTGCCGGTGGCGGGATGCAGCGGCGGCGGCAAAGGTTCGGGCAGATCAGCCTGGATGTTGTACCATTGGGTCGGCATGTCTTTTTCATCTAGAATGAACTTACTTGTTTCCATTTTCCCTCCCAGATTGTTTTTACGCTTCTCTCCAGAGTTGGCCTTGCGGAGCGCCGGCAAAGCTATAAAAAAGCCCCACGCTCCCCGGAAAGGGGCGAGGGGCCAATCTCGCGGTGCCACCCTTCTTCTAAATCACCGTGGTGATTATCTCTAGACGGGCAAAGAGTCTTGCTCTCCGTACCCTGGGAATCTAACGTTTCCCGCACGGCAAAGCCTACCGGCCCATAAAGGCTTTCGGTTTGCAGCTCCCGGGTCCATTCGCGCTCCGGCACTGGCATCGGACTCGCACCATCTCCGACTCTCTGCAACCAGGCTTCGAGAGCCTACTCGTCCCGCTCGCCGCCTTTACGTATTCAGTTGTTAAGATTTATGCTTGTCGAAGTCGTCAAGATTGAGGGTGTTGATAAAGTCGTAGAAAGCCGACAGCTTCTTCTTGGCTTCCTCGTCGCTTACCCCCTCCGCCGGGCGTACCCCGGTATCCGAAACCACCGGCTTGCCCGTTTCCTTGTCCAGCAGTATGCCCGCCTTATCGAGCACCGCTTCGTCGGCGAAAATGGCGACGTCGGTCCTCACCGCCAGGGCGATGGCGTCGCTGGGACGGGAATCAATTTCCATCTTGCTCTGGTCAACGTCAACCACCAGCTTGGCGTAAAAGGTGTCGTTCTGCAGGTCATTGACTACGATGTGGTCAATGCGCGCTCCAAGCCGGCTGATAACCGATTGCAAAAGGTCATGGGTCAGCGGTCGGGGAACGGTAACCCCCTGGAGTTTCACCGCGATGGCATCAGCTTCAGCCGGGCCAATCCAGATGGGCAGGTAGCGGTCAGCGTATTTTTCTTTGAGGATAACCACCCTCTGGTAATTCATCAGACTTACTCTGATGCTATCAATCGTCATTTCAACCTCGGCCATCCCTACCTCCTTGGCTTGTCCAAATCGAATTCTACGATAATCCCGCGGTCAGTGTCAAATAGGGTACGGGGTGAAGACCGGCGGCCTCTTGTGCTATAATGGGAAAGATTTTGCAGTCTGGCGTTTTAGCGCAACATCTGCATATTGACAGCAAGGAGAGGAACATGGCCGAGTTGAAAGTTAGCCGCCGGGCGGTTACCGGTAAGAAGGTGACCTCCCTGCGCCGCCAGGGGATAACGCCGGTGCACCTGTACGGCCCGGAAGTCGAGCCGCAGACGCTTCAGTGCGAGACCAACGTGCTCAAGAAGCTGCTGGGACAGGCTGGCCGGACGGCGCTCGTTAACCTCCACGTTTTCGGTGAGAAAGGTTCGAAACGCGTGCTGGTACGCGAAGTTCAGCGTTCACCGGTGGGAGGAGAGCTGCTTCACGTTGACTTCTACCAGGTGAGTATGAGCAAAAAGCTCAAGGTCGAGGTGCCGCTGGTGCTGCTCGGTGAGCCACCGGCCTTAAGACAAAAACAGAATATGCTGGAGCACGGTCTTACCAGCCTGGAAGTCGAGTGTTTGCCCGATGAAATTCCCTCCCAGATTGAGCTGGATATCAGTGGCCTTGCCGAGGCCGGGCAGGCAATCAGGGTGAAAGACATCCCGGTGACCGCCCGGATTACTCTGCTTGACGACCCCGACCGGATGGTGGTCAGGATTACCGAGCGGTACGTGGAAGAAGAGGTCGCCAAGCCGGCGGCTGAGGTTACCGAGGAAGCCAAAGCGGAAGCTCCTGAAGGGGCTGAGGCGACTGCTGAGGAAGCTCCCAGGAAAGAAAAAGAGTAATACTTCGCATAATATTGGATAAAGGACAGCGGCTTGCTTGACCCGGGTATTGGGGCAGCGGCCGCTGTTATTTTTCCCGGGGTTCGGGCGGCAAGTTGGTCATCACGTACTGCTTGCGCAGCGGTATCTCCTTAACGAACAGGCTGACGATTAAGCCCACCAGCACCACGATGACGGCAATGGCGAATACCTCCGACATGGCGGCTTCCAGCGACTGGCGCAGCGCGGTAATCGTCTGCCGGGCGAGAGTATCTCCCTGCGGCCCCAGCCCCTCGATGAGGCTCTGCAGCCGGGCTTGCGCCTCGGGGTTGAACATGGCTTCAGGGTTATTCGCCAGCGCCCTGAGCTGCTCGGGGCCAATGGCCGTCTTTACAGCATCGGGGACTCTCGTGGCAAGCTCAACGCCAAAGCGGTTATTCATGATCGAGCCGAAGACCGCCAGGCCAACCGAACCGCCCAGGGAGCGAACGAAAGCCCCGGAAGAGGTCGCCACGCCGAGCATCTGGTAGGGAACGGCGTTCTGGATGGCAATGACATAGACCGGCATGGTGATTCCCAGCCCGAAGCCGGTAACGACGATGTTGAATACCGCCGTGCCCGAGCTGGTTTCCCCGGTCATCCTGGAGAGTAGAAACAGACCGAAGGCCATGATGGCGATGCCGACTGTCCCCTGGAGGCGGTAGTGCCCCCCGGCCCGCGCCAGTAGCTGGCCGGAGATAAAGCCGCCGAAGACGATGCCCAGCATCATCGGGGTAAGGAAGCTGCCGCTCTGGGCGGCGCTAGCCCCCATCACTCCCTGGAAAAATAGCGGGATGAAAATGATGCCGCCGAACATGCCCATGCCGGTGATGAATATGACCACCTCGGACATCGTCACAATCCCGTTCTTGAAGAGTGAAAGCGGGATGATGGGTTCCGGCGAGCGGCTTTCGATAAAGATGAAAAGCATCAGCATCGCGGCGGCGAAAATGAACAGGCCGATAATTTCAGGCGAGCGCCAGGGATACTCCGCCCCGCCCCACGAGAGCGCCAGCATCGCCGGCACCACGCACAGCACCAGGGTCGCCAGTCCGGGGTAGTCAACCTTGTGCTTTAAGTTATCAGGCTTGATGTGGGGGAAAAAGAGCAGCAGGAGGATGATTACCAGCGCGCCCAGAGGTACGTTAATGAAAAAGACCCAGTGCCAGGAGAAAGCGTCGGTGATGAAGCCGCCGAGGGGCGGGCCGATGATGGATGACAGCCCGAACATGCTGCTCATGTAACCCTGGTATTTACCGCGCTCGGCGGGCGGGAATAAGTCGCCGATGACGGTGAAGGCGATTGCCATCATGACGCCCGCGCCGATGCCCTGGATGCCACGGAAGATGATAATCTGGAGCATGCTGGCGGCGAGGCCGCACAGGACTGACGCCAGAACGAAGATGACCAGACCGCCGATATAAAAGGGCTTGCGCCCGAACATGTCAATGAGTTTGCCGGTGATGGGGATGGTGACCGCCGAAGTTATGATGTAGGCGGTGGTTATCCAGGTGTAGTGGGCAAATCCCCCCAGGTCGCTGATGATGCGCGGCATGGCGGTGCCGACCACCGTCTGGTCGAGCGAGCTTAAGAACATGGCGAGCATTACCCCGGCCATGGTCAGGATAAGCTGTTTTCGGGGAAGGGAACTCATTCCCCGGGGTTCTATTCTGGCCTCAGACACAATTGAAATAGTATACCATAAGGGGGTGGGACAAGTCCTCTTCTGAGCACGTAAGGCATGGGGTATGACCCACGACACGTGCCAGCCCGGGTTACTTCGGCAAATTGATGTAGGTCACATCCCGGCCAAACACCAGCGAGAAAAACCAGTCCATGATAATCCTCAGCCGGTTTGGCACACCGGTGACAAGATAAACGTAGCCGAGCAGCCACAAAAAACGCGCCGCTTTGCCGTAAAAGCGCAGTTTCATAAAGCGTACCACGGCATCGGAGCTTCCCAGGGAAACCGCTTCGGCGGTGTTGGTGTAATGATAAGGCGTGCACGGTTGCCCCCGGATTTCCGCCAGGAGATTGCGGGCGACCGCTTTGGCCTGGCGCACGGCGGTATGGGCGCGCGGCGGCACCGGCTCGCCCGTTTCGGGGTCTTTGTAGTGGGCGCAGTCGCCGACGGCATAAACCCCCCGGAATTCCGGGATTTCCAGAAATTCGTTGACCATGACCCGGCCGATGCTGTCGTGACCTGCGCCAAGTCCGGCGAGGAGTGGGTGGGCGACCACCCCCGCTGCCCATACCACCATGCTGGCGGGCACCGTTTCGCGGGCGTTGATTTCCACCTGGCCTTCCCGGATGCGTGTTACCTTTGATTTCAGCCTTATCTCAAGCCCGGAACGCTGGAGATGCCGGTTCACGTAGGCAGAGAGTTTCGGGTGCAACTCGGTACCGATTACCGGGTCGGATTCCACCAGCATCAGCCGGATGCAGTTTTTGCCGATGTCGCGGTAGAACCGGAGCAGGTGCTGGTAGATGAAATCGCGCAGCTCGGTTATAAGCTGGACGCCAGTGTAGCCTCCTCCGCAGACGATAAATGTCAGGATCTCTTTCTGGCGCTGGGGCGAGCTTTCGGTGCTGGCAAGCTCGAATTGCTTGATAATGTGGTTTCTGATAAGGATGGAGTCCTGCATGGTCTTGAGGGAAAACACCGTGCCGCCTTCCCTGATTTTTTCAAGCTGGGAAGTGTCAGTCACGCTGCCGAGGCCCAGCACCAGATAGTCGAAGCCGTAGCTGCCGTCGGAGGTGATGACGCGGCGTGCCGCAAGGTCTATCCTTTCGACATTCGCCAGCACGAAATTAAAGCGGTCGCGCCAGTGCAGCCGCCGGATGGGGTAGGCGATATGCCGGGTCTCGATGCGTCCCGCCGCCACCTCGTGGAGCAAGGGCGAGAAGAGGAAGAAGTTCTCGTTGCTC
Source organism: Dehalococcoidia bacterium (assembly GCA_003599745.1). Taxonomy (GTDB): domain Bacteria; phylum Chloroflexota; class Dehalococcoidia; order Dehalococcoidales; family SURF-40; genus SURF-40. Next base: position 11,170 of record QZJL01000025.1, on the reverse strand, counting down.
ACCATGGTGGTCTCGACGTTCTCGTTGCGGTTGAGCGCCGGCACCAGCTTCCGCAGGACGTAAGTGCCGGCAAAGCCGCTGCCCACTATCAGGACTTTTTTGCCACCGACGTGCAGCGCCCTCGGGCTGGCGGTCCTGGGCTGGAACAAGCTCTTGCTGCCTTCCACCGAGGCCGCGGTGGCAAGTTTTACCAGTGAAATGGGGTTCAAAGTCATGGCGGCGATGCTGCAGTAGCTGTAGCTGCCGGTGAACATTCCCCAGGCCGCCCGGGTAAAGGGCTGGGAAAAACTCTGGTTGTTCTGCTCGTTGCCAATCACGTGGTGCTGGGTGAGCAAAAAGAGACGGGAATCTTTGCCTCGGTCGTTTAAGGCAAAGAGCTGTCTGCCCCAGCGGTTATCCCGGTTAATCGCGTTGCAGAAAACTTGATAATGGCGTTTGAAGGCTTCCCGGCTTACCCCGTGATGGACGGCAGTGGCGGCGGCCTCGCGCGCGGTGCGCAGTGCCGAGCCAACGCCGTCCTTGTAGAGCCGGGAGGCGGCGGCATCTCCCACCGCCACAAAACGGTCGGCGAAATAGTTCCCGGCAGCACTGACCGTGGACCTGGGGCGGCAGCCGCAGGCGCGCTCGTATTTTTCCGGCAGTGCCCGACGCACCAGGTCGTATTCGAGAAAATCTTTAACCGAAACGGGGCGATTACCCCGGCTGATAACCGAAACATTGATGAAGTCTCCTTTGGGCACCAGGGTGCCGAAAATGAACCCCGAACGCGGAATTAAAAAAGCGTGGGCGGCGTTGCCCAGCCTGGCCTCTACCGCCTCGCGTCCGGCATAAAGCTCATCCTGCGCCATAGCCTGGGTTTTAGGCGGGATGTAGTCGAGCCCGCTAATCTTCACCAGCGGCGCGTTCACGCCGCTGGCAAGCACCACCAGGTCAAAGCCGAGCCTTTCGCCATCAACCTCGATGCCGGTCTCATTGCCGGTATAGATAGCGGCGACACGTTCCCTTTTCACCTTCACCCCGGTTTTGATGGCTTGCTCGATGAGCCAGCCGTCAAAACCGGTGGTGGTCACGCCGTGCCCCAGGCGCGGCCCGCCTCCCCGGTAGACGCTCACGATCTGGGCGTCCTTTTCCGGATTCGAGAGCGTGATGGTGTTATAGGGAGTGTGGACGGTGTAGTGGTCAATGCGACGCTGAATGATGCCTTCGGGCATGACAAGCCCGAGTTCGTTCAGGTCGCGCTGCAGCGACATCGAGAGTATGCCGGCGCAGCCCTTGCAGCCGGCGGGACCGGGTTCGCGGAAATCGCGCCGCTCATAGACGGTGACTTCGGGACGGACGCCGGTTTCCCTGGCGTATTTCAGCAGGTAGAGCGCGAAAAAAACGCCGGCTGGCCCGCCACCGATAACGGCAACTCTGGAGCCATTTTCAATTTTAGCCGGGTTTTGCGCCATTTGCCTGCCTCGGTTTTCGAATATGGCGACAATTATACACCAGCCGTTTATGGCGTACAAATCCCGTTTTAAACAAGAGCCGCCTGCGTATCGTAGTCTAAGGTAGGGGTGTCATAGGGACAATGCCCGGAGCAAACCCAGAATAGCACGACCGCGGATAGCATGAATGTCTAAGAGAGGCAAAGCCCCTCTAAATGAAAATTTCTGGCATGAGATAGCGGTGTTGTATAATCGAAGGGTATGCACCACTCGCTCAAAATATACAGCCGCTACCGCGAATGGTTCCTGCGGTACTATATTTTTCAGTCCCGGTGGACAAAGTTGCCCCTTATTGGCGGGCTGGTCAGGCGGGTAGCCAACTTTTATGGTAACCGGGCTTCCAGCGCTTACATTCTCAGCCCCGACGAAGCCGCTGAAATCATTGACCTCGCCGAAGGGGTGGCGCTCGGCCCCTGCACCTGCCGGGAAGTCTTCCACAACTGCGACGGCCCCATCAACGCCGAGATAATGCTGGGACTGAGCCGTAACGTTTTCGTCGAAACGCGCCCAAAAGACTACCGCGAAATCAGCAAAGAAGCCGCCAAAGAAATCCTCAAAACCTGCCACCGCCGGGGGCTGGTACACACCATCATCCGCTGCCGCGACGATTTCTACGCCATCTGCAACTGCTGCGCCTGCTGTTGTGTGCCTATAAGGCTTGCTAAAAACTACGGCATCACCAGCGCCCTCAAACGAAACCCGGATATCGTCCGGCAGTTCCGGGAGCGCCAGCTCACTTGAATCTTTTACGAAATCTTAATGAACCCTTTACGGAATTTTTAGGTTCTTTATCCCGCTCTTTATGATTATCGGCTAGACTGGGGACAAGCGACCAAAATCATACGCATGCTCTTTCAGGGTCTGGTCAACTGCCCGGGCTGCCAGCCGGAAAAGACCGATATCAACCTGGGCGAACTTAATGCCCTGAGCATCAAGCTGGCAAGATTGCGCCAGAATCTCTAACGGCAGCCCAGTTCTTAGCACGTTGGGTAGTTCTAAAGCACCCCGCCGTCAACCCCGATGACCTGTGCCGTAATGTAACCTGCCCCGTTGCTCGCCAGAAAAGCCGCCAGCTCGGCAACGTCCTCGGGACGGCCAAAGCGCTTGAGGGGAATACGTTCCAGGATTGACTGCCTTGTTTCTTCGGGGAGCTTATCAGTCATCCCGGTAACGATGAAGCCGGGAGCGATGGCGTTAACCGTGATGTTGCGCGGACCGACTTCGCGGGCGACGGCCTTGGTAAAAGCAATCAGCCCGCCCTTGGCCGCCGAGTAGTTCGCCTGGCCGACGTTACCCACCACACCGGCGAGCGAAGCAATATTAATGATGCGCCCCCAGGACTGGTCCATCATGCTGCGCAGAGCGAGCCTGGTGCAGAGATAAGCGCCGCGCAGGTTGGTATTCAGCACTTCGTCCCAGGCTTCGTCACGCATGCGGGCAAGCAGGGTATCGCGGACGATACCGGCGTTATTGACCAGAATATCAATCTTGCCCCAGTCGCTCACAATCTGCTGCGTCATTTCCCGCACGGCAGTACCTTCGGCGACACTGGCTTTGAAGAGCCGCGCCCGGCCCCCGGCCGCCTCAATCTGGCGAGCAACTTTTTCCGCCTCGGCGTCATTGCTCAGGTAGTTAAGACCCACCCGGCAACCCAACCCGGCCAGCTTTATGGCGATTGCCCGGCCCAGTCCCCGGGAAGCGCCGGTCACCAGGGCAACCCGGCTGCTGAATTCTTGAGTCACACTAGCCTCCCGAAAACTTTCTGATAACGATGCAGCAGTTCTGCCCGCCCATGCCGAAAGAGTTGGAAAGGCAGACGCTTACGGCCTGCGGGCGGGCGTGGTTGGGCACGTAATCGAGGTCGCACTCCGGGTCAGGCGTCTCGTAGTTGATGGTCGGCGGAAGCAGGCCGTTCTGTATGGTCAGCACCGAGGCCACCGCCTCGATGGAACCGGCGGCGCAGGCCAGATGGCCCAGCATTGATTTGTTCGAGCTTACCGACACGCGGTAAGCTCGCTCGCCGAAGACCATCTTGATGGCTCTGGTTTCAGCGGCATCATTAAGCTTGGTACCGGTGCCATGGGCATTTATATAGTCCACCTCAGCCGGAGCAACCACGGCGTCACGCAGGGCTGAGGCCATCGCCGCCGCCTGCTGCTCGGCATCGGGGGCAGTCTCACTGAAAGCATCGAATGACCAGCCGGCACCGGCGAGTTCCGCCAGGATTTCGGCACCGCGCGCCCGGGCATGTTCCAGCGTTTCCAGCACCAGCAGCCCGGCGCCATCGCCGAATACCATGCCCTTGCGGTTAAGGTCGAATGGGCGGCAGGCCTTAGCCGGGTCAGGTTCGCGGGAAAGCGCTCCCAGGATGCCGGTGATGGCAATTGACATCGGGGTAACCTGCTGCTCGGCACCGCCGGCGATGATGACATCGGCATGACCGAGACGCAGCAGGTTAAGCGCTTGGCCCAGGGCGTCGCTGCCGCTGGCGCAGGCGCTGTTAATGGTGCTGTTGGGGCCTTTAGCGCCAAGCTCCAGCCCCACCTGGGTCGAGACCATGCTCGGGGCAACCTTGGAAAGTAGGAGAGGGTCAATACGCATCGGGCCGCGGTTTTTAAGCACCTCGCCCTGGTCGGCGAGCAAAATCATGCCCCCGCTGGTGGCGATGACGACCCCGACCCGCTGACGGTTTTCCTTTTCAAGGTCGAGACGCGCCGACCGGGCTGCCATCTTCGCCGCGGCTATGGCGTACTGGGTGCAAGCGGCAATACGGTCGGCGCGCTTGATGGGCATATAATTGGTCGGCTCGAACCCCCTGACCTCGCCCGCCACCTTGACCGGAAACTTGCTGGTATCGAAACGGGTGATGGGGCCGATGCCCAGTCTCCCGGCAACAAGCCCATGCCAGAAGTCCTCGACGTTCAGACCCAGTGGGGTAATAGCCCCCAGACCGGTGATAACCACACGGGCGGGCATTTCGCCTCCTTCAAGAGGGTTTAGCAGTGCCGATTGGCGCCAGCGAGACACCGCCGTCAATGACGATAATCTGTCCCCGTATCATCTCGGAATCGTCGCTGCACAGAAAGGCCACCAGGTTGGCGACGTCTTTACCCTGCACCATGCGCCCGGCGGGCGTGGTCTGCCAGGCGCCGGCCGCCGCCGCCTCCTGACCCCGGGTATAGAGTTTCAAAGATTCGCTTTCCACCCCCCCGGCGGCAAGGCCGTTAACGCAGATGCCTCTGGGGGCAAGCTCAACCGCCAGATAGCGGACAAGGGCTTCCAGTGCGGCTTTTGAGACGCCGACCGAAGTATAGGCCGGGAGTGTCAACCGCGAGCCCAGGCTGGAAATGGCGACGATTTTGCCGCCGTTCGTCATAAGACAGGCGGCGCGCTGGACGCAGAGCAGGAAAGCGCGGGCGTTAATATCCATCGTCCAGTCCCAGCTCTTATCGTCCAGCTCCAGCGCCGGACGGGCTACCCCGGAGGCGGCATTGTTTATGAAAATATCAAGCCGCCCGCATTTAGCCTTGATTTCATCGAACATCAGGCCGATTTTCTCCGGCTCGCCGACGTTCGCCTTGATGATGTGGGCGCTTACGCCGAGCTTCTCAACCTCGCGGGCGGTGCTTTCGGCGGTCTCGCGCCGCCGAAAGTAGTTTATGATGACATCGGCTCCCCCGGCGGCGAGCTTCAGACTGATGGCGCGCCCGATGCCGCGCGAGCCGCCGGTGACCAGGGCTACCTTACCGGTTAGTGACATCCTGCCAGCCTCTTACGCTGCTTTCCTAGCGGCGACCTTTCGTTCGATGTAGGCGACAAACTCGCCCATATTTGCGATTTCCTTCATTTCTTCGTCAATGATTTCGATGTCGAAGGCGTCTTCCAAGGCCACCAGAATTTGTACGATGTCCAGGGAATCAGCATTCATATCCTTGAAAGTCGTGGTCGGGGTGAAATCAAGCTCGGGTTTCCTCACAATCTTGATGACGATTTCCTTGACCTTTTCTTCGACTGGCGACATTTTTCGCTCCTCCTGTAAATTACCAGTGCGGAAATATTCTATATCAGAGTCCCCCGGCAGTAAGCATACTACACTCTAGGCGCTGCTTATGGCAAGCCGCTTGCGGGCGTCGGCCAGTTCGGTTTTCAGGGTACCCACCAGGTCTTTCTCCACCGCCAGCTTGGCCTGGCCGATGACACGGGAAATCTCCTCGGCCTTGCAGCGGCCGTGCGCCACGCAGGAGATGCCGTCAACCGCCAGCAGCGGCCCGCCGCCCCGGGCATCGGCGAAATTGGTGGCCAACACCAGCTCGCCGGTGATTTTCTTAAGCTCGGCATCCGGAATCTTACCCTTCAGCTTTTCTTCAAGCCGCCCCGAGACCACTTTACCCAGCGCCTCGGAGAACTTTACCAGGATGTTACCGACAAACCCGTCGCAGATGATGACATTGGCCTTCCCCAGAGGAATGTCATAGCCTTCGACGTTGCCGATGAAGTTAAGCCCGCTTCTCAAAAAAAGCGGGTAGCTCTCCCTTACCAGCTCGTTACCCTTACCCTCTTCAGCACCGATGCTCAGCAGGGCGACGGTCGGATTTTCGATACCAAGGAACTTACGGGCGTAGACCGCGCCCACAATGGCAAAATCAAGAAACTGCTCGGGGCGGCAATCAACGTTGCCGCCCAGGTCCATCACCAGAGTACTCGGAGCGAAACCGAGGAAGTTGCCGCCGACCACCGGGCGGGCGACGCCCTCCACCGTGCCCAGAAACTGGAGCGCCGACGCCACCACCCCGCCGGTCGGCCCGGCGCTGACGGCGGCAGCGGCCTTGCCCTCTTTGACCATGCGAGTCGCTACCGCCACCGAGGCCTGCCGTTTCTGCCGCAGGGCATAGGCCGGGTGCTCGCCCTCGACCAGATATTCAGGGGCTTCGACGATTTCGATACGGGTGCCGTCGGTATCCCACTTCGCCAGCTCCCGCTCGACTGTCGCCGTCGGGCCGACCAAGGCAATCTCCACGCCATACTCCCTGGCGGCCGCCACCGCTCCCTTGACCACCTCACCCGGAGCGAAGTCGCCGCCCATCGCATCAACCGCAATTCTCATGTCTCTCAACCTCACCCACAAGATAGTTCAGACTATTTTACCATCACGCTGGCTTCGCCGGTGATAACCGTCTCATTATTCTGATTATGGCATTCTATGTCAATCTTAACCAGCTTTGCCCCATTGCCATCCCCGACGGCGGTAATTTTGCCGCTTACGGTCACGGTATTCTCCGGCCGGGCGGGAGCTTTGAAACGGACGTCGAGCTTACCACTTTCCAGCCAGTCCATGCCGAAAGCACCGGTGAGCATTTCGGAAACGTAGCCTAAAATCAGCATGCCATGAGCAATCGTGCCGCCGAGCGGCGTCTTTTTGGCAAATTCTGGATCAATGTGGATGGGATTATAGTCCCCGCTCGCCCGGGCATAGAGATTTATGTCCGCCTGGGTAACCTTCCTTTTCAGCTCGGGGAGACTCACACCCGCTTTTAATTCGAATCCCAAATCTACCAAAACCTCTTTAAGGCAGAATGAAACCGGTCTTGCCCGCCATCACCGGGCGCGTCTGTGAATCCCGGACATCAAGCTCAATATTGAGGAAGTGAAACTTTCCGCGCGCCAGGTTACGGCTTACCTTAGCGCGGCAGGTGACGGTTTCACCTACCGTCACCACTCTCTTGAACTCGAGTTCCTGCTGGGTGTGGATGGTGCCTTCAGCCAGCGCCATATTTTCGGCCATACCCGCCATCGCGTAGGCGGCAATGGCAGTCGGTGGCACCAGCTTGCCCTCACGGTAAAAGTCGCCACCGCCGGTCGCTTTAAGATAGAGCGCCACCGTTTCCGGGTCAAGGCAGTAGCTGGCGGGGGGAAATTCATACCCCACCACCAGTTCGCCGGCGGCGATTTTGGTTTCCTCAGACATACTCAACCGCTCAAACCTAGACAGTCTAGGTATCAGGAATTTGTTGCCATATTATCAACCACGGCAGCCTTTGTCAAGACTCGGCGGTATTGCGCTGGCGAACGAGTGAAGTATAGTATATATAGTGAAGTAATATTTTAAAACAGCGGGAAGTGATGATGAAACGGGTTTTCGATGATGCCGACCGGGCGAAAAAGCAAGCCAGAGTGCCCTCCAGAAGCACTGCCGGAACACCGACCAAAGTTAACGAAGCCATCAGAGCCTCGTTGAAAGAGGGCTTTTTACCCTGCGAAACGGCTTTTGAGATTGCGAAAAAACTGAGGGTTTCCCCGGTTGCGGTAGGCGACGCCGCCGATAACCTGGGCATCAGGGTGACCGATTGCCGACTGGGCTGCTTCAGTGTCGAAAAGACGGCGCACGACGGCGCAAAAACCATCAGGCCGGAGATTATCCGGGCAGTGACCGCCGAAATCGCGAAAAGTCCCCTCACCTGCGCCGGTGTTTTCAGCCTGGCAAAGCGCCTGAAGGTTTCGCCTTTAGAAATCGCCGATGCTGCCAATGCCGCCCACGTTAAAATCCACCACTGCCAGCTTGGCTGTTTTTAGGATTCGACAAGGCGATGATTGACCGTTACTCAAGGCAGACCCTCTTCCCGCCCATCGGTAAAGAGGGGCAAACAAAGCTGGGGCACAGCACGGTGGTCGTCGCCGGCTGCGGGGCGCTGGGCGGCATCATCGCTACCGCGCTGGTGCGGGCGGGCATCGGTAAAATAAAGATCATTGACCGGGACTTCATCGAGTACCACAATCTGCAAAGGCAGGTGCTTTTCGATGAAGACGACATCAAAGCCGGACTGCCCAAAGCCGTCGCCGCCGGGCGCCACCTGCGCCGGGTCAATTCGTCGGTGGAAGTCGAGGGCATCGTGGCCGACTTGAACCAGACCAACATCGAAGCCTTGTTTCGTGATACCGACCTTGTTTTAGACGGCCTGGACAATTTCGAGACCCGTTTTCTCATCAACGACGCCTGCCTCAAGCACCGCATCCCCTGGGTCTATGGTGCCGCCGTTTCATCCTATGGCATGACCATGAACGTCATCCCCGATAAGCCGCCCTGCTTCCGGTGCTTCGCTTCCAGCCCAAAACCGGGCACCACCCTGACCTGCGACACCGCCGGCGTCATCAGCCCGGCGCCATTCGTCATCGGCTCGCTCCAGACCGCCGAAGCGATGAAAATCCTGGTCGGTGACCCGCAGGCAAGCCGGGAACTGGTCATCGTTGATGTCTGGGAAAACAGCTTCAACCGCGTCAGGCTCAAACCCCGACCGGACTGCCCCGCTTGCGACGGACGCTACGAATTTCTGGAAAACGAGTCCGGCACCCGGGCAACTTTGCTCTGCGGCCAGCATGCCATGCAAGTGCGGAGCCACAGAGGAGGCGATATTTCCCTGGAAAAGATGGCAACACGCCTCAGGCCTCTTGGCGAGGTCAGCCACAACGAGTTTATGCTGCGCTTTGTGGCCGACGGCCACGAAACGGTGGTCTTCCCCGACGGGCGGGCAATCATCAAAAATATTGATGATGAAGCCGTCGCCCGGGGCATCTACGCCAAATACATCGGAGCCTGATATGATTTACCTCGATAACGCCGCCACTTCCTGGCCTAAACCTGAGACCGTCTACCACACGATGGACGACTTCGCCCGCACTAAAGCCGGTAACCCGGGGCGCGCCAGCCACAGCCTGGCAATCGCCGCCGAAAACACCATCGAGGAGACCAGGCGGCTGGTGGGCCGGCTCATCAACGCCACGGATATGGCGCGGGTCATCTTCACCCTCAACTGCACCGATGCCTTGAACCTGGGGCTCAAAGGCCTTCTCAAACCAGGCGACCATGTTATCACCAGCACTCTGGAACATAATTCGGTAACGCGCCCCCTGAGAAAACTCGCCCACCAGGGTGTAAATGTCGAACGGCTCGCGCCTTCACCCCTGACCGGGTTTGTCTCACCTAAAACCCTTGAGTCGGCCATCAACCCCAGAACGAGGCTGGTGGTCATAACACACGCTTCCAACGTCAGCGGCACCATCCAGCCCATCGCCGAGTACGGCGAAATTGCCCGCCGCCACAAACTGTTTTTTATGGTTGACGCCGCCCAGACGGCGGGTAAATTCCCGATTGACGTCAGGGCGGCCAGCATTGACCTGCTGGCGTTTTCGGGGCACAAGGGGCTGATGGGCCCCAGCGGCACCGGCGTGCTATACATCGGCGAGCGCGCTGACCTTGATACTATACGCGAGGGCGGCACCGGCACCCACGCCGAAGACGAAGAACAACCAAAGGAAATGCCCTACCGCTACGAATGCGGCACGCCGAACTCGGTCGGCTTGAGTGGTCTCGGCGCCGGGCTGAAATTCATCCTGCAGACCGGCTTGGACAGCGTACGCGAGCACGCGCGGGAACTTACCAGAAACCTGATTGACCGAATGGAAAGGGTTGCCGGCATCACCCTTTACTGTGCCCCGAAAATCTCCGGGCAGGCCCCGGTATTCGCCTTCAACATCAAAGGCTACCAGCCGGCGGAGGTCGGCGCGGTGCTTGACCAAGCCTTCGACATCAAGGTGAGGACCGGCCTCCACTGCGCGCCGTCGGCTCACCGAACATTGGGCAGCTACCCCCTCGGCTCGGTGCGCCTCAGCCCCGGCCACTTCAACACCCGAGACGATGTTGACCAGGCCGCCAGGGCAATAACCCAAATCGCCCGGGCGGAACTATAAACCGCGCCCCGAAAAAAACTGCCAAAATCCACAACTTACGAGATCGAAGCCCATGTTGACTTTTTATTCAACATGGTATACGCTTGCTTTAACAATCGTAAAATGGGTTGGGTGTACCATATGGCAGCTAAAGAATTCGGGGCGCGGCTGAGGGAATTAAGGAAGCAACGCGGGCTGACGCAGCGCGAGCTGGCCGGCCTGGTCGGGGTTGACTTTTCTTACCTCAGCAAAATTGAAAGCGGGGCAGTGCCGCCTCCAAGCGAAAAAGTGATTTTGCGAATTGCGGTTGCTCTCAAAGTCAGTGAAAAAGAGCTAATCGCGCTGGCCGGACGGATTCCGACCGATATCGCCCAGACATTGAAGAGTTCGAAGACCGCCCAGCAGTTGGTCAGGGCATCAAATAAAGTCAGCGAGGTGGCCCAGATGAGCACGCAGAACTTAAAACGCTTTCGGGACGCCAGGGCATTTACCAAAGTTGCGGTCGCCCTGGTGCTGGTGGCAATGGTCTCGGTTTCTCTATGGTTCGCTTCACCGGTCAGCGCTCTCGACGTCGGCATCACCAGTCCGGCTTCGGGAACAATCGGCAGCAGCTACTCCTTCTCGGTTACCATCAACATTAACACCTCGGAACGCGTGCCGATTAGCGATGTAACGGTCTACATTTACAAGTCAGGTGAGCGTTCTTCATACCAGGCCACCCTGGCAGCGATGCCGCTCGGCAGCGAGACAAAAAGTTATAACACTACCCAGACCGGCAACGCCGGAACGGCCACGGTTACCGCCACTCCCGGCAGCGGCTGGTCATCTGGCTGGGACTTCGGTTACCGTTCGGCCACCTTTGAGGGAAGCCCCAGCGCCTGGGGTTACGGCTACGGCTACGGCGGCTCGAGCTCAATCTCCTATAATATTAGCTGGACGTCACCATCGAGGCCGACGTG
>QZJL01000024.1 GCA_003599745.1 Dehalococcoidia bacterium | reverse complement strand
TATCTTCATTGACCTGCGCGACCGCTCCGGCATCGTCCAGGTGGTCTTCAACCCGGAAATAAATAAAGAATGCCACCGCATCGCCAGCGATATGCGCAGCGAATTCGTCCTCACCGTAACCGGCAGCGTGGCGCGGCGGCCCGCCGGTACCGAGAACACCAAGCTGCCGACGGGCAATATCGAAGTCATCGCCACCGCTACCCGCATCCTCAACCCGGCGGCCACGCCGCCCTTCTACATCAACCAGGAGATTGAAATCGAGGAGAACCTGCGGCTCAAATACCGCTACCTCGACCTGCGCCGCCCGCGCATGCGCGAAAATATGGTTTTCCGCCACCGCCTGGTGAAATATATGCGCGACTTGCTCGACGAGCGTGGCTTCCTGGAGATTGAAACGCCGATGCTCATCAAGAGTACCCCCGAGGGGGCACGCGACTACCTGGTGCCCAGCCGGGTGCAGCCGGGCAAGTTCTACGCCCTGCCGCAGTCGCCACAGCAGCTAAAGCAACTGCTGATGGTGGCGGGGATGGAAAAGTATTTCCAGATTGCCCGCTGCTTCCGTGATGAAGACCTGCGTGCCGACCGCCAGCCGGAGTTTACCCAACTTGACCTGGAGATGAGCTTCATCGAAGAGGAAGACTTGCTCCAGTTAATGGAGGAACTGCTCGCCGGTCTGGTGCAGAATCTTAAGCCAGAGATGAAAGTCCAGCGGCCTTTCCCGAGGCTTGCCTACCAGCAGGTGATGGCGTCCTACGGTTGCGACAAGCCCGACCTGCGCTTTGGCCTGGAGATGGCCGATGTCTCCCACATCGCCGCTAAGACCGACTTTGGCGTCTTTAAAAATGCGCTGGCGGCGGGAGGCGCGGTCAAGGGAATCAGCGTGCCCGGCGGCGGCGCTTACACCAAGCACCAGCTTGATGAGCTTAGGGACTTCACCCTTGCCAGCGGCGCCAGGGGGCTGGTGACGATTTCTCTGGTTGGTTCCGCCAGTGACCTCGGCAGCCTGACTATGGAGATGGTGAAGTCGGTGGTGGCAAAGTATATGACGCTTGAGCAGGTTCAAGAGACGGCGCGTCACCTGGGAGCCAGGCCGGGTGACCTGCTTTTGCTGGTCGCCGGAAAGCTCGAGGAGGTTAACCCGGCGCTCGGGGCGCTGCGGGCGGAGGTGGGTCGGCGGCTCGGCCTGCTCGTAAAAGACCGGCTGGCGTTTGCCTTCATCGTTGACTTCCCGCTTCTGGCTAAAGACGAAAATACCGGCAAATGGACTTCGATGCACCACCCCTTCACCGCTCCCCAGGAAGCTACTGTCAGGTTCCTGGATGATGCTCCCGGCAAGGTTATGGGTCGCCATTACGATATCGTCTGTAACGGCTTTGAGATTGGCGGTGGTAGTATCCGGATTCACACCGCCGAAATGCAGCGCAAGCTCTTCAGGCTGCTGGGCTACGCTGATGGGGAAATTCAGGAGCGTTTCGGCCATTTGCTGGAGGCTTTTGGTTACGGCGCGCCGCCACACGGCGGCATTGCCCTCGGTATTGACCGCCTGGCGATGCTCCTCCTGGGTGAGGAGAGCATCCGCGAGGTGATTGCCTTTCCTAAGACCCAGAGCGCGGTTGACCTGATGCTCGACGCGCCCTCGACGGTTGATGCTATGCAGCTTGGCGACCTGTGCCTCAAAATCGTCGAGGAAGGCGAGGAAAGCAAGTAGGGTATCATTTTGGCATTTGACATAAAAGAAGTCGCCCCCGATATTTTCCAGATTGACGATGAAGTTGTCGGCGTGCCCGGGCTGGGCGCGGTCTATCTTGTTAATGAAGACCGCAAGGCGTTGGTGGACTGTGGGCCGACAAGCTCGGCGGACACCGTCATCAGGGCGCTGAAGAGTCTGGGTGTTAAACCAGAGGAGATAGATTACATCATCGTCAGCCACGTTCACCTCGACCACGCCGGTGGGGCGGGTAAACTGCTTGAGAGCATGCCTCGGGCGAAGGTGGTTGTCCACCGGCGGGGTGCCAAGCACCTGGAAGACCCGGAAAAATTGGTCGCCAGTGCCACCATTGCCCAGGGAATCGAGATAATCAACCGCTATGGCCGGGTGGTGCCGGTGGCAGCGTCGCGACTTTGGCCGGTGGTCGGCGGCGAGAGTATTCCGCTTGGTGATAGCCAGACGCTGAAAATAATTGAAGCGCCGGGGCACGCTCCCCACGAGCTTTGCGTTAGCGAAAGATATGGGGGCGTTTTTGTCGGCGACACCTTCGGCCTCTATTTCGAAGACAGTGGCCGCCACGCGGTCATTCAGGTGCACCCGCCGCCGAGCCTGGATATCGAAGTTTGTCTTGAAACTGTGGAGAAGATAAAAGACCTCAGGCCAGAGCGCCTTTATTTTGCCCACTTCGGCACCGCCAGCCAAGCCGGCGAGGTCATCGGGGAGATAACCCGCCAGCTCCACGGCTATCTGAAGCTGGCGCAGGACGCCGTCAGCCGGGGCAGGCTCGACGGGCTGGAAAAGGTCCTGCGGGAGCGGATAACGCGTGAGCTTGAGCCGCTGAAGGGTAAATTAGCCCTATACCAGTTTGTCTGGGACTATCTGGTATCGGCTTTTGTCGAGGGTTTTCTGGAATACTGCCGTAAGAAACAAAAATCAATGATTGTCGGTGAGGTAAAATGATTGTAACCAGGGATAAAGAGGAGCAGCGCCAGGTATGGCTTACCATACAGGTGACGCCGGATGAAATCGAAGAAGGGATGCAGGACGCCTACCGCCACCTGGTGCAGCGGGTAAAGATTCCTGGCTTCCGCAAGGGCAAGGCACCACGGGCTATATTAGAGCGTCATATCGGTAAAGAGGGTCTGCGCGAGGGCGCCATCGAGCACATCGTTCCTGAAGTCTACAAAAAAGCAATCAGCGAGCAGAAACTGGAGCCGATTGCCCCCCCCGGGATTGAAATCACCCAGCAAGAACCGCTGGTGTTCAAAGCGGTGGTGCCGCTGGCGCCGGTGGTGGAGCTTGGCGACTACCAGGGCATCAGGCTGGCGCCGGAAGAGGTTAAAATCGGCGACGACGAGGTAACGCAGGTCATCGAGCAGCTCCGCCACCAGAAGGCCAACTGGCAGCCCGTCGAGCGGGCGGTGAAGGCCGGCGACCTGCTGGTGATAGACCTGGAAAGCAAGCTTGCCGACAACCCCCTGCTTAACCGCAAGGCAATGCAGTACCACGCCAGCGAGGAATCGCAGTTTCCCGCGCCCGGTTTTGCTCACGAGGTGATCGGCATGACCGTCGGGCAGGAGAAGGAGTTTAACATTACCTATCCCGAGGGCGACTCCCGAAGCAAGCTGGCGGGCAAGGAGGCCTGCTTCAAGGTCAGGGTCAATGAGGTAAAAGAAGAGGTGCTTCCGGAGCTTAATGACGACTTTGCCAGAGAGGTTGACAAGGAAGTTACCGGCCTCGATGCCCTCCGGGAGAAAATCAGGACGCAGCTTATCGGCCGCGCCGAGCAGAAGGCGAAAGAAGAGTTCGAGACGAAGGTCTGCGACGAGGTGGTCGCCCGGTCGAAGGTGGAGTTCCCGCCGGTGATGGTGGTTGCTGAAACCGACCGTATCATCGAGGATGAGCTGCGGCGTTGGCAGCAGGAGCTGGACGTTTACCTGAAGATGATCAACAAGACCGAGGAAGCGCTGCGCCAGGAGCTCAAGCCGGTGGCGGAAAGGACCGTCGCCCGCTCACTGGTGCTGGCCGAGGTCGCTAAAAAAGAAGCGGTTACGCCCGGCGAGGAAGAAATAAATGCCGAAATCGAAAACTTGACAAAAGGTGCCGGTGAAAGCGAAGATAAGCTTAAGGAGCTTTTCACCCAGCCTGAAAACCGCCGCCAGGTGGCGTCGGCGCTTGTAACCCGCAAGACGCTGGCGCGGCTAACCGGGATTGCAAAAGGCGAGGCCGCCGGCGCGGAAAAGGGCGAGGTTAATAACGAAAGCCAATCTGACAAGGAGGCAAGCAAATGATTTATCGGCCAGAGAACGTTATCCCGATGGTGATTGAGAGCGGCGCCCGCGGCGAGCGCGCCTTTGACATCTACTCACTGCTGTTACGCGAGCGCATCGTGATTTTGGGCATGCCTATCAACGACCAGGTTGCCAACGTTATCATCGCCCAGCTGCTTTACCTTGAGCGGGAAGACCCCGATAAGGACATCAGCCTTTATATCAACTCCCCAGGCGGCGTCATCGCCTCCGGTCTGGCCATCTACGACACCATACAGCTCATCAAGCCCGATGTCTCGACCATCTGCGTCGGCATGGCGGCCAGTATGGGCACGGTGCTGCTCTGCGCCGGGGCCAAGGGCAAGCGCTACGCCCTGCCCAACTCGACCATCCACATGCACCAGGCCATGGGCGGCGCCCAGGGGCAGGCGGCGGATATCGAGATTGCCGCCCGCGAAATCCTGCGCATGCAGGAGCTAATCAGGCATGTCATCGCCAAGCATACCGGCCAGACGATGGAAAAGATCGTGCGGGACACCGACCGCGACTTCTACCTCAACCCCGAGCAGGCGGTAGAGTACGGTATCATTGACGAAATTCTCACCAAGCCGGAGAAGAAAGAGAAAGAAAAAGAAAAGAAGTAGGGGAGGTGTAACCTCATCCCCTGCGTCCCCTTCTCCTTGATTTCAGGTTTTGTATCAAAAGTCGTAATTTTCGAGGACTTTTGGAACAACTGCCTCTTTTGTATCAAAAGTCCAGAAGGTCGGCTCAAGTCCTAGTTCGTAGATAGATTGTATCAGGCAACAAATATTATGGCAAAGTATCTTACACAAAACCTCGTTGACCTGAGCGGTGGAGTTCTTAGACCTAACCGAGCCACCGAACTTTGCTTTAATCATCGAGAATACAGTCTCAACGTTAGACCTCTTGTGATAATGAGCATAGAAAGCGTCCTGATTGAAAGTGTAGAAGTGCCACATCTTCTGCCAGAGGCCATCGAACTTATGATGCGACCCCTGACTACCCGTGCTGAATTTCTTGAACGGGATATAAGCAATCCCGCCCTGAGCCTGAACTGTATGGAGATTAGCCCTGGTAGAATAAGCCTTGTCAGCCGATACCTCGGCGATATTGAAAGTCTTGGCCGTGTCATTAACCAGCTTGGGGAATTGAAGCGTGTCGTGAGAATCGCCATCGGTTGTCTCTACGCTGGTTACGATGTGGGTTTTAACGCCGCACATAACGTGAGCCTTAACCCATTTAGCTTCACTCCTAACCTTGCCCCATTTGTGGTCGAACCATCGGTCATAGGTGGTGGAGGAGAAGCCAGAGGAATCAACGGCGAAGTCGGTTTCAACAGCTTTAAGGGGAGTGGCGCTCCGCTCAATAAGAGTTTTCAGGATAGGTGCCAGTTCGGGGTTTTCGAGATAACGGGCATTGCTGGCGAAGGAAGCGGATTTAGTGACCAGTTCCTTTGTCTCGGCTTCTCGAAGGCCGGACATGAAACGTCTGCCAGAGAATGTGGTGTAGCCCTTGAGAACGAGGCCGAAAACCACATCAGACAGTGGGAGTCGGGGATGGCCAAATCTGTAATCTGGTTGGGGTATGCCGTTGCAGAGGTCACGGAGCAAAGCGACAAACCGTTCCTGCTCATGCATCTGCGCTTGGTCGTACTCGTTCCATTCCTGAGTGCAGGTCATCTTCACCAACTTGGTAAGGGTAACAGTGCCGTCAGCTTTAGTCTCTTTTTCGATGGTGAACTCGACAGCGTGAATGTGCTTACAAGCCTGGTTACGCGCCTCGAAATCAGGGCAGGTGCAGAACGGGTGGCCATGGTCGAGATTAACGACATAGCTCCCATTGCCGGACTGGGAGGGAACTTTCCAGCCAACTGGGGTCTTTATTATCTTGCCGTTCTCGGCTATTTGAAGCCCTTTTTCTTCTCTAGCGTCCATCTAATATCACCTCATCTAACTATTACTATAAATAATATATCACAAGTAATAGTAGCTGTCAATACTTCTAGAAATATATTTTTAACAAGATACTTGACAACATATGTTTATAATGATACCTTAGAGGTATGTACAAAGAGAAAAGGGAAGTCACAATATTCCATTGCTCTCGATGCGGGTATGAGTGGATACCACGTAATCCTGACAAAGAGCCACGAGTATGTCCTAATCCTAGATGTCACAGTCCATATTGGAAGGAACCGCGTCAAAGAGAGGTGAAAGCCAGAGTTGGCCCCAAAATATAGTGTTTTTACCCATAGGAATTCAGTAATGTTACGCATGTACGGGTCGCTTGGTGCATAATATAGTTATAAAGGAAGTGTTGACGGGGGTTTGTTTTATGTTGTACAACGGAAACCTAGGGTTTTTTTGAAACCCTATTGCTTTTTTAACTGGGAGGGTTTAGAATTACCCCGACTGATAAGAAAATAAGGGGGCAAGGCTCAGACTCTCAACTCTAAATGGAGGCAAGAGGCAAGAGATGAGAAATGAAATAAGGGAGGCACAGGAAACCAAGAGATTGTCTGAACGAAGAGGACATCAGACAAATGGTGCGGATGTGGAAAAGTCATTTGAGAGAGGCTTCAAGCAGTACGTAAAGCCTACGTGGGTTCAGTGGAAGAAGGAAGAGGCAGCCTCATCTGCACGTAGTCGAGAACGTTAAGGGATTGCACTTAACAGGAAAATAACGCTTCACTGGAATAGAATTTATTTCTTGAGAGTGAAGCGTTTGTTTATAGGAGTTTAAATTGAGGGAGTAATCCGAAACATGCCCGGACGGAAAAAGGTCAGACCGCTAAACGATTATTCCGATGTCGTCGCCGTAGCAAGAGAGTTAGCTGAATATAGCCAGCCGTTTCAACGTATACTCGAAATCGCATTCCGTTCAGGGGCGAGATATTTTGTGCAATGGTATGACCGAACTAGCCCAGAATGGATAGCAGAGCGCAATATATGCTATTCAGGTAGCCATCCACCTCAACCAGACCACGTAATACGCTTAGATTTCTTCTCAGAAAATCCTCAAGAAGGAAACGCAACAAACCGTTACTATGGTTATGTTGCATTGCGTCCAGGCCCCTCGCGAACAGTAGTTGACTGTGTGATTACTCCGCCTACTGACACACAGAACCACTACCTTCTGTGTTCCTCGAATTTGGAAACAGTCCATCCCATTCTGAAGAACAGATTGGCAGTTAAAGGAGTTTGCCCATTTAGCCAACAGGATGGGTTAGTTGGCGTATGTGCGCATGCGTGCCTGAGAACAATGTCTCTTTCTCTGGCTGATAGTTTTGCGGGTTGTGATGCTTTAACCGTGGACAAGATAGAAGAAAAGTCAATAAAAATGCCACGCGCTGAAGGTAGTCGTGTGCCTTCCACTGGTTTGTCTGAATATGAAATCTTCAGTGTTGTTGAAGAAATGGGTGCGTATCCTCTTGCGCGTCATTTTGAAGGTGGGTTTGAAAGAAATAAACACCTTACACTTGAGCAAGTAATATACCCGTACGTAGAAAGCTGTATTCCTGTGATGGTCACCATTGAAACTGAGGGCGAAAGGCATGGGCTTGTTGTAGTTGGTCATACTTTTGACCGAGACTCGTGGTGGCAACAAGCGCAAAAGTGGTATTATCCCTACCTCAAAGGTGACGTTACTTGGATTCCGAGTTATATGTGGGTGCCTGACTTTATCGTGCATGATGATAACTTTGGCCCATACCTTTCCGTACCTCGTACCCTACTCGCTGCCACCGCTTCTCATGTCGTCGTGCCAATACCTAAGATTTGTAATGCTTTTCTGGCGGGATTTGAAGCAGAGAGTTTGGTAGCAGGCTATCTAGCTCTCCCTGATTTATTTGACTTCGTCGTCAACAAAACTAGGACTACTGGATTATGGAAAAAACCATTAGAGCAGTTGAGAGGTAGTGGTAATAGGTCAGCGCAGATTGTGTTAAGACCTTTACTGGTGTCCAGAGATGCATTGCTCAAGCATGTTAAAGAATCTGAGTTTTCAAGGGAACTTTACGAAGCCTATCAACAGACAAATCTACCAGCATGGATGTGGTTGGTGGAAATCAGTTTACCGGAATTATACGCGCATAGGAAAAAAATAGGTGAAATGATTATCAATCCCTCTTGTGCTGAGCCTCACATCCATACAGGTCTTGAACCGCTTCTGGCACTTAGGATTTTGGATGTTATGGTGCGTGGTCATAACTTTAGAGCTCCTCTGATAATACCTGATATTTATCCGATGCCAGTTCTACTTCATTCGACTTTTGAACATGGCTAAGCGTTCAATTCTCTGAATAATTCCTCTTGGGCAACTCACCTCTTTTAGGTCAAATGTAACTTTTGATACAACCGCCCGACTTTTGATACAAGAGGCACTTATAATACAAAGCCTTGATTTCAGGAGAAGGGGATTATTTTTACCTAAATGACGTTTTGGAAAGCGAGAGCCTTGAGAAGTTTGGAATACATTCTTTTTATTGCACTTCGTCTGAGTACGCCTATGAAGTATTGGTCTGGCAACAGGTTCTCTTCAACGCAGTAAACCTGGTCCACTTTGGCAACGGAGTCCTTGTCGAGCTCCGCACAATCCTCTTTCGTAATATCTACATGGAACTCGTATCCAGGGCGTTTGTGCTCCAAACTTGTAAACGGGACAATCAGTATCGTACCAGGAAGAGTGACTTTAGGATTACTGATAATGACAGCAGGATGGGGCTCTGCAAATGTACGTTGGTGGGACATTGCTTGACCAAAGTCAAACCAGTATATTTGCCCCCATTCTTTCGATATCTGATAAGTGAACTTAGAAGGTTGAACTTTTGGGAACGGCATGCGTTAGTCCTTGCTTCGGATATCTGAAGCTTTACGTTGTACAAACAGCATACGCTTTGCCATCTCTTGGTTCTCATTTGGAAAATTTTGAATAGAAACGAAATGGTCTGCGTTCAGAGGCTTGTCTAATTCCTCCTTAAACGCACTTGCTATGTTTTGTAAATATATTTCGTCATCTGTCAGAGTTCTATTATGGCTGATTTCAGCCAGTCTAGAATAAATATCCAGGGCACTCAGCTTAGCTTTTTGATAAACAGCCCAAGCCTTGTCTATAACATCTTCACGTGCTTCTAGAGCTTGCGCGATTACTTCCTTGTATCTGTTATTTATTTTTTCTTCAGTCTCTCTAAGCACTTCCTGAGCTTCTTCGATAGACGCTTCACGAACTCTCAGCGCTTCTCTCATAACTTGATGGTAAGTCTTGTGGATTTTCTCTTCATCTCTCCTATAGGCTTGATTAACCTGGATTTCATTTTCATGGTAAGCCTGCGCAACCTCACGTTGAGCTTCGAGATAAGCCGCGTAAGCTCTTTCGGCTTGGCTTAAAATCTTATCCAGTGGACTCCCAGTCTGTTGTTTAGGTGCGGTTTCTTCTGACTGGATTTGATTTTTGGACGCGTAGCCTTTTTGCTTAATCATTAGCCCTGCTCAATTAGATGAAGGCATTTCCTTAGATGCATGGTATATTTGAGTTTTTCGATAGTCAAGAGTTTAAATTGAACAACCCTCCCCCTTCATCTTCCCCTCAATCTCCACGGTCAAATCGTAGCCCTTGATAGCCCAGTCTTTATCGTCCACCACCTGTCCCTGCGGCGTGATGCGGACTTTGCCCTCGCTGAATGCCTTTACCGTCGCCACCACCAGTGGCAGTTCCCTTTGCGCGCCCTGGCGGCGGATTTCTCTAAATAGGCGGTTATCTTCCCCCAGGCTTTCCCTGATTTGCTTTACGCTCAGTCCCTTGACCTCTACCCACAGGGGGTCGAAGTCCTTGCTCCGGATGGGGAAGGTGGCGTAGGTCACCACCGGCCCCCGGTCAAGCTCGGGGACGACCAGGTGCATCATCAGGCCGCTCTGAGCCGCTTTTTGCTCGATTAGTTGCCAGATGACCTCCTGCCATGTGCCCACCGGCCCGCCCGGCGCGGCGGGGTGAAGATTGAGCATCCGGTAGCGGGCGCACATCTCGCGCCCCACCACCAGCATATAGCCCGCCAGCACCGAGAGGTCGGAGTGGAAGCCGCTGAGTCTCGCCATCACCTCGCGGTCATAGTCGAGCCGCCAGTCGGGTAGGTCTTCGGGGTTAGCTTTGGGACTGCCGCGCGAGCTCTTGAACTTCTGGTAGGAAAAAGTGACCAGAGGTATGCCGTAGTCCTTTACCATTTTGATGAACTGGTCGCTACCCTCGGCTTCGCCCGCTTCGCGGCTACAGAAGACGAACTCAATTCGGGCTTTGACCTCGTCGCTCTTGATGGCTTTCAGCATGGCGGTAAGGAGATTGCGCGAGCCTTGACCTCTGCCGGTGGAAAACCAGCCTAACTTATACATCTTGCCCTCTAATCAGGCTGTGTTTGGTTTTGCCGTTTTTGATTTTAGCCCACATACTGGCAAAATGCACCAGCGGGCTGGTCTTGTGGCCTTTTATCGAGCCCTTTGCCAGTGACGCCAGGAACTCGTCTTTATTGGCAAACACCGGCATTTCCACAAAAGCATTGCCGATTTCCCCGGTGGTGTGGGCGTCGCTGCCGGCGCTGGTGGGGAGCCGGTGCTTCAAGGCGAATTCCAGCGCCTTGCTGGAAGGCTGGGGATAGGGGCTGCGGGCATTAAAGACCTCAATCAAATCAAGCTCCCCGGCGACTTCTTCTAACGCTTCCAGGCCGATGCCCGAGCGGGGGAAGGTGTCGAAGGGGTGGGGTACGTTGACCAGTCCCCCCTGCGTCTTGATGAGCTTGATGCTCTCCCGGAGACTCAGGCCGCTGGGCACGGTCTCTTTCAGGAACATGCCCATTATCTCGCCCGATGTCGTCAGCACCTCTTCGGCGACAATGACCGTCAAAGATGGCGGCGCAATTTTCGCCAGCTCCAGGCCGCCGTCGGCGGTGCCGTGGTCGGCGATGGCGACGCAGCCGATGCCGAGCGCCTGGCAGCGCCTGATGATTTTATCGAGCGGGGTCTGGCAGTCCATCGAGTATTCGGAGTGGATATGCAGGTCGGCTTTGAGCCGTTTATCGGTCACTTCTAAAATATCTCCTTGTTCTATATAACGCTGGCTTTACCGTTTTCTAACAGGACGTCGTCTTCGATGCGGACGCCGCCCCAGGCCGTCAGGTAAATCCCCGGCTCGATGGTGAAGACCATGCCGTTTTTAAGGCGGTCTCTTGAGCCGGGGCCGAGGCGCGGGGCCTCATGGACGGCCAGCCCCACCCCGTGCCCCAGGCCATGGCCGAAATCGTCCCCGTAACCCGTTTTTTCGATGACCCGGCGGGCGGCACGGTCAACTTCGCCACCGGTGGCGTTCTCGCGAACGGCGCTGACGGCGGCTTCCCGGGCGCGTCTCACGGTGTCGTGGACTTTTTTATAAGTATCGTCCGGCTCGCCGATGCATAAGGTGCGGGTCATATCGGAGCAATAGTATTCGAGCTTTGCCCCGATGTCAACGATGACAGGTTCGCCCGCCTTGATTTGCCTTTCTGAAGGCCGGGCGTGGGGCAGGGCCGCGTTGGGGCCGGAGGCACAAATCACCTCGAAGGGCACCGCCTGGCTGCCGTTTTCTCGCAGAAAGCTTTCGACCAGCCACGCCAGCCTGAGCTCGGTCATACCGGCTTCCATTATTTTGCCGGCGTACTCAAAGGCTTTCCTGGTCATGTCAGCGGCGCGGCGAATGATTGCGATTTCCGCCGGTTCCTTGATAAGGCGAAGTTTTTCAACAATGCTGTCAAATGGCACAAGCTGAAGGCGGGGGCGGGTTTTTTTCAGCGCCTCGGCAAGATGGCGTTGCCAGGCAAAGGTGACGAAGCCCTCTTCAAAGCCCAGCCGCCTCGTCCTGCCGGTAATTTCGTCCAGCCAGTCCAGCCTCTGCTTGATTTGCACCAGCCGGTAGTCCGGGGCTTCAATCTTGGCCTGCTCGATGTAGCGAAAGTCGGTGGCTAAGACCGCCTCGCGCTGGGAGACAAAGAGGTAGCCGTCGCTCCCTGAAAAACCCGAGAGGTAGTAGCGGTTCTCAGGTTGCGCAACCAGCATCGCCCCGACATTTTTTCGCTTAAGCTCGCGGCGCAACCGGCTGAGCCTATCCTGGATGTTCAATCCTTATCCTGTTCTTTCGCCATCGGGTGGGCGGCGAGATAGGCTTTTTCCCTTGTGTCGAACTCCGATTTTGGCGATACTTCTGGAGAAGCCATGGGGTGAGCCGCAAGATAGGCTCTTTTGGTCTGGCGTTTGCTAACGTGGGTGTAAATCTCTGTCGAACTGACACTGGAATGCCCCAGTAACTCCTGTACGACCCGTAAGTCGGCGCCGCCGTCGAGCATGTGGGTAGCAAAAGAGTGGCGCAGCATGTGGGGGTGGACTCTTTTGGCAAGCTGCGCTTTTTGGGCGTATTTGTCCAGCAGCTTCTGCAGGGAGCGGGGAAGCAGCCTTTTACCCGATTTACTGACGAAAAGAGGTTGATGACGCTCCCCTGTCCGCATCTGCGGGCGCTCATTAAGGTAGAGTTTCAGATACTTAGCTGCCGGTGTGCCGATTAAAGTGGTTCGCGTTTTGTTTCGTTTGCCGGTAACGCGTACCTCGCGGTTTTCGATGTCGAGGTTTTCCAGGTCGAGGCTAGCCATCTCGCTTACCCGTAGCCCCGCCGCGTAAAACAGCTCAATGATGGCGCGGTCGCGCTTGCCACAGAAAGTCTTCCGGTCTGGGGCTTTAAGCAGCCGTTCTATTTCGGACTGCGTCAGGAAGTCGGGCAGGCGTTTTTCCAGCTTCATCTGGAAGGCCTTGCGCTGGGAGCGGGCGTCGTAGCCGAAGGGGCTTTTGGTTACTTTCTTTTCCCGCAGCAGGTAACGGTATAGGGAGCGGATGGCCGAGAGCCTGCGGGCGATGCTCCTGGGGGCGATGCCTTCTTCCCTGAGCCGGGCGATGTACTCGCGTAGCAGGTTTCTGTCCACCTCATCGAGCGAGGCCAGCTTCTTTTCGGCGACGAAGGGGAAAAAGCCGTGGTTTGAGCCGTGACGCTCATTGCCGGCGAGGTCGAGCCGGTAGCTGCGGAACGTGTTGGGGGAAAGGCTGCGTTCCAGCTGGAGATAGCGGAGATAGCTTTCGAGTAGCTGTTTCATAGTTTTGGGCACTGGTGCCCGCAGTCATTTTAGCACAACGAGAGCTTGGGGAGTAGAAAAAAGCCGCAGCCCCAGATGACGACGTCAGAGCCAGGAGGTCTGAGATGCCTGAGATGTGTTTGGGACTGGCTGTCCGCCGGTTCAGACGGTGACCGGCTTACCGGGGATGATAGTCACCGGTTCTATCTGTCCCGTCGCCCTCGTTTCAACCACCGTTTCCTTCTGGTTGCGCTCGCCGGTGACCAGCGAACGCCCGGCGAGGTAGGTCATTTCCATTATCTTGGGGAAGTGGCTGGCGATGCCGTGATAGTTTTCGTCAAGCCCGCTGTACATACCGACGAAGCCGCAATTAGTCACCGTTTCCACCACATCAATTTTGCGGAGGTACAGGTTTTCGATAACGTGGTCGATGATATCCTCATAGACTCTGGTATTCAGCGAGCCCCAGGTGGCGATAACCATGCCACGGCGCCCCGGTTTCGGCGGGGTTCCCATACAAAATTCATAGCGTATCCAGCGCTCGTAAAAGTTGGCGATCAGGCTTGTTTCCCAATCGGTATATATCGGAAAGCTGAACAATATGGCATCAGCCTGTTCTATTTTTTTGAAGGTCTCAGGCATTTGGTCCCCGACCGCGCAGTAGCCTTTGTGGTCTAAGCCGGTTCTATCAATGGCATACTCGCAGTATTTGAACTCCCGGTCGGGGTACATATGCTTCAACTCGGTATAACTTTCGTTGAGCAGGGTGGAGAAGCACTTGCCGATTGGCAGCTCGCTCAACCGGATGACCTCGGTGTCTGCCCCGGTATCCCTGGCGCCGCGTAAGGCTTCTGCCGTCAGGATATCCGAGTTGCCATCTTTTCGCGTGCCGGAAGTGAAGGCAAGCACCTTCATCTGATTAGCCGGTTTGGGCGGCTTGCCGACATCAATCGACTCCCGTTTTACCAGGCGGGGGAAGGTGTAATAACTATTCAGGTCGGAATAGATGGGTTTCATCACCTCTTTGGTGGCTCTGGCGGTTCCCAGCATTTTACCGAAACGCACCTCGTAGTTGGAGGGCATCACAAACCTGGCAGCTTCGACCAGCAGGATTTTATCCGCCTCTGTTACGCTCCTGTCGGCCATCAGGGATTCCAGCACCCAGTTAATCCTTTCGGCGGTAGGCTCTCTCAGGATGGGAGCAAGCCAGTCCATCACTTGCGCCATCGCTTTTTCGGCATCACCAGTCATTTTGGGCGTCATTTCCGTACCTCGGTCTTTACCGGTTCCATCTGCCCCGGCGCTCTTGTTTCCACCACCGTTTCTTTCTGATTGCGCTCGCCGGTAACCAGCGCCCGCCCGGCCAGGTAGGTCATCTCCATAATCTTTGGGAAGTGGTTGGCGATGCCGTGATAGTTTTCGTCGAGGCCGCTGTACAAGCCTACAAAACCGCAGCCGATGATTTTTTCGACGACGTTAATCTGGCGGAGGTACAGGTTCTGGATAACGTGGTCGGTAACGTGCTCGTAAATCCGGGAGGTTAAGGTTCCCCAGGTCGAAATCACCATGCCGCGGCGGCCGGGGCTAAGGTGCGTCCCCAGGCAATGTTCGTAGCGCGTCCAGCGTTCGATAAAACCGGCCAGCATGCTCGTTTCCCAGTCGGTATAGACCGGGAAGCTGACCAGCAAGGCATCGGCTGCCTCAATTTTCGCATACGCCTCGGACATTTTGTCATCCATGGCGCAGCCATTCTGGCTTGCCCCGGCCTTTTCCCGAAAATCTTTGCAGTAAAGAAACTCGCGGCCGGGATGCAGCTTTTTTAGTTCCTGGTAATTGGCGATGAGCAGGGTGCTGAAGCAACGTCCGATTTCCAGGTCAACCAGCCGGATGGACTCAGTAGCGGCACCGGCGTCACGGGCGCCGCGCAGCGCCTCCGCCACCAGCGTATCCGAGTTGCCGCCCTGGCGCGGCCCGGCGGTGAACGCCATCACTTTCATCTGATTAGCGGGCTTGGGGGGCTTGCCGACATCCAGCGAAACTCGCTTAATCAGCCGGGGATAAGTGTAGTAACCCTCCATGCTCTGGAAAGCCGGGGCTACCAAATCCCTGAGCAAGTTTATTTCGCCGGAGACCTTCTTGAAGCGGGCTTCATAGCTGGTGGGAAACACAAATCGGCAAGCCTCGATGAGCAAGGCCTTATCAGCTTCGCTTTTGCCGCGTTCCCGCATCATCGAGCCGAGAACCCACTCGATTTTCCGACGGGTTGCTTCCCGCCGTATGGTTGGCACCCAGTTCAATATCGTCTTGAATATTGTTTCCGCTTCCGGTGACAGCTTTGGTGTCAATTAAAAGCTCCTGAAAAATTAAATTGGGGGATTCACACCGCCCAGCCAACCAAAAACTCAGGTGCATGATGCTTCGAGAGTTCTCTTTGTCCCCGTAAGACGATTAATATTATACAATAAATTTATTTCTCTTGCTTCTTTCCCCTCGGTTTCATAAAGACCATGCGGTCGGGGTTGGCGATGTCCTCGGGGTCGAAGACGTTTTTAACGAGTCTCAGCATTTTGTCGAAGTCAGGCCCGACTTTATTACCGAACCAGGCAGGCAGCGGCTCGCGCAGCAGCCAGTAGCCCGAGGGCTGCTTGTCCGACTCGCGGAACACTTCGTTAACGATTTTCGAGATGAGGTCGGCGTCCTGGAGCTGGTCGCCGAAGAGGTCGCGCTCCTCCATCCAGAAGTGTCCCCGGTCGTAGGAATAATAAAACGGCCAGGTTTCATTCAGGGGTAAGAGCTTATCTTTGTACGGTTTAATTTTGTCCTGGTTCCACCGGTGAATATGCGCCATATCCCGTATCGGGCCGCGTCCCAGATAGGTGATGGCGTAGATGCCGCACCTTATCCAGCGCACGAAGTCGCCTGCTCTAAAACAGTCGCAGCGGTAGTTTTCCACATGCCTTAGCTGCTCGGCGTTAAGAGGTTGGCCGTGGCACTCTGTCATAATATCGCGCAATACTTTTTCCTCGTAGTCAAGCTGCCGCGGAGAGTAACCGGCGCACATCACGTACATCCAGAGCGGCTCGTAGAAGCCCTCCTGCCAGCGCGTCAGGGTATCGGCCAGGTGTGACTCGCCGACCATGGCGTTAACCGCGTTTAACGGGATGTTGATGCCGATGCCGATGCCGGCGTAGGCAAGCTCGTGCCCGGCTTTGACGCAGTCCTCAGGGGTGTCGAAGCGATACCAGAAAATGCGGTGGTTTTGCGGCAGGGGGGCGTGTCCCAAATCTGCTTCCTGCGGCCACTCGCCGCCCGGCCAGGTGTGCAGCTTGAATAGCACCTCGGTGACGATGCCCAGACCGCCGAGCGCGCCCATCTCGAAGAGCGCCTTCAGGTCGGGGCCGGGACCGTACCAGTAGGTCGGGTCGCCGGGGTTCATCCCATGCGAGCCGGTACGCAAAATGTCGCCGTTCGGCAGGACGATGGTCAGCCCGACAAATCCCCGGATGCCCATGCCGAAGGCCTGGGCGGTCTGCCAGGCGCCGCCGTAGGTGAGGCAGTTGGAGACGAGGTTGTTCGAGGCCGGAGCCGCCGGCGTGCCGCCGTTCCACAGCCCGCGTTTCATGGTCTCGGCCTGGACGCGGGCGAAGCTCACCCAGGGCTGGAGGCGGATGTAGTTTTTCTCAACGTTGACTTCAAGGATTTTGTCCATGCGCTTTAGGTCGAGGATGAT
>QZJL01000033.1 GCA_003599745.1 Dehalococcoidia bacterium | reverse complement strand
GGGCACGGTTGCCAGCGACTGGTTCTTTGCCATATGATGCCATTATGACCCGAAAGCTCTTTTTAATCGTAACGCTGCACTCGGTGATATTCTGGTTCCAGGTAGCCTGCTTGGGCTACCTGCTGTACGCCGGGCTGAGCAGGTCATTCAGTTTATGGCTCGTCATCCCCGCAAGCTCGATTTTACTTAACGGCCTGCTGCTCCTGCTTAACCGGGGGCGCTGCCCGTTCACCGCTCTGGCGGAAAAGGAAGGCGCTGGCAAAGGCCCGGTTACCGACCTGTTCCTGCCCGGGTGGGCGGCAAGGAACGTCTTCCGGGTGGGCATCGTGCTCTTCCCCGCCGAGATAGCTCTGCTGGCACTCCGTTATTTCACCGGGCTTTAAGGCGTAGCCTCGTAGCAACTGTGACTGCTAGGCTTTATGTAAACTTGGCAGCAGGTCGAAGACCGGCAGGTTAAGCTCTTTTTTATAGTCTTCCCAGAGACTCCCCCACTCCGGGTTCTCACCGGAGACCACGATGCCCTTTTCATCCGCCAGCCACATCGCTTTTTGCCTCGCCTCGCACCACTGCCCGACCAACTCGGCGTTCCTCGCCTGCCGCTTTTCGTGGGCATCTGTCCAGAGCTTAAGCTCTTTGAGATATTCCATCAACCCCTCGTGCGCCGGCAAAAACGTGTGGTCGAGCTTCTCCATCAGGTTCTGGCGCGTCATCTGCTCCAACCAGGGATGGGCGTCCTTGAATTTCGGGTAGTTTTCATCAAGCCACTTCACGAGGTGATAAATAAGCCCGGTGTCGGCATCGGCGCGACAGCAGAACTGGTCGGCACCCACCAGCCCCCAGACTCCGTGGCAGGACGGTACCCCCCTGAACATCGGGGCAAAATACTCCGGGTAGACGGGGCTTTTTTCACGGAATCTCTTTTCGCCATCGGGGTCTTTGTCAGCGTTGAGATTTATCCAGCGCAGACCATGCGGGTTTTTCTCGGCCTTTTCGGTAATCGGCCCGGTAGGCACGGCAAAGGCGACGTCGGCTTCGCCTGTGGCGATAAGCTGGGCTTTATGCTCGGTGCTGGTGGCCTTTACCCACCTGACATCTTTTTCCAGGTCATTGATGCCCGCCCATCTGAGCAGACCCTCCACCACCTTCTGACTGGCGAAATAGCTCATATCTACCACGCGGACGCCGGGCTTGATATCGTAAACGTCCTTGATGTAAGAGTCACCCCGGACGATGAAGCCGGAGTCGTACTTGGAAAGCACCCAGACCAGCCGCACCGGGAAAGCACCGGCCTCGCGGTTACGGTAGAGCTTGTCGCCCTCCAGCATCTGGCGGAAGTCCATGTCGCCGCCGTCAACCATGTCAGCCAAGCCATAATGCACCCACTTGAGCTTGTCGGCCTTCAGGCTGGCGTGCGCCAGGTGCACCTTCATACCGGTATCGGCGGTCATTACCTGTGCCAGCCTGCTTAAAACGTCGGCGGTTTCAAGCCCTTTGATTTTCAACACCGACATGCCGAACTCTTCCGGCCACTTATACGCTTGTGATTTCACGGTCACCTTCGCTCCTTCTTCCCAAAAGTCCTATATAAGTTCGTTAGCATAGGTAAAGCACTATCCCCGGTAAAAACACGGTAGCGCCGGTGTGTGAACCTGGTGGCAGGCCACCGCCGACGATTTCCGACTGAGAAACCGGAAGCCTATTTTGCATTATCTTTCACCGGTGCCCGCCGCCTGAAATGACGAACGGTCAAAGTCACAACGTATAAAAGCGTCAGGCCGACCAGCGAATAGAGCATCATATGGGAAGGTTTTAACTGGATACGGCCGCCGAACGCGCCCAGCGAAATATAGATGCCGTCCCATATCAGGCTGGACATCAGGATTCCCAGCATATTCGTGCTCAGCCGCCGGTTTGCGCCCACTGCCAGTGACAGTGGCACCCGCAGGCCAAGCAACCTGCCGGCCGCTACCGAATACGGCGAAAGGTAATTCATCCCGCTTAAAAACTTGAACGAACCGGCCGGGTTAGCCGCCAGCTTAGTGGCTAAACGGGCTTTAATATATTTTTGATAGAATTTCGCTACCGGCACGCTGCCAAACCGACCACCGTAGAATAGCACGATGGCGCCGGCCTGCCGCGCGACCTGGGCGACGAGCCAGAGAAGCCCCAGGTGGTAAAACGTCAGTGCGCCGGTGCTAAAATTATACCCGGACGATAACCACACCGTCTCAAGAAGGTAAGGGATGGAAACCAGGCCGAACTCGCCAATCGCGCATATGAGAAACAGAAAAATCACCAGCCTGGTGTCGAATGTCCCGGCGATGGCAAGGACACTTTGAAGAAGCTCGCTGAAGTTCATCCGGTAACCTGGTTATACGCCGGTACGTCCAGCAGCTCGGGCACGGTCACGAGTTTATACCCCAGGTCGAGCAACTGCTCGATGATTTGCGGCAGCGCCTCTACGACCGCGTAGTAATCGGAACCGGCTTCGGCACTTTCGTAATCGTCATCGTGCAGGCGGATAATTTTCCCCGGCTCAATCCTGCTGATAATTTCCCCGGCATCCTCCTCGGGAAACGGCCCGTCAATGGCAACACCCCAGGTCACCGGAATCAGTTCCAGGGCAGCGGCGTTTTCCAATACCCATGGTGTCTTGGTGCCATGGGGCGGTCGGTAAAGGTGGGGATAGACGCCGACCGTCCGGAAAATGATGTCCTGGGTAATCCGAAGGTCATCCGGATGGTATTCTGTGAAAACGTGAAGGGTATCGCGGTAATAAGATTGGTTGCCGATGACGTGCCCCTCGTTGGCAATTCGCCTGGTCATCTCGGGATTAAGCTCAACGTTCTCGCCGGAGAGGAAAAAGGTCGCCTTAACATTATACCGGGCGAGGATGCCGAGGATGTCCGAGGCATATGGCTCTGCCAGGTCGTCATCGAAGGTGAGAGCGACCACTTTCTCCGAAGTAACGCTTTCATAATACACCTGCCCGAAAACCTGCGACGACGGCACCAGACAGCCGTGTATGCCGACCAGTAGAATGACCGCGATCGGCACCGGGAGCAGCCTGGCCGCGAACCGTCGCGAAGACCGGCTGGCCCGGGGCGGTAAGCCAGGCTCAGCGAGATGCAGCACCAGCTGACAGATATGGACAACGATATCCCTCAGTATAATGATGAACGGTTTTTGCACCGTCCGGGAAGAGGTGAGGATGCGCAGCCCGGGGTCGTACTGGACTTTGCCGAGCTTGCTCAGACGCTCCGCCAGGCCAATCTGGTCAGGGGCGTAAGATAAATCCCGGTATCCACCGGCGGCGACAAACGCCCGCCGACGGAAAGCAAAGGTCGCCCCGGAGATGAACAGCGGCCTGCCGAAAAGCCTGCCCGTTACCCGGTTGATGTAGTGGCGAGCGTAGTATTCGACCGGCCACCAGGCGGGCGGGTTCCGGTAGGCATAGCGGCCGGTCACCGCTACCGCTTCGGTATGCGCCGCAAACCAGCCGGAAATCCTTTTCAGCCAGTCAGACGGATAGACGGTGTCGGCGTCAGCCTGGGCGATGATGTCGCCCCGCGCGGTATCCGCTCCGACCTGGCGGGCAAAGAAGACACTCCTTTTCTCACGGCAGGCGATGACTCTGGCCCCGAAGCTTCGGGCAATGTCAGCGGTACGGTCGCGGCTGCCGTTATCGGCGACGATTATTTCATATTCACCGGAGTAGTCCTGTTTCCGCAGCGAATCCAGGCAGGCCGGCAGGAGCTTCTCTTCGTTAAGCGCCGGAATTATAATGCTTATCATAGGCGATACCCGTCAGCCGGGGTATGCCCCGGTTGGCTACTATATCCTACATCTTAAATCCCCGGCTGGTAAAGCCCCCACCCCTAAATTAACCGGCCCAGCGCCGGGAGCCTGTGATGATTGACTGACGGCGCGCTGCCGATATAATATTGGAGCAAAAGGAATAAGGAGAGTCGCATGCCCGCTCCAAAAAACCACTTCAAGTGGCCGGAAAAACTGCACGTTATCTGCTGGAAAGATAACCTCAACTGGAAAGACAGCGAAGACGTTGCCCACAGCTGGGGCGACCTGCTCGCTGCCGATACCGGCTTGAAGCTGCATACCGCCGGTGAGTTCGACTCGGTTGACCGCTACCGCTGGCTAGGGCACTTGAAACTCTTTGACCTGACGGTGGCCGCCGCCGTTGAGACCAGGCGCATGCTTGGTGCCGAGGGACGCTTCTGCGTGAGAGACGGCGGACCTTTCGCCGTAAGGATTGCCTGGGTGCACTCAAGGGGTAACTCCGGCTTCATCGTCCGGGGCGACTCGCACCTCAGGACACCGTATGACATCAAGCCGGGCACCCGTATCAACCGGCTCGTCTTCTTCGGCAGCCAGAAAGTCGTTGACGGGCTGCTCGCCTGGGCCGGGGTGAGCCACGATGATATCATCTGGGTTGACGTTGGTAGCTGGGAGGAGAACAGCCAGGCGGTGGTCGAGGGACGTTCCGACATCGCCTTCGCTTACCCCAACACGCCGAGCGTCTACCAGGCAGAGGAAAACCCGAAAGGACTGGGCTGGCTTGAGTTAAACGCCGCCGCCGACCCGGAAGGTGCCAGGCGCTTTCGGAAAATTGACCCTGTCTTTACCTTCGCCCCCATGCACACCGGCGTGCCGTCGGCCATCGGCCACTGGGGCGTCACCGGCATCAACTTCGAGCAGACCAGGGCCGACGTTGACCCCGGCCTGGTCTATCATCTGGCAAAGTGGTTCAACGAAAACCATCCCCGGTTCAAAGACCGCCACCCGGTAAACCGGTTTCGCACGTTGGGAACACTCATGGAAGGTCTGCGCTACACTTTCCTGCCCTGCCATGACGGGCTGGTGAGCTATCTCAAAGACCTCGGCTTCTGGAGCAAAGCCCATGAGCTACGCCAGCGGCAGAACCGGGAGATAGTTGACGGCTATGCCGCCGCCTACCTGGAATGCATGCGAATGGCCGACGACAGTAAAATCTGGGTTGCCCGGGAGAGCGAGGAGTGGGTAAAGTTCTGGAACGACTATAAAAAGTCCCACCTTACGGAGATTAAGCCCTTCGATGATTTACCGGTGGCAACCGGCTGAGGGAAAACCGGGGAATATTACTATGTCCACGATAACCGCCGGATAGGCGATGCGGTGGTCAGTTTCACCGGCTCAACAGCGACGATATTTCTCTCACGATTTCATCAGGCTCAAACGGTTTGGGCACAAAAGCGCTGGCACCCAGGCGCAGCGCCTCATCGCGGTTTTCGATGCTGCCGCTCAAAACGATGACCGGCACCTTCGAGAAAGCCCGCAGCTCCTCAAGCACCTCAAAGCCGCTTATTTCCGGCATTACGATGTCCAGGAGCATGACGTCCGGTTTTACCTCTTCCATCATCTCAAGCGCCTGGCGGCCCGAGGTTGTCGTGATAACGTCAAACCCGCGCACTCTCAGGCCTATTTCGACAAAGCGCAATACCTGGGGATGGTCATCAACCACCAGAACGCACTGCCTCGCTTTTAGCCCTTCCATAGCCACCTGCCTCACCGTGTTTGCGGCGTATTCGTAAAAATTATAGATTCTCCGGTATAAAATAGTCATAAAATCAGGGCTGATAATGTTACAAATACGTGACATTTTGGTATCCGGAACGTCTTGGACACACACGCATCGGGTAGAAGGAGAAGCCGGCTAAGCACTGAATATTGACATTTAGCGCACGGGCAAATATTATTGAGAAGATAACGCCAGTCCTGAACGGGGCACAAACATTGAAAAAGTTTTGCGTGCTGGTGGTTGATGACGAGCCGCGGATCATCAGATTCCTCGATATCAAGCTCAAGACCTCAGGATATGAAGTCCTGACCGCCGACAGCGGCACCGAAGCGCTGGAACAGTTACAATCGAGCGAGCCGGACATGGTCGTCCTCGACTTGGTCATGTCCGGCATGGACGGCTTCGAGACCTTAAAGCAGCTGAGAGCGCTGTCCGCGGTGCCGGTTATCATCCTCAGCGGCAAGGAATCTAACGCCGACAAGGTGAAAGGCCTTGAACTGGGCGCCGATGATTACCTTTCCAAGCCGTTCAGCCCCGAAGAGCTGATAGCCCGCATCGAGGCCGTCCGGCGCCGGTTGGCGCCATCTCAGGAACGCAAGACCAGCGACATTATCACCCTGGGACACATCGCCATCAATCTCAAAAAGCATATCGTTATCCTCGAAGGCCAGGAAATACCGCTGACCCGAATCGAGTGGCTGCTGCTGAGCGAACTAGTCCGTAACGCCGGCAAACTCATGCTCTACGGCGAACTGCTGGCGAAAGTCTGGGGTCCCGAGTACCGCGATGACGTGCAAATCCTCAGGACCTGGATAAGCCGTCTCCGGCACAAGATTGAACGGGATGCCAGCCAGCCCCAGCTCATCCGCACCATACCCAAGACCGGTTATATCATAGACCAGCCAGCCGCTTGAAAAACCAGTCCGATAATCCCCGCCACTCCCCAAAGTGTCACATTTTTGTAACTTTTCACGCCGCTATTTTATGACTATTTCATTTTTTCCTGGTAACATCTAGGTAATCAGAATTAAGAACTTTTAGAGGGACTGGCAAAAACCCACTCTGGAGGGAGATGTAGTGACGGGTAAAAAACGGTGGTGGTTTCTGGCGGTAATTCTGGTGGTATTGTATCTTTCGGGCTGCGCCAGGACCATAAGTGAAGTAAGCCTCGCCCAGGAATTCAGCCTGTCGCCCGGGCAGAGCGCCCGTGTCAGGGGAGAAAATTTGACCATCAAGTTCATTAAAGTGGCCTCCGACAGCCGCTGCCCGCAGGGTGCCACCTGCGTCTGGGCGGGAGAGGCCAGTAGCCAGGTCGAAGTCACCGATGCTTCGGGGACTTCCTTTCTGACGCTCACCCAGCCCGGCCTTGCCGAACCCCCCAAGACCAACTCAGGAAATTACGAAATCACCTTTAACCTTCTTCCCTACCCGCAGGTCGGCCAGGAAATCAAGGATGAAGATTACCGCCTGCACCTGATAATCAGCCGTTAACCCGCCTGAGTAAAAGATACCAAACATGACAGAACATCAGTCACAACATCAAGGAAGCCATATGCCGGACTTGAAAAAATTGGCCGGGAAATGCCGGGACGGCCTTTACTGTTCGCCGCGCCTGCTCAGCCGCTATTTCGTTAACGGGCTGATAATCATCGTCCCCCTGGCGGTGACCATCTGGGTAATTATCTGGCTTTTCAACCTGGTTGACGGGCTTTTAGCGCCGCTACTGGACTGGGCGTTAGGCCGCCATATACCCGGTCTGAGCTTCGTTATCATCATTGTGCTTATCCTGCTTATCGGCTACTTCGGCGTAAAAATCGGCAACCGCAAAGTTTTCAGCTTTCTCGAGGCACGCCTCATAAGGGTCCCGGTCATCGGCGCAATTTACGGCAGCGCCCGGCAGATAATGAACAGCTTTACCATGAAAAGCGCTGAAAATATCCTTGAAGTAGTTTTGCTGGAGTACCCCCGCAAAGGCATCTACACGCCGGGTTTCGTCACCGGCCGGTCGAAGGCGAAGGACGGAACGACCCTGCACAATGTATTTGTCCCCACTGCGCCAACCCCGGCCGGTGGCTTTTTACAAATCGTACCCGAGTCGGAAATAATACATACCTCGATGTCCATCAGCGATGCTATGAAGCTTATCGTATCTATCGGGCGTATTTCGCGGGGGGACTTCGGAGAAATACCGGTGAAGGCAAAGCCGGACGATGCGGAATGCAAACTTGAGAAAAGTGCTAACCAACCGCAGGAAAATCCGTTATAAAAAGTAGCCTTCAGGAGGTAAGAGATGAAAAAACTAGTCGCCCTTGTTATGGTGGTTGTCACGCTATTCGGAACGATAGCCTGCACCTCGCCCGCCACACCGACACCCACCGTTCCGCCAGTCACCGCAGACGTATTGCAGTCAGAAAAACCCAGGGTAACCTCACCGGCGGCCAGCCAGGCAGACCTGGTCGCGCTGGCCGACGGTAACCGTGCCTTCGCTTTCGACCTGTATCAAACCCTCAAAGATACCGAAGGCAATCTCTTCTTCTCGCCTTACAGCATCTCGCTGGCGCTGGCGATGACCTACGGCGGCGCCCGGAACAATACCGAAACCCAGATGGCCGGTGCCCTGAGCTTCCTGCTGACGCCGGAACGCCTGCATGCGGCTTTCAACGCCGTTGACCTGGCGCTTGCCAGCCGGGGCCAGGGAGCGCAAGGCGCCGACGGGGAAGGTTTCCGTCTGAACATTGCCAACGACATCTGGGGGCAGCAGGACTACGAGTTCCTGCCGGCATACCTCGACCTGCTTGCCCAGAACTACGGCGCCGGTTTGAGAGTCCTCGACTTCGCCGCCAACCCCGAGCAGGCCCGCGTTACCATCAACGACCAGGTCAGCAAAGACACCGAGGAGAAAATAACGGAGTTGATACCGCAGGGGGTGATTGACGAGCTTACCCGGCTGGTGCTCACCAACACCATCTACTTCAACGCCGCCTGGCAGTATCCCTTTGAAAAGACCGTTACCGCACCCGGCGATTTTTTCCTGCTGAACGTCAGCAAAATAAGCGTGCCCATGATGAGACAGCAGGAATCATTCGGCTACCTGAAGGGGGACGGCTACCAGGTGGTCGAGCTGCCCTATGATGGCCGGGAACTTTCAATGCTCATCCTGCTGCCCGACCAGGGACAGTTCGATGCCTTTGAGTCGCAGCTCAGCGGCCAGTTACTGGCGGACATAATCAGCGGCGTACAGAACAAGGAAGTCGCCCTCTCGATGCCCAAGTTCACCTACCGGTCGAGCTTCGGCCTGAAAGAAGCCCTCACTTCACTGGGTATGACGGACGCTTTCACCCCTGATGTGGCTGACTTTTCCGGTATGGACGGCACCAAAAACCTCTACATCCAGGACGTGGTGCACCAGGCCTTCGTGGCGGTTGACGAAGCCGGCACCGAGGCCGCCGCCGCCACCGCGGTGGTGGTCGGGGTGACGTCGGCGCCATCCGAAATCATCACCGTGGACGTTAACCGGCCATTCGTCTTCGTTATCCGCGACCTCGGGACGGGGACGGTGCTGTTTGTGGGAAGAGTAGTGAATCCGGGCTAGATTTAGAGGAAACCTATCCCTTTTGTCCCCTTCCCTTCTGAATTAGGGAAGGGGACATTGTTTTATTTTAGAGTGGCTTCGCCCCTCTATGACACCCTTTTTTTGATTATGTTGATAATACCGATAACATCTGGATGTCTGCCTTTTCATACGTACGTTTCAGAGCCTGATTATTCATAAGTGAAAAATGATATGGTATATTATCCTTATGAACTGGTTTGAAAGACATCTAAATTGGGCAACAATCATATCTATTATGGTGAGTTGCTTTCTCGGTTTCTCTTCCGCAGAAATTGTAATCAATTTTACGGGTCTTTTGTACGTTTCCATAAAAGAAATATACGTATTCCTTGGCATTAGTATTTCTAGTTTTTTCTCAATTTTTAGCTTTATCTGGGTTCTGAACAAAAAAAGCCGCAGTTATTTTCATCTCATCTTTTTTTTGCTTTTACCTGCTGCACCAATTATTACCTTCATCCAACATGGCTCACATTATTTTTGGACTTGGTATCCCGATGAAATTTCATTTTTGGGAATATTTTTGTGGGTAATCGGAACGGTCGTAATACTAATACTGGAGAGCAATTCCAGGTTGGGAAA
Organism: Dehalococcoidia bacterium; assembly: GCA_003599745.1. Taxonomy (GTDB): domain Bacteria; phylum Chloroflexota; class Dehalococcoidia; order Dehalococcoidales; family SURF-40; genus SURF-40. Next base: position 7,298 of record QZJL01000033.1, on the reverse strand, counting down.
ACTAGAGAAGAGATTTGAAAAGTTAAAGTGCAAAGGTGTCGAGATAATACAAGAACAGCTACAAAATAGCGAAACGACAAAATCCCCTAACATTTTATGGAGATTATCCCGAAATCGTATTCGTCGCGGGGTAATATTTTCGTCAATGGCAATAGTCATGGTGGCTGGAACTGTCAGCGGGAATGGATATTTTGACAATAATTATTACTATAAGGAATATAGCTACGTCTATAGAAATCCTTTTGCTGGAAGTCAAGAGCCTGCCAAGTTCAGATTGGAATATCCGTCTTATTATTTTCTACGAGTCGAATATAGCCGCACTGATGGTTTTGTAAAGTTTGAACGGAGAATACGGCAATGGTTTTTTATACGTGACCATTCATCTATCAGCATAAGATTATTTCGTCCTGAACGTTTTTCCTACAGTTCTAATGCTACTGCAGGTGAAAAGGGGATTAAATACCAAGTTGAGCCTCCATTTGTATCAATACCTTATGAAGTCAGACAAGTAATTCAAGAAAAACAAATTACGGTGGATAATATAAGCGCTGAATACTTGGTTTTGAAATTTGATAAATCAACGGATACTTACTATAAAAGCAAAATCACAGAAACAGCCTATTTTGAGCATTCAGGCTATCTTTGGGTAATATCAATGGATTATTATGGCAAAAACCTCCCTGACCACGATGCTCAATTCGCACACATATTAAATAGTTTTCACGTTCTTGAATAGTAATACAATTTATTTTGGACTAACATTGTGATAAACTCAGCACTTACCTGCTCATTCCCCGTGACGCGAGCTAAAATGTTTGCACGACCAAGGCTGGCTATCGGGGCGTCTAAGAGGGGTGCAGCCCCTCTTAGTATTAGTAGTTCCCCTTCTCCTGCACGCTAGTGCATTTTAAGGAGAAGGGGACAGGGGATGAGATTACTAGAAGTTATCATCCCCGCGACCTCCCAGCTTGCTTTGCCACACAATTTTGGAGTAAAATCTTCGGAAGCTGGAGAGGTGTCCGAGTGGTTGATGGTGCCGCTCTCGAAAAGCGGTCTCCGCTTGCGCGGAGCGTGGGTTCGAATCCCACCCTCTCCGCCAGCCACCCCTTTCTTTTTTGGGCCGTTTTCATCTACAATATCTACGGCTTGTAAATTGCACGGAGAGGTGCTGGAGTGGTCTAACAGGCACGCCTGGAGAGCGTGTGTAGCCGTAAGGTTACCGTGGGTTCGAATCCCACCCTCTCCGCCACTCGAAAGTCGTATCATCAAATGCCCGATAAAGATATTAAATACCGCGTCGCTTTCAGCCTGGTACCGCACATCGGGCGGGTGAGGCTTGGCCTGCTGGAAAAGCATTTCGGCAGCCTGGCAAACGCCTGGCAGGCTGCGCCGGCTGAGCTAAAAGAGGCCGGGCTGGATTCGGGCGCGGTTAGCTCAATCAAGCAGCAGCGCCCCAAAATCTCGCCGGACGACGAGATGACCAAACTCGACCAGAGCGGCGCCAGCGTTTTTTGCCCTCTTGACCCGGGCTACCCTGCCCGTCTCAAAGAGATTTATGACTATCCGCCGGTGCTTTATGTCAAGGGCAGTCTGCTCCCGGAAGATGACTGGTGCCTGGGGGTGGTGGGCACGCGCCGCGCTTCGGTCTACGGGCGGCAGGTCACCGGGGAACTGGTCGCCGAACTGGTGCGCAACCGCATCACCGTCGCGAGCGGCCTGGCGCGCGGCATTGACGCCATCGCCCACCAGAGCGCCCTGGCCACCGGAGGCCGCACCATCGCCGTGCTGGCAAGCGGCCTGGATATCATCTATCCCGCCGAGCACGCCAGCCTGGCGAAGCAAATTCTGGAAAACGGGGCGCTCATCAGCGAGTACCCGCTGGGTACGCGTCCCCGGGCGGAGTATTTCCCGCGCCGTAACCGCATCCTGAGCGGTATCAGCCTCGGCGTGCTGGTGGTGGAAGCCGGGGAGAAAAGCGGCGCTCTGCTCACCGCCCACCACGCCCTGGAGCAGAACCGCGAGGTGTTCGCCGTGCCCGGCAACATCTTTTCCCAGACCAGCCAGGGAACCAATCACCTCATCCAGGAGGGCGCCAAGCTGGTGCGCGGCGCCACCGACATCCTGGAAGAGCTGAACCTCACGCAGGCGGTGCACCAGGTGGCGTTAAAAGAAGTGCTACCCGAGACCGACACCGAGTCCCGCCTGCTCAAAAATTTAAGCGCCGAACCGGTTCACATTGATGAGGTCTGCCGTGCCAGTGGCCTGCCGGTTGCCGAGGTCAGCGCCACCCTCGCCATGATGGAGCTGAAAGGCATGGTCAGGCAGGTGGCGGCGATGAGCTACGTTCTAGCCCGCGAACTCCGCGAGGAATACCGGGCAAGGGTTGACTAAAGGAAGAAAATGAAAAAGAATCTGGTGATTGTGGAATCTCCGGCCAAGGCCCGGACAATCGGTAAAATCCTGGGAACTAAATATAATATCAAAGCCTCCCTGGGGCATATCCGCGACCTGCCCAAGGGACAGCTCGGGGTAGACATCGAGCACCGCTTCGAGCCCAAATACGTCGTACCGCGCGACAAGGCCAAAATCGTCACCGAACTGAAGAATGCGGCCAGAGAAGCCGGCACGGTCTTCCTGGCAACTGACCCTGACCGCGAAGGCGAGGCCATTTCCTGGCACCTGAAAGTGGTCACCAATCCCAACGGCACAAACTACCGCCGCGTCGTTTTCCACGAAATTACCCCGGAAGCGGTGGAGCAGGCGTTTGCGCACCCGCGCGACCTCGACCAGCACCTGGTGGACGCCCAGCAGGCCAGGCGCATCCTGGACCGGCTGGTAGGCTACCAGCTCAGTCCCATCCTCTGGAAAAAGGTGCGGTCCGGGCTTTCCGCGGGCAGGGTGCAGTCGGTAGCCCTCAAGTTCATCTGCGACCGCGAGCGCGAGATTGAAAGCTTCGTCCCCGAGGAGTTCTGGAACATCGAGGCCGAGCTGAAAAAGGCCACCGGCAGCGCCAAAACCTTCCGCGCCGGGCTTATGGGGCTGGCCGACGGCACCAGGCTTACCGTCGAAAACGAGAAAAAGGCCAGCCGCCTCAAGGATGAACTTGAAGCCTCGGACTATCAAGTCCTGAAGGTCGCCACCAAGAAGGTGACCCGCCAGCCGCCGCCGCCGTTTATCACCAGCACCCTCCAGCAAGAGGCCTGGCGCAAGCTGCATTTTTCCGCCAAGCAGACGATGGCGATTGCCCAGCAGCTTTACGAAGGCTTGCAAATCGGCAGCGAGGGCAGCGTCGGCCTTATCACCTATATGCGCACCGACTCGACCCACGTCGCCCAGAGCGCCGTCATCGAAACCAGAGAATACATCCGGCAGAAGTACGGCGAGTCGTACCTGCCGCCGCACGCCCGCACTTTCCGCACGACAGTCAAGGGCGCCCAAGAAGCCCACGAGGCTATCCGCCCTACCCGCACCACGCGGGAGCCGATGATAATAAAGAATTACCTGACGGCGACCCAGTTCCGGCTCTACCAGCTTATATGGCAGCGCATGGTCGCCAGTCAAATGGCCGCCGCTGAATACCACAACACCGCCGCCGAGATCAAGGCGCGGTGCGCCGGCACTGCCACCGACTACCTGCTGCGGGCGCAGAGCTCGGTGCTCACCTTCCCCGGTTTCGCCAGCCTTTACATCGAGGGCGAGGACGAGGAAAAGAAAAACGGCCAGAGTGCTTTGCCGGAGCTGACCAAGGGAGACCCGCTAAAACTGGTCGAGCTTTTCGCCGAGCAGAAATTTACCCAGCCGCCGCCGCGCTACACCGAGGCGACTCTGATTAGACTGCTGGAGCAGCAGGGTATCGGGCGGCCCAGCACCTACGCCCCCATCCTCTCCACCATCCAGGACAGGGAATACGTCACCAGGCTGAAGGGAGCGTTCAAACCCACCGAGCTTGGCATGGCGGTAAATGACCTGCTGGTGAAAAACTTTACCGGTATCATTGACGCCGCCTTCACCGCCCGCATGGAGGAAGAGCTGGACGAGATTGCCTCCAACCAGCGCGACTGGGTAAAGGTGGTCTCGGAATTTTACGCCCCGCTCGCCCGGAGCCTGGAAAAAGCGGTGCAGACCATCGAAAGGGTGAAACTCGCCGACCAGCCCGCCGGGGAAAACTGCCCCAAATGCGGCAAGCCCATGGTCATCAAGACCGGGCGCTTCGGCAAGTTCATCGCCTGCACCGGCTACCCGGAGTGCAAGACCACCCATCCTTACCAGGTGAAGCTGGGCATCAAGTGCCCCGAATGCGGCCAGGGCGACATCGTCGAGAAGGTGAGCAAGAAGAAGAGAAAGATTTTTTACAGCTGCTCCCGCTATCCCGACTGCAAGTTCGCCACCGGACTCAAGCCCGTCGGCCAGCCCTGCCCCAGCTGCGGCGGCATGTTAGTCCGCTTCCGGGGAAATGCGGCAAAGTGCTTGAAATGCGAAAGGATAACCAGGCTTAAAGCGCAGACGGCGGAAGCGGTGACGGAGGCGGAGAGCTAGCTAGGAGCGGTATTAAAACCTTGCCCGGACTGACTCATTCTTGAAACTATGACCGTATCTTTGTGGATTAATTATCAGGGGAGGAGCTAGTGGAATGGGATAAAGTAGCCGCCGAGGAATTTGCCAGGCTGCCACTTTCGAAAAGCGTCAAGGAGAACGCCAGGTTATTTGCCGAAAAAATGGCGCGCAAGAGCCGCCGTAACCGGGTCATTTTAGAGGACGTGGACGTTGCCAGGAAAGTGGCTTATGGCAATGTCTCCGAGGAGAAAAGGCAGCGCCAGCTGGACGAACGTGTTGCCCGGGGCGAAACCGATTTACGGCTTCGTATGGAAGTTGAGGGACGGGAAATATTAAAGCAGGAAACCAATCTCTTCAAGGTGGTGACCTGTACCGGACAGGCTACCGGATGCCGCAATCTGCTTATCGAAACGGAAGAGCTTAAAGAGGAGATAGAGCAGAAACTCCGGGAATTGAAAGTCACCGAAATGATGGCTGATTTACACCGTGATGATGAGCCGATATTAGCCCATCACCGCTTTAACGTTTCGATTTCCGGCTGTCCGGTCGGTTGCACCGCGCCTGAAATACGCTCTTTCGGCGTCCACGGCGTTGCCAAACCTAAAATCACTGACGCTGAATGCAGCGAATGCTACGCCTGTGTTGACGTTTGCTGGAAGGGTGCGATTAGCATCAGGGATGGCGGTCCCCGCATCAGCAAGACCCTTTGCGACCTCTGCGGGTTCTGCATGAAAGCCTGCCCTACCGGTACGATAGTTCCGGAGAGGCAGGGCTACCGCGTCCTGGTTGGCGGGAGGTCAGGCCGGTTCAGCCAGGCCGGAGTGCAGCTTTTCCGGAACGCCGACAGGCAAACTTTGATGGCGGTAATTGAAGCCGCCGTTAAAACCATAAAAGAAGAGGCCGATGGCTACGAGGACCTGACCTGGGTGGTGAACCGCATTGGCGTTGGCCCGATATTCCAGAGAATGCATTATAAAAAAGAGGGTGCTTAACCAGAAAGCCACACTACGAGATGGATATTGATAACCAGTCCTGGCTTGCTTTGACGGTAGAAGAACCAGTTGACCCGGCGCTGCCGATTTGTGACCCCCATCACCACCTGTATGACCGTACCAACCGCTTGCATCCCGGCATCAACTACCTAGTCGAAGAATACCTCGGGGATATCGGCACCGGCCATAACGTCACGAAGACGGTGTTCGTGCAGGCCGGGGAAATGTATAAGAAGGACGCCCCCGGAGAGATGCAGCCGGTCGGCGAGACTGAAACCGTGGAGCGTATCACCGCCCCGACACAAGCCGGCAAAACCCGGGTGGCCGCCGGGATTGTCGGCTTTGCCGACCTGACCCTGGGGGCCGAGGTAGCGCCAGTACTCGAAGCCCACATCAAGGCTGGTAAAGAACGCTTCCGCGGGATTCGCTACGCCCCCGCCTGGGATGCGAGCAATGAAATCGTGTCCTACCGCAAAACTCCCGGAATACTTTCGGATAAAAACTTCCTTGCAGGGTTCGCCTGCCTGCAAAGATACGGCCTGAGCTACGACGCCTGGCTTTACCACCCGCAGATGGCGGAGCTTGCCGACCTGGCGAATGCTTTTCCGGAAGTCCCCATCATCCTGAACCATACCGGCGGCCCCCTCCGCATCGGCCCCTATGCTAAAAAACGCGAGGCTGCGTTCGGGGAATGGCAACAGGGAATCGCTCGGCTGGCGGCCTGCCCTAACGTATTCATAAAACTGGGGGCGCTCGGCATGCGGATGTTCGGCTTCGGCTGGCATGAGCGGGCCAAGCCGCCGGGCTCGGAAGAGCTGGCCGGGGCGATGGCGCCTTACTATCTCTGGTGTATCGAGAAACTGGGAACCTGCCGGTGTATGTTCGAAAGCAATTTCCCCGCCGATAGACTATCATACTCGTACACGGTGCTGTGGAATACCTTCAAGCGCATTGTCAAAGACTTCTCGGCGAGCGAAAAGTCTGCTCTATTCTATGGTACCGCGGTTAAAGCCTACCGCCTGGCAAAATAAAGTTCTACCAACTTACGGGACGGCAATCTGTGAAGCCCTCCTATTAAACCTTGCAACTCTGGCGCGGATGCGGTAAAATAGACAACTGCCAGCCGTTTGGTAGAAACCCGTTCCGAGAATGCTAAGGCGGCGGGCAAAAATGTCCTCTAACCCTGTCCGGTATATCTAAATGCCTTTCGGAGGTGAACGGAATTGATTGAACCCCATGTCATTTCGGCCATGCGCGAAGTGGTCGGCGCCGACTGGGTCTCCGACGACATCGTCGTCCGGCAGGCCTACGGCCGCGACCCGCACCCTTCAATCACCCTGCGCAAATTCAAGAAAGACCCGCTGACCATCCCGGATTTGGTGGTGATACCCTCGACCACCGAAGAGGTGCAGGGGGTGATGCGCCTCGCCAACCGCTACGGCCTGAACGTCATCCCGATGGGCTCGGGCAACAACCTGACCGGTTTCTGCATCCCCTCCCGCTCGCGCTCCATCACCCTCGATTTAAAGCGCATGAACCGCATTCTTGAAATAGACGAGGAGAACAAGGTCATCCGTATGCAGCCCTGGGTCAGCTACGCCCGGGTGCAGACCGAGACCATGAAACGCGGGCTGTGGAACGGCGGCTGCCCCGCCGCGCCGGCGTCCAACAACCTTATTTCCAACTGTCTCGCCTACGGCGGCGACTGGCAGACCTCGCTGGCCTACGGCCTGGGCATCCGGGGCATCCTGG
>QZJL01000059.1 GCA_003599745.1 Dehalococcoidia bacterium | reverse complement strand
CTGCTGGCCGGCGCCAGCTACCGGCAGGACGTGGGCGACACCCGCTACAGCGGCAGCGAGGTCGTGGTGCGCAAGCTCACCCAGATGGGGGCCGAGATGCGGGTGCACGATCCCTACGTCGAGCAGTGGTGGGAATTCACCGCCCAGGACGAATTTCCCGCCTCGGGCCTTTCGTGGAAACGCTTCTTCCGCAACCAGGAGGAGCTGTCCAGGCTGAAGGTGGAAAAGGATTTGCCGCAGGCCCTCAAAGGGGTGGAGGCCCTGATCCTGGCGGTGCCCCACGAGGCCTACCGCAACCTGACGCCGGAACAGGTCGTGGAGTGGGCGGGCGGGCCCATCGCCGTCATCGACTGTTTCGGCATGCTGGATGATGACGGGATCCGGCGCTACTTTGAACTGGGCTGCGAGGTGAAGGGCCTGGGGCGGGGACATATCCAGCGGATCAAGAAGAGCATCCAGAAGGGGTGAGTGCCGAACACGGCCCAGGGAGCGCCTTTGCGGGAGGCTGTTTCGTGGAAGATAAAGATTTCGAGCGGATAGAAAAACTGTTTACCAGATTGTCCGACGACTTCGGCAGGAAGCTGGAGGAGCAAGACTTGCAAGGATCTTAAAATTCAACAACGTCCCTGGAAGCTCCTGCGACAATCTGCGTCCAAGGGTTTTGAACCTAGGGTCAAAGGCTGTTTAGTCGCAGATGGCCGCAGATGAACGCAGACAAGGGCAAGGGCAAAAGCAGGTTTTACCACCCGTTCGCTGCGCTCTCTCGAGCCACAGAGGACACAGAGGAGAGGCGGGGGGAAACCTTGAGAACCTGGTCTTGGGTTAACCCCTAAAAAAAGTTCTCGGTTTAAGGTTTTATCTGTGTTCATCTGCGTGCATCTGCGGCAAGAAGGGGTTGTGGATTTTGAGCGAAGAGGGTGGTGTAAAAAAGGTTTTTAACCATTATTTTGCCGGGAGAATGTCCGAATGTCAGGCCTGACCCCAAGTCCTTCGGAGTTTGTTTTCGTGCCCTCTGGTTTGCCAGATTTTTTTAGTGAATCGAAAAAATGAATAGGTCGAAAAAAATACTTGTTACCGGCGGCACCGGATTTATCGGTTCCCATACCGTAGTGGAATTGCTTCAGGCTGGCTACGAGGTAGTTATTGTTGACAACCTGAGCAACAGTTCACCTGTGGTGCTGGACCGAATTGAGCAAATCACCGGCCGGAAACCTGCCTTTGCCAAGGTCGATATTCTGGATTGTGATGCTTTGAGGGCGGTATTTTTAGAGCATCAACCCGAGGCGGTGATTCATTTTGCCGGGCTCAAGGCTGTGGGGGAGTCGGTTGAAAAGCCTTTGGCCTACTACCAGAACAATATTGCCGGGACTGCCGTGCTCTGCGAGGTGATGGCCGAGTTTGGGGTGAAGCAACTGGTTTTCAGTTCGTCAGCCACAGTGTATGGAGATCCTCAAAGCTTGCCCATTCGGGAAGATCATCCTCTTAGTGCCACCAATCCCTATGGTCGCACCAAGCTTTTTATTGAGGAGATGCTCCGGGATCTTTACGCGTCGGATTCTTTTTGGCGGATTGCTCTGTTGCGGTATTTTAATCCGATCGGAGCTCACCCTAGTGGGTTGATTGGAGAAGATCCGCAAGGAATACCTAACAATCTGTTTCCTTTTATTACCCAGGTTGCTATCGGGCGCCGCAACCGTCTTGCGGTTTTTGGTGATGATTATCCTACGCCTGATGGCACCGGAGTGCGCGATTACATCCATGTGGTTGATCTGGCCCAGGGGCATCTCAAGGCTCTGGAAAGATTGGAGGATGCCCCAGGATTGGTTACTTGCAACTTGGGAACGGGGAAGGGGTATAGTGTCCTGGAAATGGTCCGAAGTTTTGAATGGGTTTCAGGAGTGACAATTCCTTACGAGGTTGCTGCGCGACGTCCTGGTGATATTGCAGCCTGCTATGCCGACCCATCTTTTGCTGAAGGGGAGATTGACTGGAGGGCCACTCGGTCCTTGGATGACATGAGCGCGGATGGATGGCGCTGGCAACAGGCAAATCCTAATGGGTATGAGTGAGTGTCTTGAAAAAGTTGGTACCTTGGAAGGCTGATTCCAAGACCTACACACATTACGCCTCTAACGACCACCTAATAACCGCGATGCTGTCGAACGTGTAGGTCTGACACCGATGAGGCTTTTTCTGGACCCCAGGGGCAGAAGCTTGGGATCTCTGGGCTAAGGTTAGAATTTGAACAAAAAGCCTCTTAAAGGCGAGAAACCGAATTTTCCAGGGACGACTAACTATCCATGACATCAGATAGAAACAAACGAATAGCAAAAAATACGCTGATGCTTTACGTTCGCCAACTCTTGATACTATTCGTCAGTCTCTACACCGTCAGGATTGTTCTTGATGAATTGGGGGTTGAAGATTACGGCATCTATGGCGCAGTGGGTGGCCTGGTTGCTCTAAGCGCATTTTTGCCAGGCTCCCTTGCTCAGGCGACGCAGCGGTTTTTCTCGTTTTCATTGGGAGAGAAAAACGACGAGCGGCTGAAGAAAACGTTTTCGGTCAACCTGGCATTATACGGTGCAGTAGCCCTGATTGCCTTCGTCGTCCTGGAAACTGTTGGGCTCTGGTTTGTAAATTCACAACTGGCAGTGCCGGATGGCCGGTATGAAGCAGCGCAGGCTCTGTATCAGTACGCCGCTTTAACATTTTTGGTAAGCGTGTTCACGACGCCCTTCATGGCCATCATCATGGCTCATGAAGATATGAAGCTATATGCCTATATCTCTATCCTCGAAGCTTTTATGAAGTTGGGTGTGGTTTTTCTTTTACAGTATATAACCTTGGACAAGCTTGAACTATATGGTCTTTTGGTTTTGTGTGTCGGCATTATAAATGCCATGTTGTATATTGGAATCTGCCTGAAGAAATATGATGAATGTCAGCTTAGACGGTTTTATTGGGACTCAGCGCTGCTCCGCGAAATTGTCGGGTTTACCGGCTGGACGGTATTTGGACAAATTTCTACTGTAGCCCGGACTCACGCAGTCACCGTTTTATTGAACCAGTCATTCAGCCCAGTTGTGGTTGCTGCTAGGGCTATTTCAGTGCAAATTGCCAGCAAAGTAAATATTTTCTCTGGCAACTTTAACGCAAGCATGTATCCGCCGATTATAAAAAGCTATGCCGCCGGTGAAAGGCAGGATATGTTCGCGCTGATCACTGGTGGCTCGAAAATCACGTTTTTTCTGCTTTGGGTATTTGCCTTACCGATGATTGTCGAGATGGAAGCTATTTTGGGTATTTGGCTCACCACGGTTCCGGCGGATGCCGTACTCTTTACACAACTCGCGTTAGTTGAGGCACTGATTCTGTCTGTCAGCATGCCCTTGACCGCTGCTGCCAGGGCACCAGGCAAAATGAAAGGCTACGAGTTGATACTCGGAACCATTCAGGTAGGGATATTCTTAACGGCATGGGCGGTTATAGCAACGGGCGCCCCGGCGTATAGTGTGTTCGTTGTTGCTATTCTGGCGAATATACTGATGTTTGCGGTACGGCTGTACCTGGTTAAACGGCTTATCGAGTTTCCGGCCACTGCCTTTTTGAAGAGCACGGCTGTGCCCGTAATGGCCATTGTATTGGTTACTGCGATTCCAATTTTTGTCTTCAACAAGATACTCCCTGACGGCTTATACTGGTCTGCTCTTGTGATATTCGCGAGCTTTTTTTTGTCGACCGTTGCCATGTATTACATCGGCCTCGATAAGGAATTGCGCTCGAAGGTAAAAGTCATGATCCTTTCACGAATGCCCAGGTTGCAAAGAGCATGAAGAATATTCTGGTTTTAGGCGGTACCGGTGCCATGGGCAAGCACCTTGTTCAATTGTTGGCAGAGAGGGGGGATAGGGTCTGTGTGACGACTCGGGCCCGCCGCGATTCATCAGCGAATGTTGAGTACATTCAAGGTAATGCCAGGGTAGACAGCTTCCTAGAGCCATTGCTGGAGCGCGAATGGGATGCAATCGTTGATTTTATGGTCTACAGCACGCCGATATTCCGGCAACGTGTTCCGAAGTTGCTTGGGGCAACAGGGCAATACGTGTTCCTGAGCTCCGCCCGGGTTTATGCAAATTCATTGACGCCGATCCAAGAAGAGTCTCCTCGTTTGCTCGACAGTTCAAGTGATTCAGAGTTTCTTGATACCGATGAATACTCTCTAGCTAAAGCAAGACAAGAGGATCTATTAAAACAGTCCGGCAAAAAGAACTGGACGATCATTCGCCCATACATTACCTACAGTGAGCAGCGTCTTCAGTTGGGTGTTTTGGAAAAAGAAGCATGGCTTTATCGCTCGCTTCAGGGCCGAACCATCGTTTTTTCAGAAGACATCGCCAATAAGCTGACCACCTTAACCTATGGGTTGGACGTGGCGGGCGGCATTGCCGGCCTGATTGGGGAGCATGGTGCACTGGGTGAGGTATATCACATCACACATGGTGACTCACACAGCTGGTGCCATGTGCTTGATGTCTATCTAAAGGTGTTGGAGAAGCACTTGGGCCGACCGCCTACGGTCACTCTGCTTGACATGGAAAGGTTTTTACGTTGCAAGCGGGCGAAGTATCAGGTCAAGTATGATCGCATGTTTGACCGGACTTTTGACAATACAAAAATCGCCCAATATGTTCATGTAAACAACTTTCAACCGCTGGAGCATAGACTGGCCCGGTGCCTTGAAAAGTTTCTCGAAAAGCCAGAGTTTCTGGCCATTGATTGGCACACTGAGGCAATCATGGACCGGTGCTGCGGTGAAGTTGCCAGTCTTCGGGAACCCGGCCCCTGGAAACAGAAGTTTAAGTATCTTTTTTACAGATTCTTCAAAATTTAAACATCTATCCTGGTGTGGATTATGAGCAGATTTTATACCGATGAAAAAAACGTCCTTATCATTATTGCGCTCCTTAAAGCGAACGGGATTAGAAAAATTATTGCATCGCCGGGGGCGACAAATGTTACGTTCGTTGGAAGTGTTCAGAATGATCCCTATTTTGAAGTTTATTCTGCTGTGGATGAAAGATCGGCGGCATACATGGCGTGTGGGTTAGCGCATGAGGCGGGTGAACCGGTAGTCATTAGTTGCACTGGAGCGACCGCCTCCAGAAACTACCTTCCTGCGCTAACAGAAGCGTACTACCGTAAGATTCCGGTGCTTGCGATCACCTCAACCCAGTTTGTTGGTAAAGTAGGGCACCATGTTGCTCAGGTGATCGACCGCAGCACGCAACCTAACGATACACAAAGACATAGCGTCACTCTCCCAATTGTTAAGGATGATGACGACTTCTGGGAATGCGAGGTTAAGGCCAATCAGGCCATTTTGGAGCTCAAGCGCGCTGGCGGCGGGCCGGTTCATATCAATTTGCCAACTCGCTATAGCCGGTCTTACGAGACAAAAACTCTGCCGACCTGCCGGGTGATGAATCGGTTTACCGCGACAGGAAAACTGCCGGAGCTAAAAGGTCGTGTGGCGGTATTTATTGGCGCGCATCAAGAGTTTACTTCCGCCGAAACGGAAGCCGTGGACCGGTTCTGTGCCGCGAATAATGCCGTGGTTTTTTGTGATCATACCAGCAGCTTTAAAGGCAAGTACCGTCTTTTGTACTCCCTTGCAGCCAGCCAGGACCAACTGGATCTGGGCGCAGACAAGCCGGATGTCACCATTCATATTGGCGAAGTGACCGGCGACTATGCCAGTGTTGCGATGGTGGGGAAAGAAGTATGGCGCGTAAGTGAAGATGGGGAAATTCGCGATACTTTCAGAAAACTGCGGTACGTGTTCGAAATGAATGAAATGACATTCTTCGAGCGGTATACAGACCAATCCAAAGAGCCATCCGATCAATACCTTCAACAATGTCAGGTGCGCCTTGAAGGGATTCGCCGGGAGTTCCCGGAAATCCCCTTCTCAAACATCTGGGTGGCTAGCCGCACCGCCCACCAGATTCCCGAAGGGTCTGTCATCCATTTCGGCATATTAAATAGTTTACGCTGCTGGAACTTTTTTGAACTGCCTGCTTCAGTCACCTCAATTTCAAACGTAGGCGGGTTCGGAATAGATGGTGGGCTTTCTAGCCTGCTAGGTGCTTCACTGGCCAACCCCAGCAAGTTGTACTTCGGCATCATCGGCGACCTCGCTTTTTTCTATGACATGAACGCCCTGGGCAATCGCCATGCTGGAAACAACCTGCGTATCATGGTGGTTAACAACGGAAAAGGAACTGAGTTCCGGCAGTACAATCATGTGGCAGCTCACTTTGGCGAACAAGCAGACGAGTTTATTGCTGCATCAGGGCACTATGGCAATAAATCTCCGAACTTGATAAAGCATTATGCTCAGGATTTGGGGTTCAAATATATTAGTGCTTCTTCGAAAGAAGAATTTGATTCGGTTTGTAGCGAATTTTTAGCAAAAAATGCTGGCGAGAAGTCTGTAGTTTTTGAAATTTTCACCGAGAGTGAGGAAGAAAGTCGCGCCTTGGAGATGGTCCGGAACATTAAGAGGGATCATAAGAAGGTGGCCAAGAATGCTGCTAAGCTTCTCCTTGGGGATCGTGGTGTTAAGTCAATAAAGAAAATTCTGGGTAAATGAAGAGATTGAAACTAGAGTGTTAATGCGCCACGCATAATTGAAGTACTGTGTGCTCTGGGCAGTATAACAAAGAGGCTTTTAGGATGCCCTGTCTTTTTTGTATTTGGTACTATTTGACGGACTATGGATCCTGAAGTTAGAGAATGAAAAGGCTATGAAAGTATCAATCCTAACGCAACCGCTGGGAAGTAACTACGGAGGCATAATGCAAGCCTGGGCGCTACAAAAAGTGCTTAAATGCCTCGGACACGAGCCAATAATCATCGATCGGCAACCAGATCCGCCTGTCGTGTCATATAAGATTGCCCGTCTTGCATACCGAGCCCTGCTTAAAGCCAGAGGCAGACGTAAAGCCCCGGTTAATTTCGAAAAGTACTTTCCCATTATTTTTCAACAAACCAGAAGTTTTATATTTAATCACATTGTCATATCCGAGCCGTTATACAGTACGCGGCAGCTTAAGGACCATTTTGATCGCAAGAAATACGATGCAGTAATTGTTGGCAGTGACCAGACTTGGCGCCCTAAATACTCGCCCAATATCTACAACTATTTTTTGGACTTCCTAGAAGACAAAAATATTATCCGAATAGCTTATGCATCATCTTTCGGAGTGGATGATTGGGAATTCACAGATGAACAAACGCAAACATGTGCGGAACTTGCTGGAAAGTTCAAGGCAGTTAGCGTGCGGGAGGACTCGGGCATTCGTCTTTGTCGAAGATACTTGAAGGTAAATGCGGTGCATGTGCTGGATCCAACTCTGCTGATCGAAAAGAAGGATTACATAGAGTTGATTGGAAAAGAGCGCCTTAAGAAGGATTATGATGGCATTTTTACCTATTTTCTAGATAAAACGCTAGAAAAGTTGCAGATTGCAAAAATTCTGAGCGAAGAGCTTGGAGAGCCTGTCTATTCCTGTCAATCGTCATATTCTTTAAATGCAGATTTTCCTGACATTGACGGCTATATAATGCCTGATGTTCGAGACTGGCTATCCGGATTTGCCAATGCAAAATTTGTTCTGACAGATTCATTTCACGGAATGGTGCTCTCATTGATTTTTGGAAAGCCATTTTTTGTGATGAAGAACAAAGCCAGAGGTGCGGCAAGATTTACGTCGCTGCTTACCGCATGTGGGTTGGAGCGTCAGATATTGGACGAATCTCAATTGGATAACCCTTCAAATCTGGCAAGGGCTTTAATGAATTTAAGTCTGAATGATAGCGCCTTTTTTGCTATAAGAGAGAATTCAAGGCGATTTCTTATGGAGTCGTTGTCGCAGTCATTTTAGTGGCAATTTATGCACAGGTTGTGATAAGCATGCTATCAGTAATTGTTAAAGCGTTTAATGAAGAAAAAGGCATTGCAAGGTGCATAGAGTCTATTCTTCATGAAACAGGCGGAATGGAGCGCGAGATAATAATAGTTGACTCTCTTTCAACGGATTGCACGGTGGCGATATCCAAGCGGTATCCTGTGAAAGTGGTTCAGTTTATAAATCGGCATGACTGTGGCTGCGGCTCAGCCCCGCAGCTTGGCTACCAAGTCTCTAAGGGAGACTTGATATGTCTAATTGATGGCGACATGGAGATGATCCCCGGCTTCCTTAATGCTGCTATTTCATACTTGGCTGATAATATTTCAGTTGCGGGTGTGGGTGGGGTGTTGGTAGATAGAAGCACAAAGACTGTTGTTGAGAAAACAAGAAGCGAACGTTACCAGAAAATTAAAGATATTCTTGACGTTAGTTCTCTGGGCGGCGGCGGTGTGTACAGGCGTGAAGCTATAGCTAGGATCGGCTATTTTTCGCATAAAGGCTTAAAGGCTCTTGAAGAAATGGAGCTGGGGTTGCGCTTGCTCGCTGCTGGCTGGCACCTTGTGCGATTGCCGCTTCCTTCGGTTATTCACACTGGACATGATGAGTCGTATGCTCAGTCAATGATCAGGTTGTTGAAGAATGGCCGACTTGCAGCGTATGGTGTACTCCTTCACAGCTCATGGGGAAGAAAATGGTTCATTAGGACTTTGTTGTTGAACTGGTTTGTCGCGGCGCCCATAGTATTGATTTTTATGACGGTTCTTACATATTGTCTTGTTAATAACTATTCTCCTTTATCCGTAGGACTCACCGAGTCGGCATTTTTTGTATTGACTATTGTTGTCGCGGGACTTGGAATCAAGAAGAAAAGCATAAAGTTATCGCTGTTGTCTATTGCTTCCTGGTTTATTGTGACAGTAGCGTCAATACCTGGATTGGTTAAGCCTGTGCCAGATCCGAATGAGCCCATAAGATTTCGTCTTTTATGATTTTTTCAAGCAATTTCCTGACCCTTTCTCGTTCGTTAGAGAGAAAAGGTCAGTGCATTCTATCTATTGCAGAGGTTGACAGGGAATGTTCGATATTATTCAAAGCCTTTTTGTCTACATCGGCCTTGGGCTGTCTTTGTATCTTCTAGGCAGAGTTGCCAGTCAACGCCAAATTGCCAATTTTCAGGTAGGGCATAGGCTGACGTTCTGGAATTGGGAAATTGTCGCCTCCCTAGCTTTGTTCGCTCTTGTTTCCGGCGTCAGGTGGAATGTCGGCGTTGATCACCTGAGTTATCTTCGGGAATATCTTCATGCTCAGGCCTACGGCACCACAATTAAGGATTTTGAGATCGGTTTTAAGCTTCTAACACAGGGGATGGCGCTGCTAGGTTTTCATTATGCGTTCTATTTTGGCTTGCTTGCATTTCTGCAATTGTTTTGTATTTATCAAACATTCAAAGATGAGCGCTACCTTCTTCCTTATGTTGGATTAACGGTAGTGCTTGGCTTTCACTACCTGTCATGGATGAATGGCATCCGGCAGATGCTGGCGGCAACCATTTTTCTATTTTCGATTCAGTTTATTGTCAGGAGAAAATTGGCGCCCTTTGTCTCTATGATTGTGCTTGCCTCCCTTTTCCACATGTCATCGCTTATGCTTCTCCCGCTTTACCTTCTACCCAATAAGGATTTTCTTAACAATCGTTTACTTGTTGCCATTGCATCGGTGTTTTTTTTCTACATCGGTATGGATCCAAACTGGATTGCACTCGTAGAGAAGTATATGTCTTTGGTCATAGGGTGGCTGGGATACGAAGGCTATTCTGAGAATATTTCTCATTTTATTGAACAGTCCGAAGGTGCAAGCTTTGGCCCAAGGATGTTTTCTATATTTTTATTATATGCTTTGGTGATATTTTACTCTCCATTATTGAAAAAAAATTTTTTCAATACAAATTTTATCATCTATTATAAAATTTATATCATAGGATTTCTTTTATATTGTCTTTTTGTTAATTCGCATCATATTTTTTTAAGGCCAATTACTTATTTGACAATATGTAGTATTCCTGTAATTTCGTATTTTCTTGTATATCTATCAAGGCGGCCAAAGAAGTATGCGGCGCTGTTTGCAATTGTGCTTGTTCTTGCGTGTGCATATACTCCACTCTCTGTTGTTGCGGATTACGGGCTAGGCGAGCGGGACTATTCGAATTACAGGATTTTTTTATTTAATGATAATCGTTGATTATTTTTTTATCTTTAGGGTGCTTTATTTACATGACTGCTTAGGCTCTTAGTGTTTGGTCCATCTCTTTTTTGGAGATATTTAATAGGGCATTTTATAGCCCATGGCTAATGGTGTGTCTAGATCGAGTTTACATTAACTTCCGATTAGGGCACCCCTCCGTGATCCTTAACCCAGGCTGTTTTTTGTTTGGCGATCATTTTTTGTCTACCCCATTCTCTTCTTTTGGAACTAATACGAATAATTCAGTGGAGATTGGAGACTTTGTGATGTTTGGCTCTGGAAGCACGATACAGGGTGGTAATCATGATCGTGAGTTTCAGGGGTTTGCGTATCTGAACAAAGGTATAGATCATGCCGGGGGGGTATTAAAATTGGCAATAGTGCGTAGATAGGTGATCGCTGCACGATCATTAGTGGCGCCGACATTGGGGAGGGAAGTGTTATAGCGGCTATGTCTTTGGTAAATAAACCAATACCGCCATTTGTCGTCTCTGGTGCGTCGGCATGGTGGCCGGGTCCCGTGTGGAGAAGAATCATGAAGAGGTATTTACTGCCTTCGGGCACCTGGTGCGGTAAGGGTTGCCATTCAAGCTGCTACTACTCGGTGATGGCGTGCGGAGCGAGTTCTTACAGCAAAAGTCTACCGAACTGGGCATCCACGACCAGGTAATCTGGGTGGGCTTCCACGCTGATGCGAAGAAGTACATTAGCGTTTTTGATGTTGGCGTCCTTTTTTCATATGCTGTCGAGGCCTTTTTGATGGCAATCCTAGAAATGCTATCCATGGGGAAGCCTGTGGTTGTGGCCGATATCAGCGGCACAAGCGAAATGGTCTTTGATGGCAAAAACGGCTACCTAATCGCCCCACGGAACGTGGAATCGCTGGCCGACAAGCTTGAGCTACTTCTCCTAGACAAAGGTCTTCGTCGGCGTTTCTCGACCGAAGCGAGACAGACAATACTTGAAATGTATACCAAAAATGCCATGGTTGAGAAAAACAAGCAAGTCCTGGCCCAGCTTCTATAATTTTGAATCAGTCTGCCGGCCTTAAGTTGAAATTTGCCCCCCTTCGCATTCGGATGTTAAGTTGAAGAAGAAAGCATTGCTGGTTTGCCCCGAACTACACAAACAAGGTGGGGTTTCCTCCTACTGTCGCATTTCGCTCCCTTTTCTTGACAAGGTTGAAGTCTTCACGGTCGGAACGCGCAGCGATGAGCGAAGCGCTCTGTTCGGGATCGCGGCGCGCCTGATTGGCGATTACTGGCGCTTTTTGCGACTCGTGGTCTCCAATCGCTACCGTTTGGTGCATCTAAACCCTTCCCTTGGATTCCGTGCACTTATGAGAGATGGCATTCTCATCCTGATCGCCAAGGCTTTGGGGAGCAGGGTGCTGGTTTTCATCCACGGCTGGGATCACGACTGCGAGGCTCGCATCCGTGAGAAGCACCTTGGCTTATTCCGCTTGGTCTTTTTCAGGGCCGACACCATCATCGTCCTCGCAGGGGAGTTCCGAGACAAACTGCGCGAAATGGGGTATACCAAGCCAATCCATGTCGAGGTTACCAACGTGGAGACGATGATCTTCGAGAATCCGTCTTACGCGAGGGAGTATTCGGACAGGACCTTTAATGTTCTTTACCTTTCCAGGATCGAAAGGGAGAAGGGGATCTATGAGGCCCTCGACGCATTCAGGCTCCTCGGGAACCCACATTCTCGCCTCATCGTGGCTGGCGACGGGCTTGAGTTTGCCGGCGCCAAACGCTACGCCGAGGTCCAAGGCATAGAGAATGTCAACTTTACCGGCTACATCACAGGCAGCGCCAAGCACAAGGCCTTCCTTGAGGCCGACGTCTTTCTATTCCCGACTTATGGCGAGGGCCTGCCTATTTCGGTACTGGAAGCCATGGCCTACGGCCTTCCGGTGATCACCCGCCCCGTGGGCGGGATCAAAGATTTTTTCGTGAATGGAACCATGGGATACCTCATTGAGAGCAAGGAACCCCGCGATTTTGCGGAATTAATGGGCACCTTGCTCAGAGACCCGGAATCTTTAGAGAGGATTGGCACTTTCAACCGCAACTATGCCAGGGAGCACTTCGGTGCCGACAGGGTAGCGTCCCGGCTACAGGACATATATGGTCAACTGTGTTGAGACCATTGAGCGCTTCTGTCTTACGGAGCCATTGGCGACTTACGACCCCTACGATATCTGGAAGACCCGGCTCGGTTTTCTAGTTAAGGACTTTTATAACCACCACCGCTGTGCTGCGCTCCCCGCCGCTGCAGCATTGACGCTGTTCGATGCTTTCGTTAACAATCGCAGCCGGCGATTCTACCGTCGCCAGGAGTACCCGATTGTCCGGGCCATGGCCGCCCTGGCACTTTTCAACCTCTACGAGGCTGACCCCCGGGATTGTTACCTAGACTTTGCCCAGAGACACCTCGCCTGGCTCGCCGAGCACTCCTCCACCGGTTACAGTGGAAAATGCTGGGGACTGCAGTTCAATTACGCTGTGGACCGGGGGCTCGTTTACGATCTCAACACGCCCCTTTCCACCATGAGCCCATACGCCTTGGAGGCCTTCGTGCGCTGCGACCAGGTAACCGGTACCCGACGTCATGCCGGAGTTGTAGAAAGCATTTTCGCTTTTTTCGACAGGGATCTCCAGGTCATGGAGGAGGACCATGATTCGATGGCCACCTCCTACGCCCCTTTAAGGGACCGCATCGTGGTGAACGCCTCCAGTTACACCATGTACGCCTTCGCCCTGTGTCTCGACTATCTTACATCGCAGGCCAAATCTGCAGTGCTTGATCGGATCAGGAAACTCTGCAACTTCGTGTTGCATAATCAGCGTGAGGACGGCTCCTGGCTCTATTCGCCCCAAGGCCATTCGTTCATCGACTGCTTTCATTCCTGCATCGTAATCAAAAACCTGGAGAAGACCTCAAGGCTCGTTCCGCTACCTAAGGTCAAGGCCGCAGTGACAGAGGGCTACAGCTACCTCAAACGAGTGTTCTTGGACCCCCGTATTGGGCTCTACAAGCGTTTCTCCCTTCAGAACAAGGCTTCGTTAGTGAAGGTCGACCTTTACGACAACGCGGAGATGCTAAACTTGGCCCTGCTTCTTGGCGAAAATCAGGAGGCCGCACGTTTGGCTCAGGCCATCGAGGCGATTTTTTGCGTGGGCGATGACATCTATTCACAGCTCGACATCTTCGGGAACAGGCGTAACAAGAACACCCTCAGGTGGGCAGTAATGCCGTATCTCTACGCACTGTCGTCACAGTACAAAATAACAAGGAATTAGCATGTGTGGTATCCTTGGCGCCATCAACCGTCCCCTTGACGCTGCCCTCCTAGACCTCATAGCCCACAGGGGGCCCGATGATAGCGGAAACTGCGAGGTCGCTGTCGGCCCCCATAACGTCAGGTTGGCGCATCGCCGTCTTTCTATCGTAGATCTCTCCCCGAGTGGTCACCAGCCAATGCAGATCGACGGCGGAGTCTCATCGCTGATCTTTAACGGGGAAATCTACAACCATGCCATGCTGCGGAAGGGGATGCGGGAGGTAAGCTTCAGCGGACATTCCGACACCGAGACCATCCTGCACGCCATCGCGCGCAGGGGCATCGGAGCGGTGCGCGATTTCAACGGCATCTTCGCGCTGGCCTTCCTCGACCGCGTCCAGGCTAAGCTCTACCTCGTCCGCGATCCCTTTGGAGTCAAGCCTCTCTACTACTGCCAGCAGGGGGATACCGTGGTCTTTTCTTCCGAGATCAAGCCGGTTCAGACCTTAGTCAGGGACGAGATCGATCCTGAGAATCTCGCGGAACTGCTGCGGCTACGCTTCTCTCCCTCGCCGGACACCCTGTTCAGAAACATTAGGAAGGTCAGGCCCGGCCATGTCGTTGAGATCGATCTCAAGGGGCCACAGATTACGATTCGGGAATATTCTTTTGCAGCGGCGCCCGAACTCGGCTCTTCCCTTTCCTTTGAGGCTGCGGTCAACCGCTATGGGGAACTCTTCGAGAAGGCTGTAGAGCGGCAGCTCATGTCGGACGTCGAGGTCGGGGTGCTTCTGAGCGGTGGTGTGGACTCTGCCCTGGTTGCCGCCTTCGCGCAGAAACGCTCCGACAAACCCCTCAAGGCCTTTACGGTCGGATTCCTCGACCAGGACGACAGTGACGAAGTCGCCGATGCTGCGGAAACCGCTGCCTACCTTGGCATGGACCATCACGTCACTCGTATCGGGTTTGATGACTTCCTCAACACCGTGAGAAAATGCGTCGGTATTGTCGAGGAGCCAGTGGCCACTACCTCGGTGATCCCGATGTTCTACCTCTCCGAGTTGGCTTCCAGGCATCTGAAGGTAGTGCTCTCGGGTCAGGGGGCGGACGAGTACTTAGGCGGCTACGGGAGGTACCAGGGAGAACTCTACGCCCGCGTGCTGCCGCCCTTCATCGCGAAATGCCTACAGCCCCTAGCTTCTGCCGCTGGGGTGAGGAGCGGACAAATGTTGCGGGGTCTTGGTGCCCTTCAATTCACCGACGATCAGGATCGCTTCTTGAATGCGTACTCGGTTTTTGCTGCCGACGAGATCAAAAAACTCACCGGTTTCGACGACCTCAGATCAAGTTCGAGAATCCGCTATCTCTATGAGTTGCTTGGCTGCTCACGTATGACCGAAGCAGTCGAAAGAATGATGGCACTGGACGTGAGGTTGAATCTCTCCGACGATCTTCTTCTCTATACGGACAAGGTCACCATGCATCATTCTATAGAGTGTCGTGTGCCGATGTTGGATCTTGACTTGGTGCGGTTTGTCGAAACTCTACCGTTCCACTACAGGGTGAAGTTTAGGAGGGGAAAGATCATTCACAAGTCCTTTGCAGAGAAGGCTCTGCCGGCCTCGATTATCCATAGGAAGAAGAAGGGTTTCCAGTCCCCCACCCGAACTTGGTTTAGCAAAGGTAACGCGATCCGCGATATTCTCCTTGATCGCTCCAGCAGGTTTTCAGCCTATTTTGACAGGGCCGAGGTAGCTAAAGTGCTCGATGGGCATGCCAAAGGCTTTGACATGAATCGGCACATTTTTTTGTTACTGAATCTCTATTATTGGATGGAACTTTATGCTTGAGATAGGGCCTCTAACAGGTTTGAACCCTTTGGATGCGCTAAAAGGGTTTGTTGAAAGGGCCGGTGTCTGCTCTTATGAAAACATATTTGGGGCAAAGGCGAAAAATTTTTGGGGAGGGCAATAATGCCTGAACGCATCAAAATCCTCGGAGTGCCTCTCGACCTAGTGGATATGAAGGGGGCCTTGGTCACTGCCGACAACTTGATCAACGGCTCGGCGAATTCTAATTGCGTACTGGCTGTAAATCCAGAAAAAATCATTGCCCTACACCAAGACGAGTGGTTGCTCGATTTTTTCCGCAAAGCCGCACTGCTGATCCCGGACGGCATTGGCGCGGTCTGGGCGGCCCGTACGCTTTCAGGGGCTAAGGTGGGCCGCGTGCCCGGCGCAGACCTGATGCAGAATCTCTGTGCTCTCGCTGCCAAAAAAGGCTATAAGGTCTTTTTTTATGGCGCGAAGGAGGAGGTAAGTGCTGGCGCGGTGGACATTCTTGAGCAACGCTATCCGGGCCTAGAGGTGGTCGGTCGGCGGAATGGATTTGTACAGCCCACAGAGATGGATGCATTGGTTAATCAAATCAATGCATCCGGGGCGCAGATCCTCTTTATTGCCTTGGGTAGCCCCCGCCAAGAAAAGTGGGTGGCGCAGTACGGTGTTCGATTGCAGGTTAAGCTTATCCAGGGGATCGGTGGCACGCTCGATACCATCACCGGCCATGTCAAACGTGCGCCCGAGTTTTGGCAGCGGTTTAACCTCGAGTGGTTCTACCGGTTGATTAATGAGCCGAAGCGGATCACACGCCAGATTAAGCTGCCAGTCTTTTCACTGATGGTAATTAAGCAGAAATTCTTTAGCCGTTAGATTTAATAGAAAGTAGGAGAAGCAGTGAAGATCCTCAACATCGTCGGCGCCCGCCCCAACTTCATGAAAATGGCCCCCATCATCGAGGCCATGAACCAATACCCGGACCAAATCCAGCATCTCCTCGTCCACACCGGCCAGCACTACGACGAGAAGATGAGCAAAGCCTTCTTCGACGACCTCGGCATGCCCAAGCCCGATATCGATCTGGAAGTGGGCAGCGGTTCCCATGCCGAGCAGACCGCCCGGATCATGGTCGAGTTCGAAAAGGTCTGCCTGCGGGAAAAGCCGGATCTGGTTATCGTGGTGGGGGATGTCAACTCCACCATGGCCTGCACCATCACCGCCAAAAAGCTGGGAATCAAGGTGGCCCATGTCGAGGCGGGCCTGCGCTCACGGGACATGAACATGCCCGAGGAAATCAATCGCCTGTGCACCGATGTACTGTGCGACTACCTGTTCACCACGGATCGCATCGCCGATGAAAACCTGAAGGGGGAAGGGGTGGCCGAGGAAAAAATCTTTTTCGTCGGCAATGTCATGATCGACACCCTGCTCAAGCACAAGGCCATGGCCGAGCAGTTGCCCTTGCGCGAAACCCTGGGCCTGGCGCCCGACGGTTACGCCACCCTGACCCTGCACCGCCCCTCCAACGTGGACGATCCGCAAGTCCTGCAAGGCATTCTCGACGCCCTGGCCGAGATCGCCGGCCGCCTGCCGATCCTTTTCCCCATCCATCCCCGCACCCGCAAAATGATCCAGCAATTCGGCTTCGAGGCCTATTTCCGCACCGGAGAGCGCATCGCAGGCCCCGGCATCTGGCTCACCGATCCCCTCGGCTACCTGGAATTCCTGCATCTCAACATGACCGCCCGACTGGTGCTCACCGATAGCGGCGGCCTGCAGGAAGAAACCACCGTACTCGGCGTGCCCTGCATCACCCTGCGCCATAACACCGAACGCCCCATCACCTGCGAAGAAGGCACCAACATCCTGGTCGGCAATCACAAGGAAAAAATCCTGGCGGCGGCCCAAACCGTTCTGAACCGGCCGGGCCGGGCCGGGCGGATTCCGGAAAAGTGGGATGGGCATGCGGCAGAGCGGATTGTGGAAGTTTTGGTGGCGCGCGAGGGGTAGGGGGAAAGTCAAGACCGGCGGGTTGATGATGGGCAGGATTGGTTCGGTGGCGCTATGTTGGAAACGATGGCGGTGAAAACGAAATTTTCCCTACCGCAGACCTTGGCCTGCTGCCGGGTTCTAGGTTTCCGTCCAACCAGCAGCGCCGGTGTTGGCAACAGGGGGGCAGTGCCGCCGGCGCATCGCCACCGTGGGAAAGAGCGAACATCGAAGACGCGCTCCCTGTCCAATGTGCTAACGGTCCGAAATCACACCTATTCCACGCGAATGCCATAGGGCGCTAGCCGGTCTTACGTCGTTTCTTTGCCTACTTTCTATTGGACGAGCAAAGAAAGTAGGCCGGCTGCCGGCCGGGACCGGCGAACCTGGTTTTCCGGTTTTGGTTTGGATTGTTACCAAGGT
>QZJL01000049.1 GCA_003599745.1 Dehalococcoidia bacterium | reverse complement strand
CATGGACTCGGCCCGACAATGAATATGCGCGAAGCTGCGGCGGCCCTTGGAGTTTCGTTCGACGTGGTACGGGCGCTGATTCGGAAGGGCCACTTCAAGATGATCCAAAACAAAGAGGGCCACAAGATGATCGAGCGGGCCTCTTTTGTCAGGCCCCCTGCCCAGGCAATAGCCGCCGCGAAAGTCGCCGCAGAAGGCGATAGCCCGCCACCGCCCGGATACATTGGAACAATGGCCGCTGCTATCAGGCTTGATTGCGCTTATCATCATATTTTGAAGTGGAACAAACAAGGCCTCCTGCCCGGCCAAAGAAGTGACAAGCGCGGGAAGCTGATCTTTAAAATATCGGACGTGGCGGCTTTCAAGCGCCCCGCCCCGCCTGATTTAAGCGAACACTACACCACCACCGAAGTATGCGAAATGCTCGGAGTGTCACAGCCGACCGTCAGGCAGTGGCGACGGGAAGGGCGGCTCGGCCAGCCAGTAGAGCATGACGCGGCATTTTACTACCCGAAAAAGGACGTTGACTCTTTCGTGCGACCGGAATCAAGGCGGAGGCCATATACCAGTAACCTTATGGGGCTTGTAAAGGGGGGAATGTGAAAACAGCAGGATACGTGAAGGTTGCAGTGCCGGCGTGTGAAGGATACGGTTTTTTCGGCTGTAATCCCGACTGCGAATTATTCAAAGGGACGGCCTGCAAGCGGTCAGTCCGTGTTTATTTGCGGCCAAGGACGGACTTCAATCCTGGTTACTCGCTCCCCGGCCCCACCTGCCCGGCTCACGATAGCGTCCCGAACCCGTGGCCGGATGAATTCCCGGATAGGCCGTGGAGCGACGAGGCGGAAGACGCGCTGATTGAGGCACAGCTTTTGCGTCTCACTTCGGCCCGGAAACGAGACACAACGGCGGTTGATGTTAATGGATGAGACGCAAGCGGAAAGGATAGCCCGAAAATGACCTCTTTAATCTGCCCCGACTTCCCCGAAGACCTCCTGGCCCGCATCAAGGCCGAGGCCAAGCGGATGAACGTCACCATGTCCTTTCTGGTGCGGATGCTTGTTGAACGGGCGTTCGCGGAACTGGACAAAGAACCGGCCCCGGAACCGGGGAAACAAGAAACGATGTTTGGGGGTGAGAAATGAAAACCTGCCCGCTCTGCAAATCGGAAACCCAAACCGTCCTTTACGGGCCGTTCCCAATGAGGCTATGCAAAGATGAATCGTGCGCCTGCATGTTTGGATTTTGGACGTGGGTTTTCTGGTTGTTGCCGTTCACGGGATTTCTTGCGGCCTATGACTGCGGATACTTGACGGCGATTTGGTGCGTGCTGATTGGCAAGGAACAGGAATAAAAAAGCCCCCTTCCTTGCGGTTGGGGGCTTCGCTTTGCCTGTATTAGGGGCGATCACTTCCCAAATTACAGGCCAATAATCCCGGCAGGATTGCCGTCCTTCCGGGGCCACGGAGAGCGGGGAGCACGCTTGGTCCGTGGGGTGACAAACAGGGCCACTCAAAGGAGGCCCCAACTCCTTCCGCTCTTACGCTTGCGGCTGGCGGATGAGATCGAGTAACCCCCGTGGTGCGCCTGCTCCCAAGCTATTAGCGGCCAACATCTATCAGCCGTCAGCGTCGGGGGTGTTATGCAAACATCATCCCCCAAAAGTCGGGGTTTGTCAATCATTTTTCATTCAGCGGCTGATTCGTCACGGCCCGCAGAATCAGGTTTACGAGTACGAGCCCGGTTGACGCCTGTTCGGGCTTGATATCAACGCCCAGGCTCACAAGGAACGGGACCGCCGCCCCAAGGATGAGGTTTATCCAGACGGTCTTGGATTTCAAAACCTGCCGCGCCGTGGCCTTTTTCTTTTTCGCCATTTTCTTCTTCGCCTCCCTGGTTTTCCGTCCCGCCTCGATCCGGCGAGCGTCCGCAAGAATCCGCTGTAAGTCGCCCTGTTTCATCATGGCATACCCCGCGTAGTGGTGTCGGTTAAATAGCATCTGGAAGGTCCGCCGCCCGCCTCATGCGCCCATCCGCCCGCGCTTCGGCCCACGCCTTGTCAAGCTGGTCCTGGGTCATGTCCACTGACTCGCCGAGCTTGACGGCCATGTTCATAAGCTGTTGCACCGTGGCGACGATAAGGGGTAGGTTGGCAATGGCCCCGGAGATTATGACTTCTTTGGTCTTGTCGTCCATCAGTAACCACCGATCTGTAGCAGAAGGTCAGTTGCCCGGTCAACCATGATTTCAGGTGGAATCCCCCCGGCGTCGATGCATGCGTCCAAATCGTTCAGCGCCGACTCGGTTTCGATGAAGGCTTTCTTCCGGGCCATGAGCGAGCCGGCCAGGGCGTTCTTGACCGGCCCCGGAGCCGTGGTAAGGAAACGCTGGTAGTCCAGCAGGTATTGATCGTACTGGACGTTATAGAATGTTCTGAGGCTGGTTGATGTAACCTTGGCCTTGCTCATGGCGTCCAGCTTCTGCCACTTGTCGTAAGTGACTGCGCTGGTGGAACACCCGGCCAGAATCGCCGCCAGAACCACCAAAACAAGAAATCGTTTCATCATTGCCCCCTATGCCCTAAGTTGTAAGCCGCCTGTAGCGCCAAGTTTCGCGCCCTGTTGCGTAGCTGGTCCCGGTCGTAGGCGTATGACCAATAGACAATCTCGCTCGTTTCCGGCGATGCCCTGTACATCCGGCAAAGGCCCTGCACGAAGAAAGTTTCCTGATAGACTATCTGCTCTATCCGGTCCAGGCCATGCCCGAAAACGGAATAAAGGGCGAGCCCGGCCACTAAAACACCGACAAGAATCGCCGAGAGGAACCCGGCCAGGAAATATTTCAGCTTTGCCATTTTCCGACCCCATAGAATCAACGTGAAGGCGTTTTTATTTCTTCCGAACCCGATTGCATAGGCAAAGCCCGAAAGCCTTCAGAATCGGCCTCAGAACGCGCCACAGCCTCATCAAGTGTCTGCTTGGCCCAATCGTCCATAACCTCGGACCACGAACGCACAGCGTGCCGCTTCCACCGCCGGTCAAGCTCGTGAGCGTCTATTTTTGCCATGTCACCCCACCAGCTCGAAGTGTGGAAGGTCGCGGAACTTTTCGTCCTTAGTGTCGCCGTCCCGGTCCCAATCCCCGCCCCAACGGACGGCAACGCCTATCTCTTTGCCCACGTCAACCACGAACCGGCCAAGGCGCTCAAAGCGCGGGATGTCTTTCCAGTCCTTTTGAACGAACGGGATAGGAAGCAGATCAACGGCCATAGCGGGCTTGCGGTTGTGCTTGGAACGCGGCCAGGGCGTTTTACTCGCCCCGCGCTTTACAGCATCGTTCTGTTCCGTCTGCCCCCGAAAGCCGCACGTCACCCGGACTCCGGTTTCCTTGGGATATGCCTTCGGCCAGCGCTCGTGAACCTCCCGGACCAGCCTGACTAGGCCAGAATGGACTTCACGAAGTTTCGCCTCTGATGCTTTGTCGAGGTTCATTCGCCCTCCTATGCCTGCAATAGCACTTTAGTTTCGCCCTCGTCGGACTTTTCGTCAACCACGCGCCGAAGGTCTTCTACCTCGGAAACAAGGCGTTCGGTTGTTTTCATAAGCCGCTCAAAAACCTCATCGCGGGTTGACGTTCGCATGGTGATTTCCCTTTTCCGGTCATATACCAGTTGCAAGGTCATTTATCAACCTTCCCCTTGATATAACTAATTTTTTCGGCGGCTGAGGTGAGCCGGTCGTTTACCTTGTCAAAGGCCGTCCAAGTGTCCTTGTCCAACTTATCGAGGGACTCTTTCAATGTTTCGCAGTGGCCTTCCAGCTTGGTCAACCGTTTCATGCAATCACTGTCATCGCACGGAGCCGGGGCGGTTTGTTTTTCCTTATCAGGAACCACTCCCATCTTTTTTAAAAGCTGGAACACGCCCCACACGACACCGGTAGAAACCGCCGTTAATCCGATAGCCCACGCTTGAACGCTTTCAGGGTCCACAGGCCCGCCCCCTCGGAAGGAATGTTAGACTACCAGAAAAAAAAGACCTGAGCGTCGCGGTGAAGCTGTACCGGATATATAATCGCCCCATACTCGTAGGGGCCTATATCCCATGTGTCAATCGGGCGTGCTCCCCGGTCTGCGTCAGCGGCAAACGGGAACACCGCGTCAGCGCTGAGATTGACGCCCTGATTCAAAGCGTCGTCCGCAACGCCGGTGAGCCGGAAATTCCCGTTCGGAGCATCCACGAAATTAATCGTCCCACCGTCGAGGCAGGCTGTCAAAGTCCATGCCCCGCCATCCACGCCCGCCCAATTCGCGGTATTGTCTATCCCGATGGAATTTTTGCCGACGGGAGCCGTCGAGTAGGCCAAAAATCCATAACTGCAACCGGTGGCAAGGTCGTTATAATAGACTCCGGCTGATGCTCCGGTCGGATAGTCGAAAAATCCGACGCCGCCGGAGGCTCCTGTGATGTTTTTGGCGATGCAATTGACCACCGCATTCCCGCGGTGGCTAAGGAATCCTATACCAACAGCCGTCGCTCCAGCCGTCGCGTTGTGGACGTCGAAAGCGAGGCAATTCGCTATCCAGGCGGTACTTCCTGTGTAGGTAGTCTGCACGTAGATTGCCGGAATCCCGCTCGATGCCGCGCCGTTCGGCTTACTGGCGGCGATGCCATAAATTCCGCTGTAGTCTTCGCCAATGCCTATCACGCCCGCCGCGCCTGTGTCGGTCCAAACGAAGCCGCATTCCATTTCCCTGCCAGGATCGCACATGACGATCCTGAAATAATCGGCGCTCGTTGTCGCGCCCCCAAGCACAACGCCGCCCTGGTCCAAAAATCCAACGGGAACAACCAGAATTTCGCCCCGTTGTGCCGATACGAGGTCGTTGTCAGTTCTGGCCTCCCATGCTGAGAGAGTCGCATCTGTTACGCCGAGCGTGCTGACGTTATAGGCTTTCGGCATACGCGGCAATTCAGCCGCCCTCGCCGTCCCGCAGTACACCCCGAACAGCGCGAACAGGCCAGCGAGGGCGAGAATCAGCGCGGCTGATTTCAGAAACTTGTTTCCTGCTTCCATGAGGGCCTCCTATTCGCTAGGTGGGTCGGTTGGCATAAAGTTAAGATATATCATCAGTCCTTTAGCCGCTACGATGTCATGTATCGTGTCAATATCAAATCGTAGATAGTCGCCGTAGCTAATCTGCCTGTCCGCTGACGTTCCAGTTGTGCTGTGGACGAGGTCCTGGCTTAAAACGGTCAAGCTGTACGCCAAGGCTTCTGCGCCCTCCGAAGAAACCTTTGTTATTGCTATGTCCATCGGCGTTGTGGCGTATGCCACCGTGTACGTTATCCGGGCGTTAGCCTCAGTAATGTACCACCCGTTAAAGGCGTGGGGAATATACATCGTGGCTTTACCGTCGCCGGTCGTAGCCACTTCGTTGTAGCCCAAAACAGAAACAGACGCATAGCGTGGAGCCAGCAATTCGGAAGCGACAAGAGTAGTAACTGTCAGGTTTGTCGCCGTCGCGTTGGTGGTGCTGAAAGTTGTGATTGCCCCAGTAGTGGCGGTAAAAGCCGTAATAGTCGCCGCCGCTGACTCGACATTCGTTAGCCCTGTGGCCGTGCCGCTGGTAGCGCTCAGGACGGTGGTGGAAGTCGGCTTCCCACCCTTCCAGCCGACGCCCGTTCCTCCGGCATTGGCCGCGTCCCAAAGGCTTCCTGCGATAAGTAGCGCCAGGATAATGTAAATTATTGCGAATCGTCTCATGGCAGCCCCCTTACTTGTAAAGCAGTTTGACGGTCGGGGTGATCGTGGACACGCCGCCCGTCTCGGTTATGACGATCCGCAGATATTGCGCGAAGTCCGGAAAGAACTGGACGTAGAACTTTCCGTCAGAGGCAGGCCCGGACGTTTTGGTGAAACCGGAAATTATATCCGTGGCCCCGGTTGGTTCTCTGAACGTCGTGCCGTCAAGGGAAGTCCAATATTCGATTTTAGCGGTTCCGCTCCCGGCAATGGTTCCTTGAAGGGCGAAATACCCCTCAACCGCGCCGCCGAAAGAAACGTCAACTGGCGAATAGGCGTGACCAGCAGCAACCGCCGTCGCCCCTGCCGCAATGGTCTGGACTTTGACCGTCCCAGCCGAAACATTTCCAGCAACCATAAGAGCCAGGGCAATACCAAGAAAAAAAGTGATCCGTTTCATGTGAAACCTCCTGTTAGTCGTCTTGCCCGCGCCGGTCAACCCAGCCCACCGTCACCACCCTAAGAACTGCCGATGAGGAGTTCATTCTTTGCCGCACCTGCCTTGACGTGTTCGTCAGAACCTGCAATTCACTTGACCCGTAGCCCACGCTTGCGAAATTTGCGCCGGGGCTCGCGGTCTGCGAAGGCGCGTAGTCGTCAACCACCAGGGGCGACAAGAGGCCATAAGTTCCGTTCGTGTTCGTGTTCGCCCGCACAATAGCTTTTACCACGAACCCGGTCGGGACCGAAAGACTTAAGGACGTGGCTGTCGTAACGCCCGGTGCCGCGTTGTAATCAAGGTGCGGAATTTGCCAGTAAAAGGTATCACCGGACTGCTGGAACGCCTCAATGGTACTTCCAGCCCCTACGTAAAACGAACCCACGCGCCTCCACCAAGTGTACCCAGCCGGGGTCGTCGGCCCCGCCGTCGCGGTGTAGATTATCGCGTCCGCCGTGGTATCGTTCCAGATTGCTGCCACGTGGTACCACGTTGAGGCTTTCAGGCTTGTTGCCGTGTCAAGCCCGCCTTCGCCGCTTCCAACCGCCCACGTTGCCGAGATCAGCTTGAGGGTATTCGACCCAAGAGCAATCGCCTTCGCGTCGGTGGAATCCCGTGCAAGGCCAGCCGTCACGGTAATGCCGGTTGTGGATGCATAGGCCAATTGCATCCCGCTGATGTATCCCCTGGAGCAGACGGACGCGGGGGTTCCTTCCGAAATCCCCAGAAGGCTCCGCACGGTCCCGGAGGACGTAGCCCGAAAAATGGCCCGGCCTAAAACGGTCCCGCCAATCTGTGAAAGAAACCCCGTTTGCGTTGTCTGGCCTAAGATGCTTGCGCTGTAGTCGGTGATTCCAAGGCTGTGCATAAGATCGTCGGTGGTGTACGTCCTTACGATGGTATACCAATCGGCGGTCATGCCAAGGCCGTTCTGCATGAAATCGGAGGCGGTCGTCTTGGTCATCAGCCCCTGAACAAAGGAGGACGCCGCCACACTGGTTGTAGTCGGTTGCAGGTTGGCAAGAGTAAGGCCGTTCCAACCGACATAATAGCCGTCTTCCGGTTCTGGGAACACAAGCCCGGTCGTTGACGAATCGCTTGCAAGTTTCGGCGTCCGGTCAAGGGCCTCCTGCTGGTCATTGTGCAGCATCACGGCCCGGTCATAGGCGTTTTCCAGGCTCTCCACGTTTAGGCGTTGGGAAGGCGTCAAGTTAAGGCTCTGGGTCCCCGCTACGGCCCGCCTGATAACGATGGTAAGGCCCGAAGCCGGAGCCGTGGCAAAGGTCACAGTCCCGCCCGTCTTGGCCGTGTTGACCGCTACGGTGATTCCAGAAGACACAACCGTTTCGACACCGCCGTCAACCGTCACCACCTGCACGTCACCAGCCGCAATAACCGGGAAGGCCCAGGTAAAAACCTTGGTGGAGCCATTGCCCGTGAAGATGGTTTTGTTCGTGGTGGTAGACACCGTGGCCCAGGCGCACGAGGCCGCAAGGAAAAGGGCAAGGGCGATAAAGATTGACCGCCGGACGTGTCTCATTAAATCATCTCCTTTTTCTTCTTGCCTGGCTCATAGGGCGGTGGAATCATGAACTGCTTTATGCTCTCAAAGGTTACGCCTTCATCGTAAGCGTTTATTCCGGCATCCATCCATTGAATCATCTGCTTTGAAGGCATCCCCAGGAAGTACCCGGAGGCATCAATGGAAGCCCGGAAAATATTATACACGTCTTTGCCCTTGATTGTCTCGTACTTTTTGTCTCCCCACGCCTTATCAATGACCGTCCCGAAAGAGCTTGCAAGCCTGTCAAGGGTTTCAACGCCGCCTTCAACGGGCGTCATCTTGAAATTCTTGCCGTAGCCTTTTTTGCGGTCGAGAAGATACCGAGTCGCGTCACGGAGAAAGGGGATTCCCTGTGTCACATAGTCCCCAAACTCTTTCAAAAAGTCTTCCGGCTCATCCGGCATGTTGCCGACAATGGCCTGCTCAAGAATTGCCGGAACGATTGTAAGCCACACCCAACCCATAAAAAACTTGGTAAAGGGGATTTTCTTGGCCGCGAACGCCTCGTTGTTTTCAAGCAAAAGCTGGTAGTAGGCGCTGGAATAGGTGTAAAACATGGTGAAAAGTTTCTGCGTCTCACTGCCCCGCTGGATTGCGGACAGG
This sequence comes from Dehalococcoidia bacterium, assembly GCA_003599745.1. Taxonomy (GTDB): domain Bacteria; phylum Chloroflexota; class Dehalococcoidia; order Dehalococcoidales; family SURF-40; genus SURF-40. The sequence continues at coordinate 9,382 of QZJL01000049.1, read as the reverse complement.
TCTTTAGCCATTGCAGACCCTTGGGTCCGGCGCATAACCCCATCAGCATGGTTAAAAGCGTCCTTGGCCGTCATCCTGTCTTTGGCGTCCACGTAGCCCGCAAACCAAGCCGCGCTTGCCGTGGCCGTATCCAAAATCCTGATATAGCTGAACATGGCCGAACGGACATCAGATTCCGATATGAACCGGTTGCCAATCTTAAAGCCCCATTCGGAAAGGTCAACGGCGCTTAAGGTTGATTGAACGTCCCGATCCCACGCCTTATATCTCGCCCGGAAGGAAGGCGAGTTTTCACGCACAAACTGGTATGTTTCGCGGGGATGCGTTGCAAAAGTCGCAAATGCCCTTGCCGCCGTTTTGAAGCCAACAGCCGTAAACACGTTGATAAGCGCCAAAGGCTGCTTTAATGCCGTCGTGATCTTCAAACCCAACATGGCCGAAGTCGCGTTTTTGCGGAGCCACCGAGCCGCGTAGTCGAAGCCCTCAACCTTGCCTTCCGGCCTTGCTATGCCCTGTAGCCACGGCACAAGCTGCGCATACCGCTCCTGCCCAACGTAGGCTTTGAAGGCTTGCGCCACCGGCTCCTGTTTCAGCAGTTTGTAAGTATCCCGAACAGCCACGGCATGAGTCGCATAATGGATTGCCGCGGTGAAGTGCCGGAGGATAATATCAAACGAAAGAAGCACAGGCAGCTTGCCGCCTTGCCGCTTGCCGCCTTGCCGCTCCTTCATAAAGCGAGAGCCAACATTCGGGCGTGTGAATTCCGATACAAAAGATAATGCGTTTTCAGTCAAGGCAAACTGCGCGGCCTTTTCGCTTTTCTTAATATCCCAAACGAGCGGATAATATCGGCCGTGGACCTTCTGCCCGCGCACGCCGGTCAGCGCGAACTTCGCGGCATCAAGGCGCGGCCACAGTTCATCCATTGCGTTCCACACGCCGTCAATAAAATCCCAATCCTCTTGGGTCAAATGCGTAAGGATTTCGTCAACCTGCTCTTTTGTCCACTTCCAGCCTGTTTCTATGGCCTGCCTGTTGCCCACGTTGCCAGAATTAAGACCCACGCAAACGATCTGTTCTTTCGTCAGGGTCCTATTCAGCCCATTAATAAAAACCTTTTTCGTCGCCATTTCCCGGAGTTTTCCCCGGTATATTGCAAACAAGTCTTGAATCTTCTTCCCGGCTTCTTCCCATATGACCAACTCGGCATTTTCAGCGGCAACGAGGGGATCATAAAGCAGTTTTTGAGTTGCTCCGCCGTTTTGCCATCCGTCGGCGGCCCGGAAAATGGTTTCAGCTTTCAATAGGGAAGCAAAAAACCGGTCTGATTTTTCTTTTGCGCTCTCAAGGTAGCCCATGCGCATATCGGGATGCAGGTCTTCAACGGCCTCTTTAAGAGCCTTGGCGTTGCCCTGGATAGACGTAACCACCTCAAGCGCAGCAATATCAAGGTCAATCTGTTTTTCGCCAGCCAGGAGCATCTTGTTTGTCCGGCCCATATGCGCCAGAAAGTCAACCGCGTCCCGCAAGTCTCTCATGTCCGACAAATCAAGATGCCGATATCCGGCCCGTGGAGTTATTACTTTCCCGGCCTTGTTGGTATAAGGAGCGGTTTTTGGCTCCGTTCGGCGCTGAATTTCAGCCGGGTCAAACAGCCAGGCCGCGAGGTTATCGGCCCCGCCAATCTCGCCATGATTTTCATCAAGAAAAGCCTCAAGAGAAGGCATACCCTCATAATAAACCGGCCTTGTTTCTGAAACCCCAAACGCCACCAAAAGATTTTGAATCTGCTCCTGATAATTCATGGGCATTGACTTGTTGCCGGAAGCCTTCTTCAGACGCGCCACAATACCTGTAAACTCTTTTCGGGCTTGGTTCTCGGCCCGAAGCTTGGCAATGGCCGCGATCTGCCTTTCCTTGGCTTTCAGGGCCGCGTCAGCCCGCTTTACACGCTCGGCCTTAAGGCGTTCTTCTGATGCAATCCTGAATTCTTCCGCCGACAAAGCCGCCCGCGTTTTCGTTTCCGTCAGCCTCGCCGCCGCCCGTTCCCGGTCAACCCTGTTGCTTTCCCGGAACTTCTGCGCCGTTTCTTCCTTGGCCTTTTTCGCCGCCGCCCGGACTTCAACCTTTTGGCGCTGCAAAGCCTGAAAGGAAACCTTTTCCGCCGCTATTTCTGCAAGCTGGTTTGTAACCTTAATGAACCTGTCGTTCTGCTTGCGGCTGGAGATCCGCTGTAAAACCCGGATCTCCATCTCCAGAAGGTCCGCATATTCAGCAGTGTACTCGTAATCCGGCCCAAGGCTTTCTTCCAGAAGCCGCCCGCGCTCCCGTGCAAGTATTTCGTCGGTTACTTCCTGGAAGGTCCGGGCATTCAACGCGGCCCGGACGGTCGATTCTTCCGGGGGAAGATTCCCTTTTTTTCGCACAAGCCCGCGCTGCTTTTTCTTGAGAGCCGCCACGATATCCGCGTCGAACTCGCTTTTTAGCCATGACTCGCTGAATCCGCCAGCCTTCACAAGATCGGCCAGAAACGCAACATCTTTGTTTTCCCTTGCCGCCGCCTCAGCATCAGGCCGTAAAGCCTCAAGCCTTGCATCGACTTCGGCCCCACGGTTCACCCGGACAATATCGGAAATGGACTGCCCGGCAGCTATGAGGGCTTCCCGGTATTGCTCAAGTTCCTTTGCCGTCATAGCCCCGTCCGTTACGTCGGATTCGTCGAAAAGATTGTCAAGCCCAATGGTGGCTTTGGCGTCCGCTATTTCGCGTTCAGTGGCAATCATGCGGTCAAAAACGGCGCGGATTTCGGGAGTTACCTCAAGCCCGCCCGGAATACTGGTAACGCTCCTGTAAATCTTTATCATCCACTGCGCGAACCGCTCAAACATGGCCTTTAAGGAAACGCTCGGAGCCTTGCCGGAAGCAATATACTTTTCCCATGCGCGGGCAAAGTCTTCTTCGTGGATTGTCTCGAACTTTGCGCCATCGGCCAGCCCTAAAGCCTTGCGGACCTCTGCCAGGTCTTTCCGCACCTGCTCCGGCGCGGCAGGATTTGCCGCTACTTCCTGCAAGTCCCGGAGGAAAACGTGAGCCATTTCATGGACACCGGTGGAAAAGTTGGCCCCCTTGAAAAAGCGGATGATTGCGGGATAGCGCCGATAATCAAAGAGTGTCGCGCCACGGGGAACGGCCTTCCCTTTCTGATAAACAACATCCCTTTCCCCAACCCTTGCATGAATCGTTTCACCGTATTTCAGAGTTATCGGGCCTTCCGTTCCGCGGTTGTCATAGGGGTTTTCAGGCGTTATTATGACTTCACCGTCGCCATGCTGAACCGAAAAATAATCCCATCCGTCTGACCCGGTGCCAGTCCAGAGCGGAATCCGTTCCCCGTGCGGAAGCCTCGAAACATCAACGTCCTGCCAATTACCTTCCGGCTTGTCCGTTACCTCATATTCCATCGTGGACAGCCAGAAGCGCTCCTTGTCTGTTTGCTGGCTTTCGGGAATAGATTCAAGTCCGGTCCCCATATGACGTCGCTTGAGGAAGTCGGGATTCTGAAACAAATCCCGAATATCCTCATCTTCACGCATCCAACCGGTTTCAACAAGCGAGGCTTGAACCTGATCCCATCCGAGCCCCGTTTTGTAATTCACAACTTTTCGTTGAGCGGGCGTCAAATCCTTGTTTATTTGGCCCTTTAAGTTGATACCGCCCATGCGCAAGATTTCGGTGCCGATATTTTTGGCTTCCGGCTTTGGTTTCGGCGCAACCATCCGAACGCCAGTTTCTTTCCGAAACCGCTCAAAAGTCGTTTGACGTATGTTCTTAAACCAGTTGTCTATGTACTCTTTTGGGTCTGTTCCGATCTGTTCTCTAACCACTTGGGCTCTGGCAACAGCCATTGAAGCAAGGCCCGTAGCCTGCTCCTTGCCAAACCCTGCATCCTGGAACCGCTGCGCGAGATTCGCCGTCAACGCCTGCCGCTCATCGAACCTCTTTTCAGCTTCCCGCTTTTCCGTTTCGGTGATGTAGGGCTTGGGCGCAACCGGCTTTTCTTCCTGTGAGGGAGGAACGATTTCATCATAAGGCGACTGTTTGACAAGCCCCTGTTCAATGGAGGCTTTCCACGCCTCGTTGTTGAAAAGACGCGGTATCCGGCGAAGATCAACCGGGACATGAGAGCCGAGATTCACGGCCTCCACATAGTCGGCCCGGTCAACGCCAGCGGCATCAAGAAACTCTTGCCGGGTTTCATCGGTCTGAAAAAGAACGTCAAGTTCAACGGCAGGGATGTAGGCAGTTTCGCCTATGCCCAAATCGGTGATAATGTCGCCCATCAGTTCCTCAGCGGCTGGCCCAAACCGATAAGGCAATTTTGTGTCGGCCAAGGCGTCCGAAGCGGCTTTGATGGTTTTGGCGTAATCCCGAACCATGCTATAGGTGCGCATCCCATAACCAGGAGTGCCAAGAACCGTGAAGGCCATTGCGGATTGTGCTGCAGTATCAACGAGGCGATTCCAGTTATCCAAAGCCGAAGCGTATTCAAACCCCGTGCCGCTCAACTGGTTCTCTACGGCCTTTGCGCCTTCCTCGGCCAAGATCCCAACGACTTCTTGCAAGACCTCCTGCCCGGTTTCAGCCGCCACGTACTTGACGGCGCTACCGGCCAGGCCCCGCGCTCCTTTAATGGCGGATTGACGGATTGCGGACCGGAAAACGCGGTCAAGGCCAGGAACGGCCCGCAACGCCCCGCCAAACTGAACCATTTCAAGACTTGCCTCAAGAAGGCCCTCGACATGCGCAAACGCCGCCGCCGTGCTATGCGGCATCTTGTTTCCGTTTTCGTCCTCAAAACTTCTGATGGTGTTGTACGTCAACCCGGAGGCTATCCGGTACATCTGCGAGACGCCGCCATAAATAGAGCCAAAACCCAGGCCAGCCACCCACGCGCCCGGAACCGTTACCAGTTCTTCCGGCAAAAGGGCTTGCGGCCCCAACTGCCCGCCGACCAACGCGGCAGATGCAAAGGCCGTAGAAGCGACAGCAGCCCCCTTAGCGCCCCCTTCAAAGGCAGATAACATAATGGGCAGCATTTCCGCCGCCGCGCCTATGGCTTTATCGTGCAGGCCCCCAAACAGCCCTTTAGGCTGCGCCCGGTAATTGTTTTGAAGCTGCAATTCAAGTGTCCGGGCCTTTTCCTCGTTTTCGGGAGTGTCGGCCCCGTTCAGGCGGTCCCATCCAACCTTGGCAAGCTCAAGTTGTGTTTTACCGCGCTCCCATCCGAAGATTGCCTGTCTCACTTTGCGCTCGAAGAATCCGAGCTTTTCAATGTCGTCGTGGGCAAGCATCATATTGGATGGCTTGGAAAGAAACGCGCTCGTTGACGGCGCTTCCTTGAAATAGGAATTGAAGTCGGGCGGGTCAACAATTGCGGCAGACGTCTTGCGGTCCTGCGCTACACGCATTGCCGTTATAGGGTCCATGGACATGCCGAAAGACAACCGCCTTGCATCACCCACAATATCAGGATTCATGCCACGGGCATACCCATAAGCCTGCCTCAACGAGTCCGGCGAAGGCCCGAAAGAGAAAGCGCCATCCTCGTCTTCTTCGATATCGGGAACCAGAAGGCCGTTTACGATTTGGGTCATTTGGTTGCCCTTGTCCAAGTAGAAGGACGGCCAGAAAAAGCCGTTTGAATGACCAGTTGCATGAACTTTTCGGAATTGCGAGGTATTCTTGGATGCGCAGACATAACGGCCTGTTCAGCACGAGCCCTGGTAGGCCCGTCAAGCGATTCGTACCGCTCGGCAAGTGTTTCGGCGTCCCCGCCATACCCCAGGGCTTGCGCGGCCCGCTCGCCATAGACGCCACCATCTGCGGCGAAATCACGGGCAAGGCTGAAAATGTCATCGCCTTGCAGATTGTAAGTCCGGGCCTGCTGCGTAAAGGCCTGCGCAACCTGAAAATAAGCAGGCGATTGAGTGCCGCCAAATGTGCCAGCAAGAAGCCCGTAAGCCCTTGAAAACGAATCCTCGTTCACCTTGGCCTGCGCTGAAGCGAGAGCCTTGCGCCTTGTCTCCATCATCGCAAGGCCGGTTTCAGGGCTTACGCCTTTGCCGATGTAAGTCGAAATCTGCGCGTTGGTTTTAATTAACCCGGTGTTGACCATTTGCCAGAGCGGAGCAACCACGTCAACAACATCCTGCCCGTTCAGAGCCGCGCCCTTTTTGAGCGGATCGTTAAACCAAAGTTGCCCTGATGCGGCAGGCACAACGCGGGCCTTGCCCTGCAACGCCTGCTTGAATTCTATGTATTGGGCAGGTTGCAACCTATCGCGCACCGCCTCAAGCCCTGCATCGGTCAAGCGGCCTTCTGAAAATGCCTTGTAGGTGTCTTTATAGGTCTTTTTTGCCGCTATATCTTCCGCCCGCGCTTCAGCCATCATGCGGGTTTGTTTTTTCTGTTCGGATTCCATTGTTGACCGGTGAGCTGCGACAGCCGCCCGTTCCCGCTCGTACCTTGTGCGGGCCTCGATCTGGTCAAGCCAATGCTCTTTTACCTGCGGGCTTGCGGCAGAATCAAGAATTGCTTTCGGAGTCAACGACTTGTTGGAATATCCCTTGACAAAAGCCTCATTCAACTCATCGTCGGTATCTCTTTGCGCCTGCTGTTCAGCAGCTTCCGACCTCTGGAACCGCGTCCACACGAGATCATCGGCCTGCTTGCGCTGATCGGGCGTCCAGTTTTCTTCCGGGTCATAAATCTTATCGTGGGCTTTGTCGTATGAATCGAGTTCTGAAACGGTGTCCACGATGGACGTAACCACCATTTCGTCAAGCTTGAGTTTTGACGCGTCCGCCGCCCTTTTCAGGTCCGCCCCGTCAACAATGCCTTCAAGGGCCTTCAAAAGGTCGCCGTTGACAATGGCCGGATTAAGCGTTGACGCTTCCTCAATGAAAGCAGACGCAAGCGCCTTGCCGCGTTGTGCATGGTAAGCCGTGTTGTTCTGCCCGGAATAAAGCGCCTCAAAATCCCCTTTGTCGCGCTCCATGACAGCCTTCAATCCTGCAAGGTTGCCTTCACGGGCATAAGCCCTTGCCTGCTGTTCATTAGTCGCCAGCATCCCGGCCACGGTAAGTTTTTTGTCTTCCTCATGGGCGCTTGCCTCGACGGTGGCAAGCCTGTCAGCATAGTCACTCCCAATGCTTTCAGTCCTGATAAGGAACTCGGCCCGGACTCGAGGGCTTTCAATCATTTCGGCGTAGGCTTTGCGGGCCTCCTCAAACTCCTTCATGCCCTGCTTGGTCATGCCCACGGCTTCCTTGCCGCGCTTATCCCGGTAAATCTCGTTGAAGTCCTTGTCTTTTGCGGCCCGGAAATCCCCCGTCCACTTCACCAATTCCAAGGCTTCCCGCTCCTGCTGCAAACGGAGATCAGCATCAGCAATCATCCCGGCATACTGCCCAAGGCCCCGGCCAAACTGCCCGACAGCATCAATAACCTGTGTGTCCGGCCTGGATTCGGGGACCTCTTGACGGCCCGCCGCGTAAATGTTCGGCTGCCCACCAGAAGCGCCCACCGGCTGAACTTGCGGCTTAAGGGCTTGCATCGCCATTTCTTATTTCCCTTTCATCCGCAAATCATAGTCCTTTTTTGCCGTGTAAGCCCCAAGAGCAGCAGTTCCGGCCCCGACTGCCCCGGACAACAAGGAACCAGTTCCGGCCCGTCCTGCGGCTTTTGACTGCCTTGTAAGGCTTGCAAGATCGGACTGAACCCCAAGGCGAAGCGCCACGATATTCAAGCCCAACTGATTCTTGGACTGCAATCCCTCGACGATCCGGTTATATGCAATCATCCGGGCGTCACGCTCCACGGTCTTTGTCGTTTCCATCATGGCATCGGCAGGAGACCCGCCCGCAGAAATGTCAACCCCGGAAGCGCCGAACGCGGCCCGCTGGGAGCCTACAACTTGCCGCCCTTCGCGCCGTAGCATTTCAGTGTTATAAGCCGCCGCTTGGGACGCTACGTCCTGCTCAAACTCGTAATCCTTTTGAAGCAGCTTTTCTTGAATCCCGGCCAGGGCTTGCCGCCTTATTGCCTCAGATTCCAGGGCGTCTTGCTCATCCCGCGCCCCCATCATCCCCTTGATACCGCCAAGAAGGGAGGCCCCGGCCTGGGCGGCTCCGGCTACCGCAAACGCTGTAGGGACCGCTATCATGTGTCCGATACCTCCACCTTGAGGTTGAGCGCCCTCACCGTGCAAGGATAAGGCTCTGACTGCCTGAAAAACAAGTTTGCCTCGTTTGAGGCGTTCCCGTCAAACGTGAACTTCACCCCGCCCGTGAAAAGGGGAAGGCTGTACAAGTCGCCTTCCTCGTCTATGAAACTCCACTTTAGATCACGGGCAATGATAGTGTCAAAGTTTATCGTGGCAATGTTTCCGTTGTTCGGCCCGATCCCGCCGCCCCGCGCCTGGTACACGCTGATATGGCCTTCCTGAATCTGCGTTTGAAGCTCCATCCCGCCGCCGTTCTTGGTCGCTACGGCAATCGGCAGGGTTTGAAAGTCAAAGTTATACGGAAGGCCGATAACAAGCCGTTCGTGGTAGGTGTCAACCTCGATGGATGTGCCGTGCGTCAGGTTGGCGACCGTTTCAGTGCCTATGTACGTGCCGTCACCAATAACCGAAACCTCCGTTCCAATCCCTATGGCACCAGCACAAGTCACGTAATTTCTGATTTCAGTCCAGTAAGTCCCGGCCATCGCAAGCGGATTGACAGCGTAGGAAGAATACTGAATTGTACACGTCAGAAAAAGGGGCGTCCCGGCATCCCATCCCGTCGCCAAAACGTCAATATATTCCCCGTCTGCGTCGTAAACGCGGAAATACTTCCCGACAAATCCGCTCACAACATTCGTCGCGTAAAGTTGATCCGTGGTAAAGTCGTATGAAGGGATTGTTGATGCGTCATACCGCCCGTCAAACTCAATCCAACAATCAAGGAATCGGGCTTCTTCCGTCGTTTCCCCGGAAAAATCCGCCGTCAGCTTTTCAACCTGCCTCACCGTTCCACGGTCAACCAGAATCCACAACTCATCTTCATCCGCCGTGGTCAAAAGCGCCATGCTTTGAACCGTTCCGTCTGTTTCCACTTCGGCCCAAGCCAATACTTCTTGATCTGCCCTGTACGAGCAGCAGCACAGCGTTCCATCGGCCCGAAGCACCCAAATGGTACTGTTGGGCAGCTTCTGAAAAACAACCTCTTTAATGGCCGTTGTGGACTCCCTGAACAGGTGTTCGGCAATCACGGAAATATCACGCGCCTTCCAGGAATCCGAAGCGCAATGGATGCCGACAAAAGATCGGAAGAGCGTC
>QZJL01000013.1 GCA_003599745.1 Dehalococcoidia bacterium | reverse complement strand
CACGTTTGCCGTGGTGAACCCGGCGCCGTCTATCTGCGGGAGAATGGAGAACGCGTCCCGGAACCCCGCCAAGCACGCGAGTTGATCGCCGCCGCATGCCTGCGCACTCGAGGCATTGCACGGTTCGCCGTTGATATCGTTACAACGCTTGCGGCAGCTATCGACGAACACGGCGGCCTCCGTCGACGAGCAAACCGGGCAGAGCGTTGAACCAGGGCAATTCGCCGCCATGTATGCCGCGGGGTTGAAGCCGTACGACGTAGCGCCGATCGACTCGTTGACGAACGTGACGCTGCCGGAGATTCCCATCACCTGGGTTTCGATAACACCTGATCCGGGCAGATTCGGAGGTGAGATTACCGTCGTACTCAAGGTTCCTCCCGGGGCACGATGCGAACTTTCGCTCATCTATTATACCGGCACACCCAGCGCCTACCAACCTGACCCGGTGGTCGCCGACGCCGAGGGTAATGCTACGTTGAAGTGGACGGTATTGTCCGGTCCGCCGATTGCCCTTGACGGGACGCTTGAGCTTACGGTAACCCAGACCGACGGGACGCAGACTGCCGCGAGCCATCCGTATCGCTTGGAGCCATAATCTCGTGAAAATGCCCGGTCGCGTACCGGATACCTGGCCCGTGGGCTAGTCGTAAGGGGACTCCGGGTTCGGTTTCGGCTTCTTACCGACCATTTCCCTGGTCGCTCTGTTTCGGGAGGTGACGATGGCCGCCAGGACGGTTTTGCCCAGGCTGCTGCTCCACCCGCCGGACGCTAGCAGCGAGGCGGCGGCGCGGCAGATGTCGTTCATCATCGGTTCGGCGCGCTGCCTGCCCATTGAGGAATACTCGCCCGCCGGTAATGAAAGCGGTCACTTTATCATTGGCGGGGTTCTCGAGGCTGGCGGCGACTCGAAAATCGCCGCCTTCATTGCTGCCAATAAGGAATGGCTCTCACCAAAAGAGGTGGCGCTTTTCGGCATCGGCGGCGACGAGGATGCCGTCAGGGCGCGGCTTTCGGAACTGGCGGCGCCGCTGGGAAATGTGCTGGCAGCGGAAGTCATCCCCGCCGGCAAGAACGGGGCGGATGTCGCCCAGCTCGTGGCGGCGGCACTGCGCATCCGGGCGAAGTTCCGGGAGCGCCGCAAAAAGATGCCTGCCGCTGGCGTAAGGCAGCTAATCGAGGATATTCTCAAGAGCGAGGCCTACCTCGTTCTCGCCACCGGTGGCGGTGCCAACCTGCGCGCCACCACCATCGGCTACACCTACCGCGACGGCCACGTCTATGCTTTCTGCGAAGGGGCGGAGAAGTTCGCCAATATCCTGCTTGATAACCGGGTAGCCCTGGCTTTCTACCGCATGCCGGAGAAGGACGGCCTCCAGGCTAGCGGCACGGCGACCATCGTTTATCCCGGCACTGAAGCTTACCGCCGGATGTGTAATCTACTGGGGCGCGACCATGACCGGCTCGTATCGCTGCCCTTCAATCTCAACGGGCTGGACATCAAGCTGCACAAGGCGGAATACTACCGGGCCAGCCTGCGGGATGAGGGCTACGAGTCCAAGCAGGCGCACTATTTCTAGTAAAGGCTTGGAGGCAGGGAAACCGGCCCTTGACGAAGCGGCGAAAACGCTGCTCGACGGCGTGCTGGAACGCCGTCCCCTGATGATGCAGGCCAGGTTGCGCCCTAAAATCGAGCGGGTCATCGGGCTGCTTTTAAGCGAGAAAAAAGCCTCCGAGGCGGATGCCGAAACCGTAAAAGAGGCGCTGCGCCTGGTAATACCCCGCTCGATGGAAACCACCTTCAGCCGACTGGAGAACCCCGACGGCTACCAGGCCGATTTTCGCCGGGCGATGGTTGACCTAGACGCCTATTTCGCCCTGCCGCGCCCGGTAAAGCGGTGGCCGCCGGCGGCCCTCCCGCCGAAAAAGCCGGCTTCCGAGATGAAGGTGATGGCCTTCTGCGCCAGCCCCCGCAAAAACGGTAACACCGAAATCATGATCGACGAGGCGCTACGCGGCGTGGCCGATGCCGGAGCCAGCTTTGAGAAAATCCGCCTGCAAAGCCTGAAGTTCCGCTTCTGCACTGCCTGTCGCAGGTGCAAGGAGCCGGACTTTCAGGATTATTGTCCCATCAAAGACGATATGACCGACATCTATCCCAGAATCGCCGCCGCCGATGCCGTCATTATTGGCTTCCCGGTTTACACCGAGACCCACTGCGGGCAGCTGGCGGCCTTCCTCGACCGCTGGGACCCCTTCCTCTGGAAAAAGTTCAAGCCCAAGCGTGGTATGGTCATCGGCGGCTGGGGCGGGCCTGATGTAGATACTTACGACCATATCATCGAGCACGTAATGTTCATCCTCAAGATTCACCGGATTGAGACGGTGGAAGCCATCAGCGCCGGTCGCCTCATCGGCAAGTTCCAGGGGCTGGATTCCGACCGCCGGGCAATCTGCGGCGCTACCCCGAAGAACTGAAAAAGGTCTATGACGCGGGACGGGCGCTGGTGGAAGGGGCGAATGCTCACGCCCCACGCCAGGAGTCCTGAGGGGCGTTATTTCCGGTTTTAATCGCCGAGCGTGCTTTTCAGCAGGACGCCGTTCGCCCGGTACAGTCCGGTCGGGCCGGCGGGCAGGATGTCGTAGGTCGCGCCGCCCAGGTAGTCCACTCTCTCAACCGTGACCACCCATGCCCCGTCCAGAGTGTCGCCCGGCTGGTAGCTGCCGAGCGCTTTCCCGTCGGCGGTGGGGTGTCCCGGCGATGCGATGACGCGGCGGCCGTCGCTCAAGGTAACCGTCACCACCCGGAAAGACGGCGGCACCGGGGTTGTCGAGGTTTCAACCACGGTAGCGGCAAGGCGCTCCCCGGAGTCATCAATTGTCCAGACGATTGTCCCCTTGCGGACTTGTTCGACCGGCATAGGGCCGCCGGGGGTATCTATCAAAATGCCCCCGGCCAGGCAGATGGGATAGGTATTAAAGCTCGGCTCTCTTTTGGTTACGGTAATTTCCCCCGAGCCGGTGATGGTGCCTTCGATGCGCTCGCCCTGGTCTTCGCCCACCAGCAGGACGAAATGGTAGGTATTGCCGGTAGCGCTCATCTCCACGGCGCGCACCAGCTTCTTGTGCTCCCGGTAGATAAGCAGTTTCTCCTCGTCGGTGTAGTCGCTCTTATCCGGCAGCCCCAGGTGCGCCAGGATAGCCGCAAATTCATCGGCATTCGCCCTGATGGCGGCGAACTGCTGCCGGGCGTTGGTTTCCTCCTGACCCTCACGCGCCACCGGGTAAAAATCGGGGTCAACGTAAAACACGTTCCCGAATTTGGCAATCAAAAGGTATTCCAGCTCGAATACCGTGTAGGCGGGTTTGGGTGCGGGCGGTACGCCGAGTTGCTGGTTCATCATATCCCATTCATCGTCCAGGGCGCCTCGGGTAATTTTGTAGTTCGTCACGGTAACCCTGGCTTCGTGGGGGGTGATGACCTGGGGCAGTACCTGGCCGGTGCGGTCGCCGTGGCCGGCGGCCCGGCTGTCGTAGCGGAAGACGAACTCCCAGCTTCCCGGGCCAAGCGCGGTGGTGTCCGCAAGCTGCAGGGTCTCACTAATGCCGTCGAAGCGGAAGGTCGCCTCGTTTCGCACAAAATTGCGGGCAATTTTTTCGCTTTCTTCGATGGTGTATTCCGGCCGACAGGCCGGGGTAAAAATTCCAAGAAAAAGGGATACGATGGCTAAAAGCGCCATCACGACGATAAATCTCGGTCTGCCCATCATTGTCCCTCCTGCCGGGGGTTCTAAGTGTATAACGGGACGCAGGCTAAATCGGTTAGTTCTCCGGTCTAGCGTAATCTTAAGGAAAATATTCTTGCGAAGTCATAAAATCGGCGAGGAAAAAGTTACAGAACTATGTCATTTTGGCGTTTGCGGCTGTTGTTACGGCGAGTCAGTTTCGTTTGACTGTCCCCTAGCATCGGAGTATCATACAGGATTGGAGTACTGCACGGAAAACTGTAAAATATCACCGTTCGGGAGAAAAAGACCGCCAGCCTGTTTTATTTTGAAGTGCCCGGTTTGTGTGCCTTCCCGGACTGTGTTAGAATACGACTCGAAGTGTAAGTATCGTAGTGACAGCCAGTGAAAAAGAGCCGAGGTTAGAGTGGCCGGGAAAGGGATTGAAGAGCTAACCTGCCCCCAGTGCGGATTTGCGGCGCGCAACGCCAAGTCACTCCGGAGCCACCTGCAGACCAGTCACGGGGTATACCGGGAGAAGATGCTCGCGCCGCCGGAAAAGCCCGACCGGCCGATTGTAAAGTTGGAGGAGAAGACGATGTTTGGATGGTCAGGCAAGATTTTAAGGGTTGATTTATCGGAGAAGAGCGCGACCACCGAGGCGACTGCCCCTTATACTCCCTTTGTCGGGGGAAGGGGCATCAACGTGAAGATAATGTTCGACGAGGTCGGCCCCGAGGTGGCCCCTTACGACCCCGAGAACCGTATCATATTCGGCCCCGGGGTGCTTACCGGGACACCGGCGCCCACCGCCAGCCGGATGAAAATCACCACGATGGGCCCCAACGGCCTTATTGGCTCGGGCGGCGTCGGCGAGGGCCTGGGCGCGGAAATCCGCTTTGCCGGCTACGATAACATCATCATCCAGGGCAAAGCCGAGCGTCCCACTTATGTCTTTATCAACGACGACAGGGTTGAATTCCGGGACGCCGGTGCCGTCTGGGGCAAAGAAACGATGGAATCCCGCAGCCTCATTAAAGAAGAGCTCGGCGACAATGCCGTTCAGGTCGCTGCCATCGGCCAGGCTGGCGAAAACCTGGTCGCCTTCTCCTCAATCAAGACTGGGGTGTTCACCACCGCCGGGCGCGGCGGCATGGGCGCTATTATGGGTTCAAAGAACCTGAAGGCGGTGGCGGTGCGGGGCAGCCAGGGTATCAAGCTCGCCAAGATGGATGAGTTCCTCAAGGAGGCTTGGTCACTGCGGGAAAAACTCTCCCAGTTCCCGGATTTCCAGGCCCCCATCGAGTACCTGGAAAGACGCGTGCGCGAGATGAACGTGCGGGCGACCAAGGAAGGCGTGCCCGCCTGGGGTAACTGGGAAGACTTTAACTGGGATGAAATTGACGCTCCCAACTTTGTCTACGGCGTGCACGAGTACTACCGGGCGCACCAGATTGCCCGCATCGGCTGCTTCGCCTGTCCCATATCCCGCTACCGGGTCTGCGACGACCCTGAGGCCGGTATCGGCATGGCGCTCTGTAACTCGCTGCCGATGTTCGCCTGGCGGGTCTGGAACCGCGACTTTGCGGTGGTGGAAGCCGCCTGCCAGTTCTGCGCCAGCTATGGCATGGATACCATCTCCACCGCCAACATCATCTCCTTCCTGATGGAGCTTTACCATCGCGGCATCATCACCGAGAAGGACACCGACGGCGTGCCAATGAAACGCGGTGACAAACAGGCTATCTTCACCACCATTCATAAAATAGGCCGCCAGGAAGGCTACGGTAAACTCTTCCGGGACGGGCTGCTCGCCGGCGCTAAGAAGATTGGCCGGGGCACCGAAGAATACGCCATGCAGGTCAAGGGTATGGAAATCGGCCTGCGCGAGCTGCGCGCCCGCAAGGCGACCGCCCTGGCGACGGCGGTCTCTCCCCGGCTCTCCGAGGGCGAGTACCCGCTCCAGGAGCAGAACTATAACGTGCATAAGGGGCATCCTGAGGCGCTAGACCCCCGTGCTTACGAGGGCAAAGGCGAAGCCATCCTCCTGTCGGCTAAGAAATATATCGCGCTCGATATGATTGGTATGTGCCGCAACATCTTTTTGCGAGCTTTCGAGGCGGCGGGCGAGGGGTTGAAATACCCGGCCAGGCTGCTGGCACTTGCCACCGGCGAGAACTACAATTTGGAAAACCTGTTTGCCGCCGCCGAAAAGGTGCACCTTCTGGAGAGAGCCTTCGACGTGATGCACGGCGTAAGACGGGAAAACGATACTCTGCCCCAGCGGATGTTCGAGACCTCGGTGCCGGGCGGGCCGTTCAAAGGTGAGCGGCTGGACAAGGCGATGTTCGACAAGATGGTCGGCGGTTACTATACTCTCTGCGGCTGGGATGAAAACGGTGTCCCCAAGCAGGAAACTTTCAAAAAATTAGGCCTCGGGGCCGAGGGAAAGCTCTTCGCCAAGAGACTCAAGAAGGGAGTAGGAATCCATGCCTAAAGCGCTGGTGATTGATGCGGAAAAATGTGTCGGCTGCAAGACCTGCGAGCTGGTCTGCTCGGGTAAACACGAAGGAGAAGTAAACCCCCGCCTGAGCCGTATGAAAGTAATCCGCGGGGAAAAGGAATGGGGTGGCTTCCCCATGGTCTGCTTCCAGTGCGAGCAGGCATGGTGCATCGCCGCCTGCCCGTCAAAAGCCATCACCCGGGATGAGGCACTGGGGCGGGTGGTAATTGACTATGATAAGTGCATCGGCTGCCGCCTCTGCGCTATGTTCTGCCCCTTCGGCAACATCAATTTCGATGTGATAAAAAAGCGGGTCATCAAGTGCGACCTGTGCGACGGCGACCCCCAGTGCGCCAAATTCTGCTTCTACGGGGCAGTGCAGTACGTTGACGTGCGTGACATCGGGCTTGCCAAGCAGAAAGAAAAGGTTAAGAAGCTGACCGCCCTGGTGCGTGACATGCCCTAAAAAGAGAGGAGCCCTTTTGTGGACTGGAGTAGTCCCTTCTCCCTCTAGGGTAAGGCTTGTACCGGAGTTGTACCGGTACTGCGGCAGCCGCCGGTTATTTCTTGATTGCCTTCTTAACCTTCTCCATTATCTCGGGTGGGATGTCTGGCATGCTGTGTGATTTCGAAGCATGCATGGCGATTATTGGCACTATCTCGTCCTGGTTTTGTGTTTTTACCTCGAACTTGCATTTCATCCCGATATCCTTACACTTGAATGACGGCATATTATGTTCCTCCATCTACCGGTAATTTGGCGAGCTTTGACTTAACGCCGGACGGCGATAACTCCGATTGTCATGGCTTTTATTTATCTTGCCGTTGAGAAGGTTACCGTCATCGTCCTGGTTGTCGTTTCAGTACCCCGTGTGGCTACAACGGTGATGGTATTTTCACCCGGCGTCAGCTCAATATTGGCCCCGTAGAAACCATTCGGCGTGATTGAGCCCCTGACGCCGTTGACCGTTACCGACGCCTTGGGGTCTGAAACCGTGCCACGCACCTGGTAGGGGGATTTGGTGATGCTGTCCCCCTCGGCAGGCTGGGTGATTGTCAGGGTTAGCGGTGGCGGCTCGGATTGGCAACCGGCCGCAGGCACCGCGAGCAGGAGAATGAGAAGACAAACCGATAGAATCCCGCCCAGTTTCCTGGGCGTCGCCCCAATGTTAACCATCCTGTCCCCCCCATTTTAGTCGGTACGGGCAAAATGCATTTAACTTTCATTTAGCCGGGTTGCGGAAGACCTCCCCCCGGCTTCGGGGCAATTAATTAGTGAGCGAATATCGGTTGCAAATATATTTTGATGCAAAATGATACCTTATCCTGCGGATATTTGTCAATAGCGTTTAAAACAAAGGGGCAGAACAAATAGTTGACTGGGCGCTGAAAAAGTTCTCTAATTAGAGTTATGAGGAAATCAATGGCGGGAAAGCTACTCCCACGGGCTTGGTGCGATTCAAAGTTTGAGAGATTAAAGATGGATAAAGAAATTGAGCTGCACATAATATTACCATCGGAGGAACATATCCTCGCACGTACCGGGAAGCCGATAATAACACCGTCGAAGGGGCACATCCGGGTTGACTCGAACTTGTGTGGTGGCTGCCGAACCTGCGAGGCGGTATGCTCACTCTACAAAGAAGGTATTGTGAACCCCGAGCTGTCCCGAATATACGTTAAGAAGGATATCCTCGGCGGCTACGTCTGCGAACCGATTCCCTGCCGGCAGTGCCGGGGCGCCGAGTGCCTGCTGGCCTGCCCCACGGGAGCGCTGCACGTTGATGCCATAACCGGCGCCATGGTAATTGACGAGGCAATGTGCGATGGCTGCCAACTGTGTATGGAAGCCTGCCCCGTCGCCCCAACCCGCATCGGCTACAACCCTGAGAGAAGTATCTGTTTCAAGTGTGACCTCTGCGGCGGTGACCCCCAGTGCGTGAAATTCTGCCCCATGGGTGCCATAACCTACGTTAAGACTGCGGGGGCATAGAGATGGCGAAGCTTTACGGCTGGGTCGGGAAGCTCCTTTGGGTAGATCTCTCCAACGGCACACTGACTGATATCCCGACCACCAACTACGTTCCTAAGTATCTGGGTGGCAGAGGTCTGGCCGCTAAGATTTACTGGGATGAAGTCCGCCCCGGGACAAGCGCTTTCGACCCGGAGAACGTGCTCATCTTCACCACTGGCCCCTACACCGGCACGTTAGCCCCGCACTCCGGCAAGGTCAACGTTACCGCCAAATCCCCGATGTGGTATCCGCAGGAAGCCTATTTCCAGAGCACCTTTGGCGGACACTGGGGAGCCGAGCTCAAGTTTGCCGGCTATGACGGCATTGTAATCAGGGGCAAGGCCGATAACCCGGTATATCTCTGGATAAACGACGGCAAGGCCGAAATCAGGGACGCCGGACGTTTATGGGGATATACCACTGATGCCACACAGGAGGATATCTGGCGAAGGCAAGGGGAAAAGACGAGAGTGGTCTGCATCGGGCCGGCGGGTGAGAACCTTTGCCGCGGGGCGGTGATAATCAGCGACGGCGGTAACGCTGCCGGCACCGGAGGGTTCGGCGCGGTGATGGGTTCTAAAAACCTGAAAGCCATCGCGGTAAGGGGCACGCTGGGCATCCCGGTTGCCCGGCCCAAAGACCTGATGGCGGTGGCCTACCGCTTGCAGCGCCTCACGACGCGCAAGCAGACCGAAAATGAGCCGCCTTTCTGGAAGAGGCAGAACCGCTATTCGCGGTCTTTTCGGGATACCGCCCTTGATGATGAAACGAAAAAAGGCACTGTCAGGCTGGGATACGCCGGCTGCTGGGCCTGTGTCGTGATGAGCCGTGCCGGGGTGAAGTTCCTCGACGGCGCTTTAGCCGGGGGCGAGTGGAAGTGCCACGACACCGCCTGCTACCCCGGCGCGGACGATAAGTATTACGGCACCAAACACACCGGCCGCGCCGCCTGGGAAGCGGCAAAAACCTGCGACCTGCTCGGGCTAAACAACCAGGTCTATCCTTCATTTGTTAAAAAACTGGTGGAGCTTGGCGGCATCACCAGAGAAAATACCGGGCTTGCGCACATCGAAGAATACGGCAGCCGCGAATGGGCAAAGGAGGTGCTCGATGCGGTTGCCTATCGCAGAGGTATCGGCGATGTCCTTGCCGAAGACCGTATCCGTTGCTTTGACCGGATTGCCGGCGACCTGGAGAAAGCCGGTGAAAGCGAAAAGGCTCGCAAGGTGAGAGAGGAACTCGGCAAAATCTGCCAGCGGCGGACGGAAAAGTTCCACGGCAGGAGCCCGGCATATGTCGCCGGGGTGCCCAGCCTGATGGCTTCGAGTATTTATCCTCATATGATTTTCAGCCCTGAGATATTTTTGCCCCGATACATGACCGACGGCGCTACCGACCCGGTGCTCTGCGATGAAACCGGTCAGCCTCTTCCTGAAAACGAGCGGGAGGCGATCTTGAAACGCGGCGGGAGTAAGTTTTTCGGAGACGAGCGAGCGTTGCTCGACCGTGACGACTGGTACAGAGCCAAAATGCCGTATTTAGCCCGAATGAATGACACGTGCGCGCTGATTGATTCCCTGCTGTTCTGCCATTGGCCCTACCAGCTTTTTTCGCTCTACCCGTCCGACAGGCTGGCCGAGCCGGAGATGTGGTTTAGCGGGCTTTACCCTACCATCACCGGCATAGATGCCACTTATGAGGAGATGCTTAAAACCGGCGAGAGAATTTACAACCTGGAGAGGGCTATCTGGGTAAGAGAGGGCTGGACGCGATATGACGAGTGTCCCACCGATTCCTATTTTGACCGGTTTGCCTGGGCCGACCGCGAAATGCTCAAAGATGCCCAGGACGAATATTACCGTTTGAGAGGCTGGGACGTTGCCACCGGCTGGCAGACCAATGCCAAGCTTGAAGAACTTGGTCTTGGGGACATAGCCGACGAGCTCAAAAGTCTCGATAAGCTGGCTTAGCCTCTTGCCCCGGATTTCGCCACTGTTGTAAGTATTAGCATCGGAGGCTTGCCACCATATTCCAGCGAGAGAAAGGAGCAAGCCTCGGATTCCTTTAAGCCCGCCTCATTTTGTCTTAGCCGGCGGTTGTATCAGCAGAACCGGGTGGTCCCTGGGGACCTTCGGGCCCCTGCGGCCCTGGCGGCCCTTCAGGTCCAGCCGGCCCTACCGGCCCCGGCGGCCCCGTTGGCCCCCTGTCTCCCTGCGGTCCTGGCGGCCCCTCGGGTCCCTGAGGCCCAGCACAGCCGAGCGCGAACAAGATTACTAGAGCCATGGTGACGACAAGAAGTTTTTTGAGCCAGTCCCTTATCATTGCTAGCCTCCTTTCTCGTCTTGATACGTAACTCTTATTTCACCCGCAAAGATTCATCAAGCCAGACGTCTTCCAACCGGCTAATAGACGAATAAGAAATACCATTCCACCTGAGGTTCTTAACCTGGGGATAGTAACACAAATACGTAGGTATAAAACACCCCGTCGGCAGGACTGGCAGGTCGGTCAGTAAAACACGCTCTATCGCCCAGATTGCTTCCCGTCTCTCATCCGGGTCGAGTATCTGGTCAAGCTCGTCTAACATCGTGTCCAATTCAGGATTGGAATATTTCGACCAATTCGAATAGCCATTAGTCCCAAAGTAGTTCTTGAGCTGAACCGGGTCCATGATGCTTAACATATGCGTGTAGGTATCGTAATTATCCTGGTCCAGACGTTGTTGCAAAGCTGTCTGGGTCGTACCGGAGTACATTTCTGCATCAATCTTCAACTTCATACGTAGAGCCTCGGCAAGGACGAGGGTCTCGCCGCACGCTGATTGGGTACCAGACCCCGCCGCCATCATGTTCAACTTGAAACCATCCGGGTACCCAGCCTCTGCCATCAACCGCTGAGCCTCAGCCACCCTTTCTTCGTAGGGCTTGTCCCAGCCTATTAATTTAATAATCTCTTCCTTTGGTAAGCCCCAGTCCGGATACAGTACGCCAACGTCCGTTATGCCGAACATTACGTCACCGCTGAAGCCAACGATTAGGTCGTCTTCCTTGAGAACCAGAGCTATTGCCCGACGCACCCGTATGTCATCAAGGGGCTTATGCTTGGTGTTGATGAATATCGGATAACCGGCGGTCCGGTCTCTCCTATGCCAGAGCAGTTCCGGTGCCCCTTTTACCAAAGCACTGTAGGTATCCAGTGTCCCCGCCCCACCCACGGTGCTCTTCATATCCAACCGCCGGCCAATAATCGACTCATTGTCTGCGATATGGTAATACACTAAACCTTCCAGGTAAGGTAGCTGGTTACCGTATTTGTCCTTTTTCCAGTAGTCGTGGTTCCGCTTCCATTTCAGATGAACTTGCGGCAGGTATTCCGTAATGATGAAGGGACCGGTGCCGACGATAAAATCAGTTGACTGGTCATCGGTACCCGAAAGATGAATGGCCTGAATCTGGCATTCCCCCTGCGCCAGGGTGGTCATAAAACTGGCAGAGGGATACTTAAGGTGGACTTTCACCGTATAATCGTCGACCTTCTCGGTACTTTCGTAAGCAGGGAACCAGTCCGATATGGCGCTGCGGTTCACATCGTTCATCTTATCCAGGCTAAATATCACGTCATCAGCCGTAAAAGGCATGCCGTCGTGCCATTTCACTCCCTGGCACAGCTTAAATGTGATGGTCTTGCCGTCTTCACTCGTTTCCCAGTTTTCAGCCAGGTCACCGATGATGGTCTCGGGAACGCACTCTTTATAATCGATGTCGAACATCACCAGCTGGTTAAAGCCGGGCATTATCGCCGATGGCCCGTAGCCCACGTATTGATGGGGATCGAAGCTTCTCGGTATGTAGAAACCGTATATGAGAACTCCACCGTAAATGGGCATTGACGTTTCGACCGGGTTCGGCGTTAAATATTGTCCTGAGGGAGCTTTCACGCTCTGAGTTGGCGTAGGCTGGGGAATCGTAGGCTGGACTGGTTCTGGAGCCACCTCGCTACAGGCTACCAGCAAAGTTAAAAGTATCGCTGTGACTATTAAGTTTAGCCCCCGGTTCATAACCCGCTCCTTCAATTCATGCATTCAGGTCTCCCGCCTCTGCCCACAGAGGTAATGAGGTGCGTTGTCTCTGGTGCATTATCTCTATGGTTGGGTATAGGTGTCCACTCCCCTTGATCCGCCCATTGAGATAATAGGATGTGTTACAACGATTTTGCTACCGTCGACCTTATAGTTGGTCAGTTCTAATTTTGATGTTGTTCCTGGTGTAAGAGTATTTTTAATTGACAATATTTTAATAACAATGTCGCCATTAGCATCGGCGAATTGGTCACTTCCTTCAGGACGAATCATTCGGCTTCCCGGAGCCGTAATGAAGACAAGAGTATTGCGTGACAAAGGGGGAACCTTGAGTGTTACTGTTATATACTCCCAGCCATAGACTTCAGGATATGGTTCAATTTTGACCCAAATAACCGGCCAATCAGTGTCGTCATAGGGGTCTCCAGCCGGAGTCGTTTCATTGGCTGAGATCCAAATTCCTAGAGGCCCCTCGGGTCCTGGAGGCCCTTGTGGCCCCTCAGGCCCTCTCGGTCCGGCCGGACCTTCTCTTCCCGGCAGCCCGGCTTCACCCGTTGGTCCCTTTGGCCCGGGGGGTCCCGGAGGTCCGGCCGTTCCGCATGCCAATACAAAGATGAGGGCGAAAACTATGACGATGATAACAGGTACTTTTAGCGAGACTTTCATGATAATCACCTCCCTGTTATTAAGTAATAAATACGTTGTCCACGTATCTCAAAGAGAAACTTATATATTTTATAAGATTTCCCCAGAATTTAATAATAATACTAGTCAACATTAAGGTCAATCACTCGGCGCCCAACGCACAAACCCCGGCTTTCTTTCCATACCCGGTTTCATCACGGGATAGGTGCGTCTGAGAAAATCAGCCGCCTGGTTTACCTGGGTAACAATAGAGTCAGCGTCCTCCTCAGAGCAACCGACGGACATCAGATTATTTCTATTGATGCCTGTCGAAACAACGTCTCCCTTACGAAATAGCCTGACGTCCCATTGAATCCCATCCCCATAACCGCCTTCCCCAACGCCACCGATGAAGCTCGGTATTATGCAGGCGGTAGCTTCATATTGTGGAGCACCAACGGGTGCCCTGACGCTGCAGCGGTGTCCGATTTGCTCTTGCGACCACTTCTTCTTCGGTTTTATCTGTTCCACAGTATATATTGCCTCCTTTGTCAGTTTAATAATCTTCAGTGGGAGTCAGGAGAATAAACATCATTTAATCATCTAAATCATGCTAGCTGCCCCTTACCTAAACTAGGTAAAAACTGGATTAACGGCAGATTCTGCTCCTTCTTGAAGCTTTTCCACAGCTCTACCCATTCCGGATTGTCAACCGCGACAACGATGCCTTTTTCGTCTGCCAGCCACATAGCTTTCTGGCTTGCTGCGCAGTACCGGTCAATCAGGTCAACGTTTTGCTTTTGCCGCTTCTGGTGAGCATCAGTCCACCGACCGAGTTCTTTGAGATACCTTATCAATCCTTCGTGACAAGGGATAAAGGTGGTATCTAATCTGGTCATAACGTTGTTCAAAGTCGTTTGGGTAAGCCAGGGGTGCAAATCTTTGTACCTTGTCCAGTTTTCATCCAACCACTTTGCGAGGTTATAGATAAGGTCGACGTCGGCATTGGCACTGCAACAGAACTGGTCGATACCAACCATTCCCCAGCGTCCCCGGCAAGATTGGACTCCCCGGAACATCGGGCTGTGGTCAATGAGAAGACATTTTTCGTGGAACCTTTTAGCGCCTTCGGGGTCTTTCTCTGAATTTAGTTCTATCCATCGTATCCCGTGCGGATTTTCCTCAGCCTTGAAGGTGGAAGATGCCGTTGGCACAGCGAATGCAATATCAGCTTTACCATCTACGATAAGCTGGGCTTTTTCCTCGGTATTGTGAGCCGGTACCCATCTCACGTCTTTTTCCAGGTCATAGATACCCGCCCACGCGAGCAAGCCCTCGACATTTGCCTGGCTCGGCAGGAAACTCCTCATATCGACTACTCTTACGCCGGGTTTGATATCATAAATATCCTTGATAGGAGAATCCCCCCTGACCATAAAACCTGAGTCATACTTCGAAAGAACCCAGGCCATCCTAACCGGGAAAGCGCCGGTGTCGCGGTTTCCACAGAGACGGTCTCCCTCCAGCATCTGACCGAATTCGAATGCGCCCCCGTCAGCGATATCGGCTATGCCGTAACGCACCCATTTAAATTTGATTGATTTGTCTGTTGTATAAGCCAGGTGCGCGTTTATACCGGTGTCTTTCGCCAGCACCGATGTCCACTGCTTTACCACGTTTGCTGTATCAAGACCTGGTGCTTTCAAGACCCCAACGGTGAAATTCTCTGGCCAACTGTAACGCTTTTTTGTCATTGCTCATGCTCCCTTCAAGTTTTGCTTTCGCTCACAACTTCACGTGTAACCTAGAGGTCAGGAAATCTTCTGAAGGTATTCTCGGTTCATCTCACAGAAGTATAAGGGTGTACCACAACGATTTTAGCACCATCGGTTTTGATATTGGTTAGCTCCAACCCTCCTTCTCCGGTGGTAGTGTCCCGGTGCATCACCCAGGTGAGCACGGCATTGCCGTCAGCGTCAGCGACCACGTTGTTGGGTTTGGCGGTGCTGCGATTCCCCCAGGCTGTAAGATAGGTGAGGTCACACAATGAGCCAGGGGGCACCTTGAGCTTGACCGTTACCTCCACGTAGGGGCCACCCTGCGGTGGGTCTATCGAAACCCAGTAAACCGGCCAGTCCGGGTTATCGTAGGGGTCTCCCGTAGTTACATCATCTGCGGTAGCCCCCGAAGCCGCCGGACCGGGGGGTCCGGGAGGCCCTTGTGAACCGGGCGGTCCCTGAGGTCCCTGTGGCCCCCACGGCCCGGGCGGACCGGCGGCACCCTGTTCGCCCGTCGGCCCTTTCGGTCCGGGCGGTCCGGCTGGCCCGGCAGGGCCACAGCCAAACGTGAGTAAAATGGCTAAGATTAAAGCGATACCGATTATAACCTCGCCCAAGGTTTTCATATTCTATCCTCCTTTTTCTAATATGAAAACCTATTTCACCCGCAGGGATTCGTCAATCCAGACGTCTTCCAACCGGTTAATATTCGAATAGGATATATAGTTCCACCTCAGGTTTTTCACGTGTGGATAATAGGGCATAAAGTTTGGCGGGAAACACCCGGTTGGCAGAGCCGGCAAGTCAGTCAGCAGTATGCGGTCAATCGCCCAGATAGTCTCCCGTCGCTTATCGGGGTCAATAATATAGTCCAGCTCGGTTAACATTTTGTCCAGCTCGGGATTAGTGTATTTCGCCCAGTTAGCGTAGCCCCCGGTGGCAAAGTAGTTCGCAAGTTGAACCGGGTCCATGATGGTTAAATCCCAGGTAAAGGTATCGTAGGTATCTTCCTCGACCCGTTTAAATAAGTCGATTGTACCCATACCCGTATTGACTTCAACATCAATCATTAAATATTTGCGGAGGGCATCGGCAAATACTAAAGTGGCACCAGCTGCCTGATTACTGGTACCCGTGGTCACCATGCTGAGCTTGAAACCATTTGGATAGCCGGCTTCGGCCATTAGTTGTTGTGCTTCAATCACCCTTTCTTCGAAGGGCTTATCCCAACCTGTTAACTTAAGAACTTCTTCTTTGGGGAGGCCAAAGGCCGGGTGCAGAATGCCAACATCGGTCAGGCCAAACATTACGTCACCACCGAAACCAATGATGAGGTCATCCTCCTTCAGCACCAAGACCATGGCGCGTCGCACCCTGATATCATCCAGCGGTTTGTGTCTGGTGTTGATGAATATCGGGTAACCGTTGTACCTGTCCCGTCTCTGCCACAGAAGTTCTGGTGCCCCGTTTTTTAAATAGTTATAAGTATCAAGAGTTGCGCAACCGGTCACCGTCCCTTTGAGGTCTAAGCGCCGACCGATTATGCTCTCATGGATAGCAACATTCGAGAGTATGTATAAAGTCATGTTGTCCATATAAGGCAGCTGGTTGCCGTACTTATCATTTTTCCAATAGTCGGGGTTTCGTTTGTACTTGAGATGCACCTGCGGCAGATATTCCATAAGCATGAAAGGCCCCGTGCCAACCGCAAATGCGGTCGATTGCGGGTCAGTGCCCGATAGGTGCAAAGATTGGATTTGCGATTCCCCTTGGGCGAGGGCTAACAGAAAACCGGCGGACGGGTACTTGAGGTGGACCTTCACCGTGTATTCGTCAATTTTGTCGGTGTTTTGATATGCCGGGAACCAATCAGAGATGGCGCTGTAGTTAACATTAGTCATCTTCTCCAGGCTATATATCACGTCATCGGCGGTAAAGGGTACTCCATCGTGCCACTTCACGCCCCGGTGGAGTTTGAAGGTGATTTCCATACCATCAGGGCTTGTTTCCCATCTTTCGGCCATGTCGCCGATAATGGTTTCAGGAACTGTCTCCTTGTAGGAGATGTCAAACATCACCAGCTGGTTGAAGACCGGCAGGGTAGCGGTAGGGCCATAACCGACTAACTGGTGTGCATCCAGGCTTCTAAGACCGTTTATGGCGTGTGCAAGCGTACCACCATAAATGGGTAAAGACATTTCGACGGGATTCGGGGTAAGATACGTTCCCGATAGAGTTTCAACCGGTGCAGCATCATCAGACGGCCGGGTTGTCTCTGGTGGCTTAGGCGATTCATTGCTTGGTAGTTGATTACCACAGGCAGCCAGCAGCGTCAGAATTACTGCCAGCGCAATGAAAATAGTCGGCGTTTTCAAGGTTAACCTCATGAAAACAGAACCAATTTTCATTAAGGCAAGATGAGAGGATGGCTCTCCTTTTAGCGGTAATCAGGTGATATCTTGGTGACTCGAAGTCTAGGTCTCTATCTTCGCATTGTCAAGTCATTAGTCAATCTTGGTGTGTAACTCAACCGTGGGGAAAGATTCAGAGCAGGGTAAACAATTGCTTGAAAAGTTACTCAACAAACAGTAGTTTGTTACCCAACAAAACTGACTTTCTGCAATAATTTTTTAGTTATCCCAATCTTTCGCCCAAGTATTGACAAATAGCCAGGCAAAGTTTTATTATAGTAATGAGCATATGCTCATTATAGGAAAGGAAAGATGCCTAGACCATTCAAATGCCGCCGAGTAGCTTTTTTACCAAATGTGACTTACTTCAAGCCGGCGGGCATACCTTTAGGGTCTCTCGAAGCAGTGCGTCTTTCGCTTGAAGAGGCCGAAGCGTTGCGCTTGAAAGACCTGGAAGGACTAGAGCAAGAAGAGGGAGCCGAGAGAATGAATATCTCCCGCCCGACCTTTCAGAGAGTCCTGGCTTCGGCGCGAAAGAAGGCCGCCGATGCCTTACTCAACGGTAAGGCAATAAGAATCGAAGGCGGCAACTTCGAAATCGCCCACCGCCGTTTCCGGTGCCATAGCGGTCACGAATGGGAAGTCGAAACACCCACCAGCATTGCGCCCGCTTTCTGTCCAACTTGCAGCGCACCGGATGTCCAGCCGGTACTTCCGCCAGGATTCGGTCGCGGTGGTAAGTTTCGCAGCAGACATCACGGGAGGTCGGGTGGGTAATGAAGATTA
>QZJL01000005.1 GCA_003599745.1 Dehalococcoidia bacterium | reverse complement strand
CGGCCTGCTGGAGCTGGCCATCAGATAAAGGCAGCGTACTTCCGGGTCAGTTGTCCACTTGCCTACATCAACTCCCTGCTCGATATCGCTTATTCCCATTTCTCCCTCAAATATTATAGTCTGCCCTATATTTTACCACGCCACTCTTCCGGCGGTTTGAAACACATGTTAATCCCTCCGGTATCGAGCGGTGTATTGGTATCCGTTCCCAGCGCTTCGCCGGAAGCTACGATGTGGGGAATATACCGGTAGTCGAAACCCATAACGGCAGAAGCTGTTCGGTCTACCTGTACAGGGTCGAAGCCGCCGATGATGAATCCGGCTAACTTAGCCGTCGGAAAAAGCGGGCCATCATCTTCACCGCCGATGATGCCGTCAACGATGCTCAGGTATTTTCTCTGTATGCTGTCGGTGAAGTTACCTTTTTTATCGGCGTAAAACAGGATACGGTTTAGGTCGACAATCGTCCGCCATATTGTATCATTGCCATACCAGGAACCGCCCCGGTGCCGGGTGATATTTTTACTCTTTAAGAGCGAATAAATTATTCGCGGGATTACCATCAGCTTCATTTGGTTTGGCCCCAGGCGTGCCATTATCCTGAAAACCGTCTGGTAGAACCGGCTGCCAACTGATTTTGAAAAACTCTTAAGCTCGTATTCATCGCCGCCCTCTTCCTTAGAACCAAAACGGTAATGCGGCAGGTAGTTCTTGTTGCCGTTTATGCCGACGATGTTTTTCAGGGAGACTGTCACCCCGGCTTTTTTATGGGTCTTAAGCTTGGGAATGTTAATGATAACGTCGGCACTCAGCGCCGTGTTGGATACGCAATACTCGTGCCTGCCTGCCCCGTGATGCTCGCGGACTTTTTCCACGTCATAGTATGCCCCGTAGATTCTGTTCATGTAGTTTTCTATGTCGTGAAACGCGCTCATATTGCCAAGATTTACGATGGCGTAGCCCAAGGGGTCGCCATTCATTTTCAGCCGCCTTAATACTACGCCGTTTTTCGACTCAGCATATTCTTCACGCAGGTCAATGAGGCTGACTTTAAGGGAGGAATGATAGTTGATAAAATCAATCACGTCCTGGATTTTCGTAAAATCCTTGATTGTCTCAAAGTCGGAATCACTTTGCGGAGCGTCAGCCACGGTAAGGCTGCCCTGCCCTTTCAAGGCGATGAGGCAGTAGTCAATCACAGGGCGGATTACCGAAGCGTGAGTGACAATGCAATTTGGGTCTGTATCTTCAGAGCGCGGTTCGGAAACGAAATTCGGCTTGATGACGACGCTGTCGCCGGGCCGGATGATGTCGCCCAGCGGGTTCCAGTTAGCGGTGCTGTAGTTGCCATTATCCATCCCCAGCTTTATCAGAGTCTCCCTCACCGCCTGATAAACACCGTTAGTCTGGTCTATCTCGGTATAAGGGTACTCCGGGTATTTTGCCGGAGGATGGAACGGAGGGTTTTCGGGATATTCGGGTTTTGCCGCTCTTGAGATAGCTACGGTCTGGATCATTGCCCGCTGTTCTCCTCCCCCATCCCAAGCGGCAGCTTCTGAATCAAAAAACGGTACTTACCCCTTTCGGTACGCGGTATATTATCAACAAAACGGATGACCAGGTCAATGTCGCCGCCCAGTTTTCTAGCCAGTTCCTTTTTGATGTATTCGGTGTCCCGGTCGGTATAACCCGGTTTTTTAACGACGTTGAAAATTACCTCTTCTTTTCTATCCTGGTAAAACTGGAACTGCGCCACGTTATCGAAAACATCGGAGTGCATATTAATGGCAGTGATAGAAATTGGCCGGTTGTTCCCGGTGATGATGAATTCCTGCAGCCAGCGGCCTTTTACCGTTTTGAGGCGAGGATATTTTCTACCGCAGGAACAATCCCCGCTAGCCCACGCTGCCTGGTCGTCGGTCTTATACCTGATGAGCGGCAGGGCATAGTTGGTTAAACCGGTGCCCACGATTGTGCCGGTCTCATTTTCACCGGCAACTGGCGTGCCGTCATCCCTGACTAACTCGGTTATACCATACTCGGGGAAGATATGATAGCCAGTTCTCTGATTGCACTCACCGGCCAGCACGACCCGTTCCGCATGCCCGTACCATGTATAGACCGGGCAGTGCAATATCCCTTCGATAAGTTCCCGTTGCCCCGGGTACATATTTTCTGAGCCACAAAGAATGGCCTTTATGGAAAGAAACGGCGCGACACTGTTTTTCTCCATAAACTTTGCCAGAATCGTGATTGCCGAAGGAAAGGCTTGAATAAACTTTGGCCGAAATTCCCGTATTTTTTTTATATATTCAGGCAAATTGCTTTCTGTCATATGATAAGATGATAGAATTAGCCATCTACCGAAGAAGGTCGTCTCCCAGAATTTACCTCGGTCAGTATTAGCTACCACGTTACCTTTCAAGAGGATGCATTTGTCCTTAAAACGATAACCCACTCTTTCCCAGAGCGTTTTGATGAATGCCCATTCAGTAGCGCGCGAAACTGCTTTCTCGTAGTAAAATCCTAATGGTACGCCGCTTGTGCCGCCTGTGGTGACATATTCAAGTTTACCTTGAGGGTAGTTCCGGGCTACCAGGTCTTTCAGGTTATCCCGTATCATTTCTTTGGTTAGAAACGGCAGTTTGCGCAGGTCGCTTAAATTCTGGATGTCGGTAGGCTTTAAGCCGCGCTCGTCGAAGACCCGCCGGTAATACGGGACGTTCCGGTAGGCGTGGTCAAGTAGTTTCCCGAGTCGCCTTACCTGGTATTCTTCTAGCTGCCTCGAGCTCCACCACTGCGATTTCCGTAAGAGGCGGTAGGTCTTGAAGTATGCTGGTAGGGCTGGTACAAGCCCGAGAGCTTTGGCGGTTATCGTCTGGTCGCTCATCGTCTTCTATTTAATGCCGTATTTTTGCCGCAGCTTCGTCACCACCATTTCGAGAGCGCGGGTGGTTTCCCTGCCATCTTCGCCGGTGATGGGTGGCTCGGTATTGTTTTCGATACTAGAAACAAACTCCTTGATGATAGTGTTGTGCCCGTAGAACTCGCCGCCGGTGAGCAGGCTGAAGGCATTGCGTGTAACACCGCTGACTATCTGGGCAGCGTTTCCCAAGGAGGTCAATGCCAGGTTCAATGGTTCCATTTTGGTGTTTTTCCGGTGGTGAATCAAAAGCATACTGAGAAGGTCGAGGTGCAGGGCGCCTTCGGTACCCAGGATGTCAATAGTCGAAGCACGCCGATGGCTTGAGTAGGAGATAACGATTGAACTGTAGCCCCTTTGCCCTTCCAGGTCAATGCGGAACTCGTCGAATGGCGCCCAGGGGTGCTCCAGACGCCGGCGGGCGCTGACCTTGACGTTTGCTACCGGGCCGATGAAGGCGATTGACTTATATATCGGGTGCGGGCCCGTCTCGCCGATTATGCCCCCCGGCAACTGGTGTACCCAGTAGTCTTTTCTCATTATCATTTCGTCCTGCGGGTCGGACATGAATATCCGCATGCCGATGAAATCGCCGATTGCGCCGTCGGCTACCAGCTTACGGGCCTTGAGCACCGGCGGGTAGTAGAGCTGGTTATGGATGACGCAGAGCTTCTGGTTGTCCCTTCGCGGGATGGCGAGCATCCGGTCGCAGTCGGCGGTTGACAGCGCCATCGGCTTTTCCAGTACCACGTGACAGCCGGCTTCGATGGCCCCAATCGTGATGGCGGCATGGGTCTGAGGTGGGGTGCAAATGTCAATGATGTCCAGTTTTTCTGCGGCCAGCATCTGCGCAAGGTCGGAATAAACCCCCGTGACGCCGTTTCTGGCGGCAGCCTCGCGGGCCAGGCTCGCATTCTTATCGCAGACCGCTTGGAGTGTAACTTTACCCCCCAGTTTCAGGAACGCCGGTATGTGCCGTATCCGGGCGATAGCGCCGCAGCCGACGATGCCAACCTTCAGCTTTTCGGGCATTTTACCTCGCTTCTTTTAGAAAGTAGCGTCTTCTTCAATCTGGTCGCGGTTCTGCAAAATCCACTCGTAGACTTTCTTGATACCTTCGTCAATTTTTGTCCTTGGCTGGTAACCCAGGACTTTGTGGGCTTTTTCGATGGAAGCCCGGCGGCGCACAATCTTATCCCAGTCTCTTCTGGGCACTAGCTTGACACCATGATCGTTCTTTGTCAGTTCGTTTACCTTGTTGGCGATGTCAATTACTCTCGTCTCCGTCTCAGAGGCGAGGTTGAAAGCCCCGCCGACGGCTTCGGGCAGGATTCCCAGCCGGAGTGTCCCGTCAACGATGTCCTCGACAAAGGTGAAGTCGCGGGTTTCCTCGCCGGTGCCGGTGATAGGGAGGGGCTTTTTGTGGAGCGCCCACCACATGAAGTTGGGGATGACGTTGCGGTAAGCCCCGGGAATCTCGCCCGGCCCGTAGACGTTGAAGTAGCGGGCGATGGCCACCGGCAAGCCGTAATAGTTATAGTAAAAGTTGCAGTAAAGCTCGCCCAGCAGTTTGGTAATCTGGTAGGGAGTGTCGAGGTGCAGCGAGACGAAATCCTCCTTTAAGGGCAGGGGAGCCTGGCTGCCGTAAACCGAACAGCCCGACGAGGCCAGGACAAACCTGGCGCTCTTGGTGAGGTGGGAATACTCCAGCAATCTCAATGTTCCCAGGCCGTTGACCAGAAGGTCGGTCTCGGGATGGTCTACCGAGTTCTGGTTGGCGAAATGCGCCGCCAGGTGAAAGACGACATCAAAACCGGTCTTGAAAGCGCGCTTCAAGATTTCCTCGTCCAGGATATCACCCTCGATGAAGGTGACCGCCGGGTCAACCGGTACATTCCATTTCTGGGCGGCGGAAAGGTCGTCAACCACCACTACCCTGGCGGCTTTAGCTTTTATCAATGCCTTGGTGAGATTCGAGCCGATGCAGCCGGCGCCTCCGGTAACCAGGACGTTCTTGTCTCTATATTGACTTAAAATATCAGCCATTTCGCTTCGCTTTTACGACCTCCTTCAAGCTATCTTCAAGCTGCGCCGCGATAGCCTGGTGGCTGTGGCGGCGATTTACATAATTAAGCCCGTTACGTTCCAGTTTCTGCCGGTATGCCGTGTCTGTGAGCAAAGCGGCGGTCTTTTCGGCCATCTCCTCGGGCGTAGCGGCGTAGACCAGTCCCTCGTTTTCGCCCGGTGTCATAACCACCAAGCCGGGCAGGGGAGTCGCCACTACCGCTTTACCGCAGGCAAGATATTGGACAATCTTGCCGGGGAAGATGTCGCGCGTCGCTCCGGTAATCACGAAAGGATTCAAACACACGGTTGCCAGGTTGAGAAACTGGGGCATGGTGTCGTAGGGTTGGAAACCGGTGATAACCACTTTACTCTCAAGCTTCATCTCTTTGATGAGACTGTCCAGCCTGGGGCGTTGCGGCCCGTCGCCGACAATCAGCAGTTTGGCATGCGGCACCTGTTCGATAATTTTAGGGAAATGTCGTATCGCCAGGTCGAGGCCGCTGAAGTCGAAAAGCGTGCCGATATAGACGATGACTTTATCCTCCTTAGTGATGCCCCACTTCTGGCGGAACTCAGGGGTTACGTCGAAGGGTTTGAAAAGCCCAGTATCCACCGGCATCGGTAGAAGCCGGATGTGGTTTTCTGGAGCGCCCAGTCGGATAAGATAGCCGGTAAGCCCTGGCGTGAGTGAAAGTATCATGTCTGACCGTTTATAGACCGCCTTTTCCAGCCATCGGGTGGGCGGTTGCAGGCACTGGTAGGGCACCAGCTGGTTCAAAATATCAATGGAGCGGAAGGCTACTGGAACCTTCGCCAGCCTTGCGGCATAGAGTGCAGGGAGACCGTTAGTGGCCACCCCGTACAGTACGATAACGTCAATGTCCTTCTCTTTAATGGTGCGTGATATCTCGCGGAAGTGGCTTACTCCGGCGGAGAGGCGAGATAGTACTGGCAGCCGGATGAATCCCGGCCGCCGCAAAGTGACCGAAGAACTGGGGAAAGCCCGCGAAACGCCTGGAATTTCGGTCGTTTTCAATTTGCCCAGCCCCAGAAAGCCGTCCGGCTGCCAGTTGTTTTCGTAGTCAATGGCATAGACGCGGTGGCCTTTCAGCGAAAGCGACTCCGCCAGGGTATGGATATCGAAGACCACCTTTTTCAGCCAATCTACTTCGTGGACAAAAAGCACGTTCAAAGTCCTAAGCCCTCAAGCTGCTTATCAGCATGTTAAACCCCTTGAGGTCAACTATCAAATCGCCGGGGGAACGGACGGCTGTCAGGCGCTGCCAGACATAAGACGGGCGCAGGTAGAAGCGGCGGTAAGCCTTCTTCATCCAATCGATTAAATCGGCGCGCCGAAGTCCGGCACTTTCAAAGACCGGCGCTAACCTGCCTCCTGCGCCGGCGTATATGAAATCTTCCCAGACGGCGGTTTCGTTATCATGGTCTTTGAGATAGCGGCGGTAGAGCTCGGTGCCGGGGAAGGGCGTGGTGATGGCGAACTGGGCGAAATCCAACTTGAGTCTTTTGGCGAAGCTAATCGTCTGCTGAATAGTGGCCGGCGTTTCCCCCGGCGAACCAATCATGAAGTAGCCGACTGTCTGGATACCGGTCTGGCGTGTCATCGAAATGGCTTTTACCACCTGCTCGGGGCTGATGTTCTTATCTATCGTGGCTAATATTTCCGGTGAAGCGGACTCGATACCATAGGCAATGGCGTAACAACCGGCCTTTTTCAAAAGCCGCAGCAGTTCGGGGTCAACCAGATTAACCCTAGTTTCACATGTCCATTGCAGCTTCAGTCGGCGGGTGATAATGCCTTCGGCGATGGCCGCCGCTCTTTTTTTGTCCATGGTAAAAACGTCATCGTAAAAGGCAAGCTCCCTGATACCGAATCTTTTTATCAGGTGTTCGATTTCATCAAGCACCCGTTCCGGACTCTGTCCCCGAAATTTGACTCCGGTCACCGGCTTGGAGCAGTAGCTGCAGTGGTAGGGACAACCGCGGCTGGTAATGACGGCGGCGAATGGCAGCGCCCGGCCGTGCGGCGGATGGGGTCGGTAGCGCCTGGTCGGGAGCAGGTGATAAGCCAGGAAAGGGAGCTTATCCAGGTCAATGGCGTTATTAGAGCCTGGGTTGCTTATAATGTTGCCGTCCTGGCGGTAGCTGATACCGGCGACCTGGCCTAGCGGCCTGTGGTTTTCGAGAGCGGATAGTAACTCCAGCAGGCTGTCTTCGCCCTCACCCCGGACGATGATATCGATTTCTGGCGTACTTTTGAGCGTCTCTTCCGGCAGAAGGGTGGCGTGCGGCCCTCCCAATATAATGAGAATGTCGCCTCTGGCTCTTTTCAGTTCGCGGGCAAGTTTAACCGCCGCACCGATGGTGGGCGTCATCGCCGTCAGGCCGATGACATCGGCATTCTCGACAAGCGAAGAAAGCGCTGGCGGAGTACCGAGGGCATTCAAGTCAACCATTGTTACTTTATGCCCAGCCTGTTCGGCGACGGCCGCTAGCTGCGCCAGCCCCATAGGGGGCTGGGGATAGTGGTTGGCCTGAGGTGGGTTGATGAGCGTGACTTTAAGTGCCATTTCAGTTAAGCCAGTTACCAGCCTTGCTCGGCTTTTTTCATCCAGGCGATGGTATACTTCAGACCTTCTTCGAGGGGAATTTTAGGGTCATGGTTCAAGTCTCGCCGGGATTTGGCGAAGTCCATATGCTTTACCTGGGTGGTGAAAGGCTCGGCCTCTTTGTAGGTGATGTTGCGGTCGTCCTTACCCAGATACTTTAAAATCAGGTCGGAGACGTATTTGATGTCGTGTTCCCACTCTTCCTTGCCGCCGATGTTATAGACTTCGCCCGGTTTGAAATTATCAACGATATTGGCGAAGGTACGGCAGGTGTCCTCGACGTAATCGAAGATGCGCTTGTGCCCCAGGAAAACCGTGTATGGCTGGCCGTGAAGGGCTTTGTGGATGAAGTTTGGGATGACCCCCCGGTAGGGGCTGTAATGCTCGTGCGGGCCGTAGGCATTAACCGGACGGACTCTGACCGTTTCCGTGCCGAACATCGCCGCCGAGTTCAATACCTGAAGCTCGCCTACCCACTTGGTCATAGCGTAGTCATTCATCTGCTTGATGGCGAGCTTATCCATAATGTCTTCGCTCATTACCCCGATGTAATCGCCGTAGACCTCGGCGCTTGAAAAGAATATCATGCGAAACTTCTTTTGCTCCTGGAGGCGCAGGATATGCTTGGTGCCGATGACGTTGGTCTGCCAGAGGTTTTCGTAGTAGTCCTCGCCGTTCCAGCGGCCGTATTCCGCCGCCAGGTGATAGACGAAGTCGAACTGGTGCTGATTGAATACTCTTTCTAATTGGCGGTATTCTCTGGTGTCGCAGCGGATGTAGTTATCGCTTCCGGAATTCGTCAGATCACAGACCCAGACCTCATGCCCCCGCTTACGGAGTTCAGGCACGAGGTTGGAACCGATAAAGCCAAGCCCGCCGGTAACGAAGATTTTCGCCATATCCTATGCCTCCAGCAGTGAGTCTATGATTCTTTCCGCCGCCCGCCCGTCACCGAAAGGATTTGTCCACTCATTTTTGCGGCCTAACATGAGCTTTGTCATCTCCAGTATTTTTTCGGGCTGCGCGCCCGCTAGTATGTTAGCGCCTACCGCCACTGTTTCCGGGCGCTCAGTATTGTCCCGCAGCGTCACTGCCGGTATGCCGAGAATACAGGCTTCCTCCTGGACGCCGCCGGAATCAGTCATGATGAGTTTGGCGCCGCTTTCCAGCCTCAGGAATTGTAAGAAGTCCACCGGCTCGATAGTGTGGATATTGCCGGTATCAAGCCCGAACTCGTTAAGCCGCTTTCTGGCACGGGGATGGACGGGGAAAACCACCGGCAGACTAAGCTCCCGGCTAACGCGGTTTACGCCCGATAGAATATTAGCCAGCCTTTCCCAATGGTCAACGTTTTCCTGACGGTGCAGTGTCAGCAGCAGGTATCCACCGTCGGGGAAGGGTAACGGCTCGCGCTCTTCCTGCTCGGCCAGCTTGCGGTTCTGGTAAACGGCATCAACGATGGTGTTACCGGTAACCAGTATCTTTGCCTCCCGGATACCCTCGCCTAACAGGATTTTCCGGGCTTCGGGGGTTGGCGCATAGAGGTAATCGGCGATATGGTCGGTGAGCACCCGGTTTATCTCTTCGGGCATACCCCGGTCGTAAGAGCGCAGCCCGGCTTCGACGTGGCCGACCCTGATGCCCAGTTTAGCGGCGGCCAGCGCTCCTGCGAAGACGCTGTTGGTGTCACCTTCGACCAGCACGACGTCAGGTTTTTCTTTTACCAGCGCCGCTTCGATACCGACAAGCATCCGGGCGGTTTCCTCGGCGTGGCTGCCGGAGCCGGCATCAAGACGGTAACGAGGTTTTGGGAGACTGAGCTGCTTGAAGAAGACCATGTCAAGGTAGTATGAATAATGCTGGCCGGTGTGCAGGATAAAGAAAGAAGCCTTTCGGCGTTCTAATTCTTTAATCACCGGTGACATCTTGATGATTTCCGGTCTTGTCCCCAGCACCACCGCGATTTTCACGAGTCTCCTATTTCGCCCCTTTGACCGGTGACCGGCTGTTGTGGCCCATTTTGAACCAGCCGAGAATGCGAATCTTAACCACCGCCATGGCTACTCCTAGCCCGTGCCACATCGCCTTAATATTAATTGTTCCGGGCGGGTAATGGCAAATGATTGGCACCTCCATGATTCTGGCGTTTGCCCGGCGTGCTTCTTCAAGTATCTCAATGCTGACGCTCATGCCTTTTTCGGTGAGGTTCAGCTTAGAAAAAAGCCGGCGGTGGTAGGCGCGGAAGCCGCTCTGCGAATCAGTAACCCTGGTTTTTGCGTCGAAGTTGAAAAGGTAGTTAATTATTCCAATGCCGAAACTACGGTAGCCGGGCACACGGATGTCCTGCTCAAGGAAGCGGGAGCCGATGGTCATATCCGCTTCCCCTCTGGCGATTGGGGCTATCAGGCGGGGTATATCGTCCGGGCGGTGCTGGCCGTCGCCGTCAAGGGTAACCAGGATGTCGGCGCCGCTCCGGGTAGCGGCTTCAAAGCACGACTTGATAGCGGCTCCGTAGCCGCGGTTTTTGCCGTGGCGGATTACCTCGGCACCGGCGGCGCTGGCCTGCCGGACGGTGTCGTCGGTGGAGCCGTCATCCACTACCAGCACGTGGCTGACGTATTTCTTTGATTTTAGAGCAACGTTAGAGATGCTGCTTGCAGTGTTGAAACTGGGTATAGCCGCAAGTGAAGTATCTTTGCCCGTTAGCATGGTGTCTGGTTTCATATCCAGTAGCTGCCTATGCCATATTTTAGACAATCGCTCTTTTCTGTTCAAGTCCGAAGTCTGGCGCACGGCGATGCCGTTTGCTACAATTGGTCCGGACAAGTACAATGAGGACTTGATGAGGCCGGGAGACTGTTTTTAAAATTCCCATCCTCGGAAAGGCGACGGCATGAAAGCCGGGAAGATTTCTGGTAGCTACTTTTCGCTGCTGATGGTGGCCGCTATTTTCTGCGCCGCTTTTTTTATCCGGGCTTATTTCCCTGCCGAGCGGATTTTCGGCAGCGAGTGGGTCAAGTTCAACGGCACGGACTCATATTTTTATATGCGCCTGGTGGATAACCTGGTCGCCAATTTCCCCCGTCTTACCGGATTTGACCCATTCCACATTTTCCCCGATGGCTGGGTCCTTACCGATTTTTATTTCTTTCCCTGGCTTCTTGCCGCCATAATCTGGTTGGCAGGTCTGGGCTCGCCGTCCCCGGAGATGGTTGATTTTATCGGAGTCTATTTTCCGGCGTTCCTGGGGGCGCTGACCGTGATTCCCGTTTATTTTCTCGGTAGAGAGCTTTTCAACCGCTGGGCTGGTGTCCTTGCCGCCATTCTGGTTGCCCTCTTGCCCGGGGAATTTTTGAGCCGGTCAACGCTGGGGTTCGCCGACCATCATGTGGCTGAGGTGCTCCTGTCCACTACCGGAGCGCTGTTTTTGGTGTTGGCGCTTAAGAGCGCGCGGCGGCTGGGCCTTACCTTCGGGCATTTTAGTGGCTGGAAGAATCTTTCACGCCCGGTAATTTTCAGCCTGTTTGGCGGGCTGTTTATGGGCTTGTACTTTATCACCTGGCCGGGCGCTCCTCTTTTTGTTTTCATCATTTTCCTTTTGCTGGTTACCCAGATGATGATTGACCATCTGCAAAAGCGGTCCGCCGCATATCCGGGAATAGTGGGACTGGTCTTTTTTGCGGCTCTTTTACTGGTGTACCTTGCCGTAAGCCGAAAGGATTTTACCTTTAACTTCGTTCCTCTCCTGATTGCCCTTGTCGTACCGCCGGTGCTGGCAGCCTTTTCCTTTCTGATGGCAAAATGGAAGTTGAAGCCCCTCTACTTTCCACTGGCCGTGTTTGCTTTTGGCGTGATTATTATTGTGGTATTCGGTGCTGCTTTACCGGGTCTGGTGAGTACCGTGCAGCAAAAATTGAGTATCTTTTTGCCGACTTCGGGTATCGAACGTACCACCCTTGAGATGAGACCTTTCTTCGCGCCGGTCGTTGCGGACGGGGGGTTTTTTCTTACTCCGGCCTGGCTTAACCTTTACACCGCCCTGCCGCTCAGCATATTCGGGTTTTTCATCCTCGCCGGGGTTATAATTTTCAGAAAGCAATTTGCTCCCGAGAGAGTCTTCTTTCTTATCTGGAGTCTTTTAATATTCCTGATTACGGTTCAGCAACGGCGGTTCGACTATTATTTTACGGTTAACGCTGGCTTGCTCACGGGCTATGTCGCGGTGATGCTTTACCTGCTAATCTTGCTGGTAATCAACTTCCTGAGGACCCGGGATACCATCTTCCTCTGGGGGCAAATTCAGGCTGCCAGTGGGGTGGAAGTCGTCCCGGAAAACGTGTCTGCTCAGGTTGTACCGGAGCTAAAGCAAAAAAAAGGCAAGCAGGCTGGCTCGCCAGGAAAGAACTACCTTGGTCACATCCTGGCGGTTTTACTCATTTTCTTTCTGGTGGTTTATCCCGGTCTCGGCGCCAGTGCAGGCATTGCCAGGGCAGCAACCTTCGTTCCCTCCGATGGCTGGTATGCCACGCTCACGTGGCTTCGAGAAAATTCACCCGAGCCTCTCGGCGAACCGGATGCTTATTACCGGTTTTACCCCGCTGATTTTCGTTACCCGGACACCGCTTACGGGGTGATGTCCTGGTGGGATTACGGCTACTGGATAACCCGTATTGCTCACCGCATTCCGGTCAGCAACCCCAGCCAGGACCCCGAGGCGATTGAAAGAGTTGCCGGTGTCTTGCTCTCCCAGGATGAAGCCAGCGCCAGAGATATGATTAGGGAGTTAAAGACCGGCTACATTATCGCCGACAGCGCGATGGCTACCAGCAAGCTGTGGGCCATTGCCCAGTGGAACGGCCAGGACATAAGTGATTATTACGGCACTTATTTTATACTCGAGGGGAACCAGCTGTTCCAGAAGACGTTCTATTACCCCGAGTACTACCGTTCGTTGCTGGTGAGGCTTTACAACTTTGACGGCAAAGCGGTAGCGCCCGCTGAGGTTAAGGTAATATCCTATAAAGATGGACTACTCCGCGACGAAACCGGGAAGACACTCACTGTTCCTAACTTCGTCACTGATAACCAGACCTTCCCTGATTACCAGCAGGCGGTCAGCTTCATAAACAGCCACGAAGGCAATTATAGAATCGTGAGCGATAATCCGTTCGTAAGCGCCGTGCCTCTGGGGACACTCACCGATTACCGGCTGGTCTTCAGCTCGGAGCAGATGGTTTCCAAGGCAGGCACAGTTATGCCGGAAGTAAAAATTTTTCAGGTCAACCCGTAACAGACCTGGTTACCCTAGCGTTCAAGCAAGACGGGTAAGGTCTCCAAAGGAGCATAAAATGGACAATATCGAACACAAATCAGGCAGCAGCCTGGGCAAGAAAATCCGGGCGCAGTTTATCACTGGCATCGCCCTTGTCGTGCCCGTTGGTGCCACGGTTTGGATATTCATCTGGATATTTACCACCATTGACAATATCCTGCAGCCTTTGATCAGAGCGATTTGGGGTGATACCATACCGGGCGTTGGTTTCGGGATAACCGTTGTGCTGGTTTATCTTATTGGCTTGGTTGCGAGTAATGTTGTGGGCCACCGGCTGATTCGCTACGTTGATTCACTACTTTCCAGAGTGCCGGTTTTTCGCCAGCTTTACACCGGTATCCGTCAGGTGGTGCAGAGTTTCTCCGCGCCTGATAAGACCGGTTTCATGCAGGTGGTGCTGGTCGAGTTCCCCAGGAAAGATATGCGGGCAATCGCTTTTGTGACCAATGAGTTTACCGACAAATGCGGTGGGAAGCTGCTCAGCGTTCTCATACCCACGTCTCCCAACCCTACCACGGGGTTTCTGGAGATTGTTCGGGAAGAAGAAGTCGTTCGCACCAGGATGACGGTGGATGATGCCATCAAGATGATAGTCTCCGCCGGTCGTATGGCGCCGGCCGAGGTGACGGGGAAAATCCCCGCAGCTTAGACCATCTTCGGTTCGTTCGGTAAATATGGCTCGGGAAGCGCCGATTGTCACGGGAAGCCTACCGGAATTGACAAAACGATCCCCCCGGGATATAATATCTTCTGGTGGTTTCAGTTAAGGTTATCAAAAATTGATTCTGGTTAGTTTCTCCGAAGCCCTAACCGCTGGATGACCGAACTTATAACCAACTATCTAAGAGAGGAGGCCATCCGGTGAGTTACCAGGACAAGCAGCTCACTTGCGCCGAGTGTGGGGCAACTTTCACTTTCAGCGCAGATGAGCAGGAATTCTTCGCGTCTCGCGGCTACACCAACGAACCCAAGCGCTGTCTATCCTGCCGCCAGGCCCGAAAGGCTGAGCGGTACGGTGGCGATGGCAGCTACGGTTCCCGGCCACGCCGGCAAATGTTCCCGGCAGTGTGCGCTCAGTGCGGCAAGGACACCGAAGTCCCGTTCGAGCCACGCGAAGGCAGACCGGTTTACTGCAGCGAATGCTTCAGTAAAGTCAGAGCTACCCGTCAATAATTTAGACTGAATAGCTTTAGCTAGTAACCGAGGACAGGCCAGGCGAAAGTCTGGCCTGTTTTTTTGGGGCAGCAGTTGATCATCTCGTGCTATTTCAGAGCCTGTAAGTTCTTCTTATTCCCCTGGTTTTTCTCCGTGACGGTGGGGGATGTGATAAAATGGGCTTAATCTGTTGTGATTAAGCCGGAGGATACCCTATGACTGCCAGTTACGACCCGAAAGTGTATGATACAAAGTGGCAGCAGCGCTGGGCCGCCGACCATCTCTACGAGGCGGACGAGACCAGCGACCGGCCCAGGTGGTATGCTCTCACCATGTTCCCCTACACATCCGGCGACCTCCATATCGGACACTGGTATGCTATGGTGCCTTCTGACGTGCACGCCCGCTTTAAAAGGATGCAGGGCTACAATGTGATGCACCCGATGGGATTTGACGCCTTCGGTCTGCCCGCCGAGAACGCCGCTATCAAGCGCGGCATCCACCCGTTCCAGTGGACGATGAAAAACATCGAGAATATGCGCCGCCAGCTCAAGAGCATGGGTGCCATCTATGACTGGGACCGTGAGGTGGTGACCTGCCTGCCTGAGTATTACCGCTGGACGCAGTGGTTCTTCCTGAAACTTTATGAGGCAGGGCTGGCCTACCGGGCCAAGGCCCCGGTCAACTGGTGCCCCGGTTGCCGGACGGTGCTCGCCAACGAGCAGGTGATAAGCGGTGAATGCGAGCGCTGCGCCACGCCGGTAATCCATCAGGACCTCGAACAGTGGTTTTTCCGTATCACCCGCTACGCCGACGAGCTGGCGCGGCACGACGGCATTGACTGGCCGGAGCGCATCAAAATCATGCAGCGTAACTGGGTGGGTAAAAGCCGGGGTACCGAAATCTCCTTTGCCTTCGACCACCCCGCGGTCAAAGATAAGGAGCTGAGGGTCTTTACCACCCGCCCCGATACGGTTTACGGCGTCACCTTTATGGTGCTGGCTCCCGAGCATCCCCTGGTGGAAAAAATTACCACCCCCGAGCAGAAGGCAGCGGTGGAAGCTTACATCGCCCGGTCGCGGCGGGAGACTGAGATTGAGCGGCTTTCCACCGAGAAAGAAAAAGACGGCGTTTTTACCGGGGCTTATGTCACCAACCGGCTGACTGGCGATAAAGTACCTCTCTGGATTGCCGACTACGTGCTGGCGAGCTACGGCACCGGGGTGGTGATGGCGGTGCCCGCCCACGACCAGCGCGACTTCGACTTTGCCAGAAAGTATAACCTGCTGGTAAAGGTGGTTATCTCACCGCCCGGCTGGTCGGGGGAAGAACTCAAAGAAGCCTACGTCGAGACCGGCACGCTGGTTAATTCCGGGCAGTTCAACGGCATGGCGAGCGATAAAGCTATCGGGGCAATCACCGGCTATCTTGAAAAACAAGGCTGGGGCAAGGCTACGGTCAGCTACCGTATCCGCGACTGGCTTATTTCGCGCCAGCGCTACTGGGGTGCGCCTATCCCCATAATTTATTGCGATAAGTGCGGTATCGTGCCCGTGCCCGAAAAAGACCTGCCGGTGCTGCTGCCGGAGGACGCCGAGTTCAAGCCGGGCGGGGAGTCTCCCCTGAAATACGCCAGTCACTTCGTCAATACCACCTGCCCGAAGTGTGGCGGGCCGGCAAAGCGCGAGACCGATACCATGGACACCTTCATGTGCTCCTCCTGGTATTTCCTGCGCTACTGTAGCCCGCACGAAAAAGACCGGGCATTTGACCACGAAAAGGTGAAATACTGGATGCCGGTTGACCTCTATACCGGCGGCGCCGAGCACGCAGTGATGCATCTCCTCTACGCGCGTTTCTTTGTTAAGGCCATCCGCGACATCGGGCTGGTGGATTTCGGCGAACCTTTTAAGAAGCTCTTCAACCAGGGCATCATCATTGCCCAGCGGCAGAAGATGAGTAAGTCCCGTGGCAACGTCATCAATCCCGATTCCTACGTTGCCGAGCTTGGCGTGGACGCTGTCCGCACCTACCTGATGTTTTTAGGCCCCTGGGAGCAGGGTGGCGAGTGGGACGACCGCGGCATGGGCGGCACCGACCGCTGGCTAAAGCGCGTTTGGAACCTGGTGATGGAGCCTTACCAGACCGACCGACCGGCCGATGAAAAGGCGCTCAAAGACTTAAAGCGCCTGACTCATCAAACCATCAGGAAGGTGACCGAAGATTTCGATGGTATGCATTTCAACACGATGATTGCCGCTCTCATGGAGTTTACCAAC
Organism: Dehalococcoidia bacterium; assembly: GCA_003599745.1. Taxonomy (GTDB): domain Bacteria; phylum Chloroflexota; class Dehalococcoidia; order Dehalococcoidales; family SURF-40; genus SURF-40. The sequence continues at coordinate 1,660 of QZJL01000005.1, read as the reverse complement.
GACCTGATAAAAATTAAGGAGGCCGGGTCGGTGAGCGTTGCCGACTGGGAGGAGGCGATACAGACACTGCTGCTTTTGCTCGCGCCGACCGCCCCTCACCTTACCGAGGAACTGTGGGAACGTACCGGGCGGCCTTACAGCATCCATAACCAGAAATGGCCTGTCTGGGATGCTGAACTGGCGAAAGAAGAAGAAATTACCCTGGTGGTGCAGGTGAACGGCAAGCTCCGTGACCGCATCACCCTGCCCGCCGGTATTTCCGAAGAGGAAATTAAGTTGCGGGCGCTGGCGAGCGATAAAGTCAAAACCCATCTGGTAGGTAAAGAACTGGTAAAAGTCATTGTCGCCGGCGGCAGGCTGGTGAACCTGGTGGTGAAGTGATGAGCGTAGAAATAGCCTTTATCGGCGGTGGCAACATGACCGAGGCGATGGGCGCGGCGCTGCTGCGTGCGCAAATCAGTCTGCCGGAAAATGTCCGGGTGAGCGATATCAAGGCGGAACGACGCCAGTATATGGCGCAAAAGTACGGCGTTAAAACTACCGGGAATAACCGCGAAGCGATAAACGGCGCCGATCTGGTTATTCTGGCGACTAAACCCCAGGACATTGACGCGGTGATGGCCGGCCTGAATGGTGAACTCAGGGCGGAGCAGCTTGTCCTTTCCATCATCGCCGGTGTCCCAATCGTAAAACTTGAGCGCGGCCTCGGCCATGGGCGGCTCGTGAGGGTAATGCCCAACACCCCGGCGCAGGTGGGGCAGGGGATGAGCGTCTGGACGGCTACCCCGGCGGTGAGCGCCGAGCAGAAAGCGCTGGCGGCCTCCCTGCTCAAGGCTATGGGTAAAGAAATAATGGTCGGGGACGAGGATATTATTGACCGGGCGACCGCCGTGAGCGGCAGCGGTCCGGCCTATCTTTTTCTTTTTGTCGAATCTCTGGCGGGCGCCGCCGAGAGCCTGGGTTTTGCTCCCGAAGTAGCTTCGGAACTGGTGATGCAAACCGTGCTGGGTGCGAGCTGTTTCCTTGCCGAGTCCGGGAAAACACCGGCGGAACTCCGGAAAATGGTCACTTCCCCCGGCGGTACCACCGCGGCGGCGCTGGCGGTTTTTGAGAAAGGTCAGTTTGCTGCGCTGGTAAAGGACGCCGTCGCCGCCGCTTACCGGCGCGCCCGGGAGCTCGGTAAATAGCCGGTTCCGAAGACGGGTAATCGGTTGGAAATGCAATGGCAATCCTGGAGGGCTAGATGAAAAAGAAATTCGTTGCGGTTTCGGCTCTACTTATTATAGGGGTTGCCGGCGCCTGCGCGCCGCAGCCCACCATCGAGACCCGGCAGCAGATTCTCCCGGTTGAGCGGGGCGACCTGGTGGTCAGGGTTTCCGCTGATGGCAGTCTGGTGTTGCCGGAACAGCGCGACCTGACCTTTGCCACGGCCGGCACCATCAAGGAGATTTTAGTCGGGGAAGGTGACAGCGTTACCGAGGGGCAGGTTCTTGCCCGGCTCGATACCGTTGACCTGGAGCGGGCGGTCGCCGATGCGGAGCAGGCGCTCAGGTCTCAGGAACTCATGGTGCGCAGCCTGGAAATTGACCTTGCGCAGTATGGCCGGGATGCCCAGGCGGCTATCAGAAATGCCGAAATCGAGCTTGAGAAGGCCACCGAT
>QZJL01000055.1 GCA_003599745.1 Dehalococcoidia bacterium | reverse complement strand
TATCATCGCCATCACCGGCGTCGAGAAGGTGAGCATCGGCGATACGGTTGCCGATGCCGAAAACCCCGAAGCCATGCCGCGCATCGAAATCGGCGAGCCGACGGTGGAGATGACCTTCGGCGTCAACACCTCGCCCTTTGCCGGGCGGGAAGGGCGCTACGGCACCACCCGCCAGCTCCGCGAGCGGCTTTACCGCGAGCTCGAAACCAATTTAAGTCTCCGCGTGCAGGACACTGACCTGGCCGACACTTTCCTGGTGAAGGGGCGGGGCGAGCTGCACCTGGCCATCCTGATTGAGACGATGCGCCGCGAGGGCTACGAGTTTCACGTCTCCAAGCCCGAGGCCATCACCAAAGAGGTTAACGGCAAACTGATGGAGCCGTTTGAAGCGCTGATGATTGACGCCCCCGATAAGTATATGGGGGTGCTTACTGAGATGCTGTCGAAGCGCCAGGCCCGGATCACCGATATGCGCAACGACGGCAAGGGCAACGTCCACCTTGAGTACAATATACCGACCAAGGGTCTCATCGGCTTCCGCGGCCCCTTCCTCACCGCCACCCGGGGCGAAGGCATCATGAATACCCTTTTCCTGAGCTACCAGCCCTGGCAGGGCGAGGTGGTGCCGGAGCGTAATGGCGTGCTGGTAGCCTCGGAGGCGGGTATCGCCGTAACCTACGGGCTGCGTAACGCCGAGGGGCGCGGCTTGCTCTTGATTGGCCCCGGCACCCAGGTCTATGAAGGCATGATTATCGGCTTGAACACCCGCATGCAGGATATCCCGATTAACGTCACCAAAGAGAAGAAAAAGACCAACGTGCGCTCGGAGACCCAGGAAATCCAGGAGCGGCTCGTGCCGCCGCTGAGGCTCTCTCTGGAGCAGGCAATTGACTTCATCGCCCGCGACGAGCTGGTCGAGGTGACGCCGCAGAACGTCCGCCTGCGGAAGAAGATGCTCTCTTATACCCAGCGACTGCGGACGGCGCACGCCGCAGCGAGAGCGGCTGACCAGGACTAACCCTTATTAAACCTCACCACCACCACGTCGCCTTCCCGAACCTCGTAAGTCTTGCCCTCGATGCGCTGCTTGCCAGCTTTTAACACGGCGGCCTCGCTGCCCAGTTCTAGCAGGTCGCGGTAGCTGGTCACTTCCATGCAGATAAAGCCTTTTTCCATGTCGGTGTGAATTTTGCCGGCGGCAACCGGGGCTTTATCGCCTTGGTGGCAAGTCCAGGCGCGGACTTCATCCGGTCCAACGGTGAAAAAGGTTACCAGCCCCAGCTTGCGGTAGGCAGCGCCCAAAAGGCGCGCCATTGAAGATTCGTTCAGTCCCAGCTCAGCCAGGAATTCGCCGCGCTCTTCGGGCTTCAATTGGGCAATGTCGGCCTCGTCCCGACCAAAGACGGTGATGACCTCCGAACCTTCGGCCTGCGCGAAGTTTTCCAGCGCCTTTATCTTCGGGTTGGCGGCATCCTCTATGGTGGCGACGTTGGCGATGTAGAGCACCGGTTTGACCGAAAGCAGGTTGCACTCGTAAATTGAGGTCATCTCGTGCTCGCTCAGGTTCTGGCGGCGGGCGGGCGTGCCCTCATCCAGCCCCTTTTTCACCTTCTCGCAATCGGAATACTCCTGGATGGCGCTCTTTTCCCCCGACTTCACCTTCTTGGATAGGCGGTCCAGCTTATTTTGCAGGGTCTTGGTGTCGGCCACCATCATCTCGAGGGCAATGGTCTCCACGTCGCCCACTGGATTTATAGTGTCATCAGGAATGGTGGCGCCTGCGGGAGTGAAGCATTTAACCACGTGCAAGAGAGCGTCAACGTCCTTGATGTGCGCCAGCAGCTTTGAGCCGCGCCCGGTTTTTTCCACCGCACCCGCCTGGAGGCCTGGAATATCCACCATCTTCATCTGGGCGGGCACGATTTTTACCGGGTGATAGATGGCGGCCAGGTCGTCGAGGCGCGGGTCGGGCACGCTGACGACGGCGGTATGCTCCTCGGCGCCGTCGAAGCTGGCAACCCCGGCGGCGGTGATGGCGTTATAGATGGTGGTCTTGCCGGAACCGGCCAAGCCGACCATCCCGCAGGCTAAACTCATACAGTTTTACTCCTCACCTTAATCCTTTCCCGCAAAGCGGATAGGAAACTAGCCGAGCTTGAGGATGTCCAAAAACGCCTCTTTGGGCACGTCCACCTTGCCGATGAGCTTCATCTTTTTCTTGCCCTCTTTCTGCTTTTCCAAAAGCTTGCGCTTGCGGGTGACGTCGCCCCCGTAGCACTTGGCGAGGACGTCTTTGCGCTTGGCGGGGATGTCTTCCCGGGCGACGATGCGCCCGCCCACCGCTGCCTGGATGGGCACGCGGAAAAGCTGGCGGGGAATGACCTCTTTGAGCTTGGCGGCGATTGCCCGGCCGACTGCCTGGGCGCTTTGCGGCGGGGCGATGCGGCTGAAGGCGTCCACCGGGACGTCGTTCACCAGGATGACCAGCTTGACCAGCCTGGCGGGCTGGAACCCGAGGAACTCATAGTCCATTGAGGCGTAGCCCCGGCTGCGGCTCTTCATCTGGTCGTAGAAAGTGGTGAGCATACAGCGCAGCGGCATTTCGTACTCAAGTCTTACCCTCTGCCCGAGTTCACTCTGCGTCTGGGACTGTCCCAGGTACTCGGTGTGCTTGTATTTCCCCTCGGATTCGGTGAGCAGCTCCATCAGCGCCCCGATGAAGACCGAGGGCGTGATGATGGAAATTTTCACCCAGGGCTCTTCGATTTTCTCGATTTCCTCGGGCGGTGGGAACTCGTCGGGGTTAGTGATGGTGAGCTGCTCGCCGCCGGTCAGGGTGATGATGAACTTGACGCCCGGCGCGGTGACCACCAGCGCCAGGTTGAACTCACGTTCCAGGCGCTCGCGCACGATGTCGAGGTGCAAAAGTCCCAGAAACCCGCAGCGGAAGCCGTGCCCGAGGATGGGGCTGGACTCCGGCTCGTATGTTAACGAGGCGTCGTTGAGGTTCAGCTTTTCGATAGCCTCGCGTAAATCCTTGTAGTCCTCGGCCAGGGTGGGATAGATACCGGCGAAGACCATCGGCTTGGGCGGCTGGTAGCCGATTAAGGGTTCGGTGGCGCCGCCAACGGTGAGCGTCACGGTGTCGCCCACGCGGCATTCCTTCAGGCTTTTGAGGCCGGTGGCGATGTAGCCCACGTCTCCGGCGACCAGTTCCGGCGCCGGCGATTGACCGGGCGCAAAGAAGCCGACTTCGAGGGCTTCTATCTCGGTGTTTTGCCCCATCAGGCGCAGGCGGTCGCCTTTAGAAATACGGCCGTCCACCACGCGCAGGTAGGCGATGACGCCTTTGTAAGCGTCGTAGCGCGAGTCAAAGATAAGTGCCCGCAGCGGTTTTTGGGCGTCGCCGCTGGGCGGGGGTACGCGTTTTGCGATTTCTTCGAGTAGCTGCGGCACGCCCTCGCCGGTCTTGGCGCTGATTAGCAGCACTTCCTCTGCCTTGTAGCCGAGGACGCTGCAAATCTCTTCCAGCACCCGTTGCGGTTCGCTCGCCGGCAGGTCAATCTTGTTGATAACCGGGATTAGTTCGAGGTTATGCTCCATGGCAAGGTAGGTATTTGCCAGTGTCTGTGCCTGGATGCCCTGCGTCGCGTCCACCACCAGCACCGCGCCCTCGCAGGCCGCCAGGGTGCGCGAGACCTCGTAGGAGAAGTCAACATGTCCTGGCGTGTCCACCATGTTGAGGCGGTAAAGCTCGCCGTCCTGGGCTTTATGGTGGAGGCGGATGGCCTTGGCCTTGATGGTGATGCCGCGCTCCCGCTCCAGCTCCATACTGTCCAGCACTTGTTGCCCCATCTCCTCGTGCCGCAGTGCGCCGGTCAGCTCGATGAGGCGGTCGGCCAGGGTGGATTTGCCGTGGTCAATATGGGCGATGATGCAGAAATTTCGTGTAAAGGCCTGTTCCATCGTTTTTAGCTCTGGACTATTAATAGTCTAGTAACCTCATCACCTTGCCCCTTCTCCTGAATTCGCAGGGGAAGGGGATGACTTTTCTTTGAGAGGGGCTTCGCCACTCTTATAACACCCTGTTTCTATTTGAATTTGGAGAGGGGGTTGTACTCCTCCTGGACGCCCCGTTTATTCGGAAGACCGGGGACACCCCCAACCCCTACCCATGGCTGACACATCCCGCACCTGTTCATTCCGGTAAAAACCGCCAGAAGACCTCGTTGCCAAGCAGCCGCCCGCGCCCGGTCAGTTTTACGCGCCTGCCAGCCCGTTCTAATAGACCGGCGGCAGTTAATTCCTCGACCTGTTCCTGGTAACGTGTGTCCACGCCGATACCTTCATCCAATCGTAAGCCGAGGATGGCGGTCTCGGCAAGCTCAAGGTCGGGGCTGATTGCTTCGTCCATCTCCGGTAAGAGGGTGCCGGTAAGGTACTTATCCAGATTACTGGTATTGGCGAAGCGGTGGTTGCCGATGTGCGAGTGCGCCGCCACCCCGATGCCGAGATACGGCTGGTTATGCCAGTAGACCAGGTTATGGTGGCATTCTCTGCCGGGTAATGCCCAGTTAGAAATCTCGTAGTGGCGATAGCCGTGTTGTGTCAGCAGGTTTTCAGACAGCTCGTACTGGTCGGCGGTAATATCGGGGTCAATGGCGGGCAGTTGCTTATCCTCAATCATCCGGTAAAGCGGCGTTCCCTCTTCAAGGCTAAGGGCATAAAGCGAGAGGTGTTCCGGCTTGAGCGCTAGCGCTCCCGAAAGCGCCATCTGCCATTCCTTCATAGTCTGACCGGGCAGACCGTAGATAAGGTCGAGATTCAGGTTATCAAATCCGGCGTTTCTGGCGGCTTTTACGGAGTCTATCGCCTCGGCGGCGGTGTGGATGCGCCCCAGCATCTCAAGCTCGCGGTCATTCAGGCTCTGTATTCCTAGGCTCAGGCGGTTAACGCCTGCCTTTTTGATGTCTGCCAGGTAAGTCCGGTCAACCGTGCCCGGGTTGGCCTCGATGGTTATCTCGGCGGCTTCGTCCAGGTCGAAAAGAGACCTGATGGCAGCCAATAAGTCCCCCAAAATTTCGGCGGGCAGAAGGCTCGGGGTGCCCCCGCCGAAATAGATACTGCCAACTTGCTCTCTGTTTGCCCGCTGCTCAAGCTCACATTTAAGGGCGTTTACGTAAGCGGGTATGTCCGTCTGCCGATGGGCGTAGGAAACAAACGAGCAGTAGCGGCACCGGCGGCGGCAGAAAGGGACGTGAATATATAAGGCGATGTCTTGTGTCACGCAATCATTGTACCAGATACGGCGCTGCCGTCTCCATAACGGCTTCGCCGGTGTGTCTGGCTTTTGACAAAGCCGGTGTACCGGAGTACGATGAATCTTTAGGATGTCGCCCTCTTTTCGGACTTTCAGCTCGCTGAAAATCCCATCTTACCGCGTTTATCTCGGTATGTATTTGAGCCAGATGATGGCGATGGACATGCGATCGCTGGCTCAGTCCCTGCTGCTTTACCGCCTGACCGGCTCGGTGGCCCTCCTGGGGCTCATGGGGCTGGTCAACGCTATACCCGGTATACTGTTGCCCCTGGTCGGCGGGGTAATCGCCGACCGTGTCCCCAAGAAAAAAATCGTTATCCTGGGACAGGTCGGCTCGATGATGACCTCGCTCATCATTGCCGTAGCCCTGACCTTCGGGTTTTTAAGCTCGGAACGCGCCGGTTCCTGGTGGATATTGATGTTGGCATCGGTGGTAAACTTTGCCAGTTCCGGGCTTTCCGGGCCGGCACGGCATGCCATCATCGCCGAGCTGTTCGGCACCGACCAGGTGATGAATGCCATTTCCCTCCGCAGCACCGGCTATAACATCGTTCACCTGGGAGCGCCGGCGCTTGCCGGTTTGATGATTGACGTTTTGGATTTTGAACTTGTTTTTTATGTCACCAGCGGCCTTGGTGTCGGCGCGACGATTTTGGCGGCATTGCTGCCGATGACACCTAAAGGCGAAGGCAGAGGCGGCAGTGTCCTAGCGCAGTTCAAGGACGGACTCAAGTATATCAGGAGTGAGGTCAGCCTTCTCTTTGTCCTGGTCTATGCCCTGACCGCTGCCATACTCGCTACCCCTGGCTCCCGGCTGCTGCCGGTTTTCGTTGATGATATTCTCAAGGTGGGTGCGGGAGGCATGGGTATGCTGCTCAGCGCCACCGCCATCGGCGCGTTGATCAGTTCCCTGGCGATTGCCTCGTTGCCCAACCGGCGGCGGGGCGCCCTGCTGTTAGGGGCTTCGAGTGTCCTGGGGCTGGTTTTCGTTTTCTTCGCTTTTTCCACGAGCTATCATCTTTCCCTTTTCCTGATGGCGATGGTCGGGCTGGCGCGCACCGCTCGTACCAATCTTTCCAACACCCTGCTCCAGTCTTACACCGCGCCCAATTACCGGGGAAGGGTGATGAGCCTCTATTCCATGGAGGATGGTGTAACCAGTCTCGGAGGTTTTATTGCCGCCATGATTGCCGGCGGGGTCAGTTTCAATATCGCGGGGGTCAGCGTCCAGTGGGCAGGGGTCGGCGTCCAGTGGGCGGTCGGCGGTTTTGCGATGGTTTTGGTCGTTTTGCCGATATTTACCGCAATTTTCCTGCCGCGCATACGGAAGCTGGAGTAGCCGTCAGGGCTGGCTAGTCGCCGAGCCGATAAACTCTTGCGGCGTTGCTGCAAAAGAGGGCAGCCTGCTCGTCTGGCGAAAAGTCCTTAGTGATGCGTTTGAAGGCGTTCCACAGGACGGTGTAGGAATACGATACCCGGTCAGGCGGGAAATTGCTTTCGAACAGGCAGCGGTCGGCGCCGAAGTTTTCGACGCAGTCCATAAAATAGGGCTTGACTATCTTCGCCATCTCAATTGAGTCCGGTTTCGTCTCCCGTTCCGCCCAGCCGAAGCCGAAAGTACGCATACCGAGGCCGCCGAACTTGATGACCGCGTTTGGACAACTTGATAGCTCCTCGATACCACGCCGCCATTCGGCGACCATCCGCTCGTGGTCAGGCGCAAAAGGGCCGATGGGCAGCACTCCGCCGATGTGGTTCAAAATAATGGTAGTATCGGGGAAAGTCCGGGCAAGCTCGGCGACTTCGCTCAGGGTGCCGGTGTTAAAGGCATCGAAGCTCAGGCCGTACTTTTCAAGATAATTGAACCCTTCTCGCCATTTTGGGTTTACTTTCCAGTTGCCTATCACCCGGATGCCGCGAAATCGCCCCTTGCCGGCGGCGATGTGGGCTTCGAGCACCGGCGCCACTGCCGCACCGAGCGTGAGGTCGGCAGTCCCCACAATCCCGGCGGCAACCTTGGTTTTGCCGGTTCGCGTCGGAGCGGTGATGCGCTCGATGAACTCGGTCTCGCCGACGGGCGACATCTCCGGCGGGCCGTCCTGGCGATACATCGTCTTACAGCCGACGAATACCGACTTAACGATGTTGTGCCCGCCGATGGTTTCCCGCAAAAACTCCTCGACCAGGTAGCGGTCGCCCGGCCTGTCCCAGAGGTGATGATGGGCATCGCAGATTGGCTGCTCGGGGTTTATGATTTGTTCTTGCTCAGTCACTCTTTTCTCCTATCTGTTTAACGCCTCTTCGACGACTCTGGAAAACTCGGCCAAACCCACCTCTAGCAGCTTTTCCGGAGTGGGAATTCCCCGGTCAATGTCCCAGCCGCGCTGGTCATAGTAGTCGTCCATGATTTTATGCAGGTCGTTGCGGGAAAGCCGCCGGTTGAAGTAGTCGTGCAGGTAGCCCGCCCCCCGGGCGAAGCGGTGGCCGGATTCTGCCTCGCTCCGGTAGATGGACTTTTCCACATTCTGCAGCCACACTGAAGGGATGGCATCGTCTTCCCTGGTGAATCCCTCCCTCACGTTGAGTACCCTTTCCAGGTTGCAGGCTTTCTCGCCCCTTTTTTTCAATTCCGCCGGGGTAATTTCGATGCCGGTGGCCGCAGCGTAAAGCCCGGCGAGGCGGGGCAGGTCACGCATCGGGTCGCCCAGGTTGTGGCAGGCGTCGCATACCCCGAGCATGTCGCATACCATGCGCCCGTCCTCGCTCACCTTTTCCAGCTTTCCAGCGTTAAAGCCGTCCCCGGTGAAGACCGCCTTCATCTCCTCTTCAGTCGCCCCGACCCTCAGCAGGTCGCGTCTTAAGTCATTTAGGGAACGGCGGTTTTCGGCGATATAAGTTTCACGGTGAATATCTTTGCCGGGCGCCCAGAAAGTCGGCCCGTGGCGGTGCTTGACCGGCCCGGTCACCAGGGGCGCGATGGCGAAGGTGGGGGTAAATCCCCAGTTGCGGGCGTCGGTCATCACTGTGACTCCCTTGACCACTGGCCAACCGTACTCGAAGTCAGCGGAAACATCTGCCCCAAGCCTTTCGGTAAGGGGATACCAGCCTTCAGCCGCTGCCTCGCCGATGTCCTGGCGGTTTACGATTTTATCAAGCAGGCTGATATAGGCTTCGAAGTCCCCGAATTTAAGCTCCAGGCCGCCGGTGTCCTTACGGGTGATAACGCCGCGCTCGTAGAGTTTGGTAAGGAACAGGAGCATATACTGCATGGTCTGCTTGTCCAGTCCCAGGTCGTTGACCATGTTCATCAGCTTTACCGTCTCGCCGTAATGTTTTAGCCCGAGGGTCCTGCCGAAAAAGCGGGTGAGGCGGTAATAAGAAACCAACAGGCGCTCACCGGCAAAGCGGCCTTCATTTACATAATATTCGGTTTTACAGCCTTCGAGGCAGGCCATGCAGGCCCGCCGGATGCCTTTGCCGCTCGGTGGCAAATCCCGGTTTAGCTCGTCCCGGCCGGGCGGCACCCAGGAAGCGTCTTCAACCATAAAGCGGGGACTGGCTGTTATCTCGCGCCAGATACGGTCGGCCACATCCATAAATTTCTTCGGGTCACTGACCTTTGTCCCCCTGCTGCCAGCGGTGACGACCGCCTTCAGGTTCTTGGCACCGAGCACAGCACCGATACCGTTCCTGCCTAGGCTGCCGTGTAAATCAACTACACCGTGGGCGTGCCTGACCAGGTTCTCGCCGGCTTTCCCGATGGCCCAGACGCCGGCGGGGCCGGTAGCGCCTTTATGGCGTTCCGATAGTTCCCGTGTGGTATCGAAGATGCCCTTTTTCCCCCAGAGGTCGGCGCACTCGCAAATCTCGATGTCATCGTCCCTGACCAGCAAGTAAGAAGGTTTTGGGGCTTTGCCGGTGATGATAACGTGGTCGTAGCCGGCGTTTTTCAGCATCGTGCCGAAACGTTTGTTGCCGCCGACGCTGGACGAGACAAAATGCTTTTTCTCGTATTTTGAGGCGATGGCCGGGACTTTGGCGGTGGCGAAGACCTTGCCGCTAAAGGGAGCAAGCGTGCCGGTAAGCGGCCCGGTGCCCACGATTACCGGGGCATCGGCGGAGTAGGGGTCAAGTCCCGGGCGCAAAAGGTCGTAGATGAGGCGATATTGTATCCCCACCCCACCCAGGTAGCCCAGGGTTAACTCTTTACTCAGTGGCTCTTTTTTAACTTTGCCGCTGCTCAAATCCACCCGCAGGATTTTCCCGGCGTAGCCGTAATATTCCAACTTTACTCCCCGGCTATTTCGACCGCAGCGATTCGTCAATCCAGACGTCTTCCACGCGGTTGATATTCGAATAAGAGATGTAGTTCCACCGGAGGTTCTTAACGTGGGGATAGTACGACATGTAGTTCGGCGGGAAGCAACCGGTCGGCAGGGCGGGCAGGTCGGCAAGCAGCGTGCGTTCGATTTCCCAGATGGCCTCGCGCCTCTCCTGCGGGTCCAGAATGTGGTCAAGTTCGGCAAGCATTTTGTCCAGCGCTGGGTTGGAGTACTTTGCGTAGTTAGCGTAGCCTCCGGTACCAAAGTAGGTTGCCAGGTAAGCCGGGTCAAAGATATCCAGTGCCAGCGAATAGGTGTCGTACTTGTCCTCATCGAGGCGCTTGTACATCTCGACATCCGCCAGTCCCGCACTCAATTCTATGTCAATTTTCAGGTTCTGGCGCAGAGCTTCGGAAAAGACGATGGTAGCCCCGGCATTGCCGATGGTCGTCTGGGCGGTGAGCAGGTTCAGCTTGAAGCCGTTTGGGTAGCCGGCCTCCGCCATCAGGCGCTGCGCTTCGGCGATTCTTTCAGACATCGGCTTGTCCCAGCCCATTAGTCTGGCGATTTCGTCTTTTGGCAGGCCGAAGGCGGGATGCAAGATACCAGCGCCGGGCAGACCGAACATTACGTCGCCGCCGTAGCCGATGATGAGGTCTTCCGGCACCAGCACCAGTCCCATCGCGCGTCGTACCCGGATATCATCAAGGGGCTTGTGATTCAAGTTGAGCATGATTGACAGTCCGTTATACCTCTCTCGCTTCTGCCAGAGCAGTTCCGGCGCGCCGTTTTTCAGAAACTCGTAGGTGCTGGTGGTGGCCGCCCCGGTCATCACGTCCGGGAGGTCGAGCCGCCGGCCGACCGTCATCTCGGCGGCGCGCGCCAGCGCCAGGTGGTAGTAGACCATGCCGTCCAGGTAAGGTAACTGGTTACCGTATTTGTCTTTCCTAAAGTAGTCCGGGTTGCGTTTGTATTTCAGATGTACCTGCGGCAGGTAGTCAGTTAGGATGAAAGGCCCGGTGCCGACCATAAATTCCTTGGATTGGGGGTCAACATTTGAAAGGTGCAGGGGCTGAATCTGTGATTCTCCCTGCGCCAGTGACAGCATAAATCCTGCCGAAGGATATTTGAGGTTTATCTTGACGTTGTACTCGTCAATTTTCTCGGTGTTCTGGTAGGCCGGGAACCAGCCAGATATGGCACTGAACTTAGGGTCGGCCATCTTGTCCAGGCTGTATATAACATCATCCGAAGTGAATGGCATCCCGTCGTGCCATTTTATCCCCTGGTGTAGTTTGAAGGTGATAGAAAGGCCGTCGGCGCTGGTCTCCCAGCTCTCGGCCAGGTCGCCGATGATGGTCTCGGGCATGGTCTCTTTGTAGTTGATGTTGAAAATCACCAGCTGATTGAAGACTGGCAGGGTAGCCGTCGGCCCGTAGGAGACTTTCTGGTGGGCGTCAAATGTCCGGGGTATCCAGTAGCCACGCTGGAGAGTTCCCCCGTAGATGGGCATTGCGGTCTCAACCGGATTAGGGGTGAGGTAGTCTGCCGAAGGGGTCTGAGGAGCCGGAGCCTCAGGTGGCGAGGCTGGCTCGGTCGGGGTGGCTGGGGTCTGCGCCGGTGCCTCCGGGGCGCAGGCCAAAAGCAGCACCAGTACCATCACCAGTGTCGTGAAAATCGCCGCTACTTTCATAATTACCTCCCAAAATCGAGTGGGTTTTGGTAAAACCCACTTTACATTAGGAAACCGCATAAAAGCAAATGCCGTTTTACGGTCAGGTAGCACATATTTGACAGCCTTACGCTGGCAGGGTATCATCATGGCCAAAGTCAGGTTTAGCCTAGCCGGAATCTTGAGTTTAGTCAGGAATGGAGGTTTGCGACGTGAGAATTCGCTCAAAAGCGCTGGTCAGCGTTGTCTTGATGCTGGCTCTTGTGTTTGTGCTGGGTTGCGGGCCAGCCGGTCCGCCAGGCCCTCAGGGTCCCAAAGGGCCGACCGGCCTGATAGGCTCGTCGGGGCCGCCCGGGTCGCGAGGTCCGGAAGGGACTCAGGGTCCGGAGGGGCAGCAGGGACCGCCGGGCCCGCCCGGCATCAGCGCTTCGGGTAATGCCACCGGCACCGCTTCGGCCACCGGAGACCCCTATGACGACCCGGACTGGCCGGTCTACTGGGTCTCGATAGATCCGCCGGTAGGCGGTAAAAATGTTCCGGTGACGGTGACGCTCAAGGTGCCTCCCGGCTCGCGCTGCAGTCTCACCTACATCACGCCCTTGAACGCCCGGAGCACCGCCAAACCCGAGGACGTGATTGCCGATGCTGAGGGTAACGCCGTCCTCAAGTGGACGATGCACCAGTACACGACGCCGGAATCCGGCGGTAAGCTCGAGCTAGTCAACACCAAGACCGATGGCACCCAGAAAACCTTTTTCCATTCTTATAATGCTCAATAGTTTTAACTGTCAGCAGCCGTAGAGATTGTCCGGCGTAACCCGGGGGTTAAACCGTGTCCACTCTGATACTGGATAAAAATGCCGTGCGCCGGTTGCTCGGCATGCCCGAGGTATTGAGCGCGGTTGAGGAGGCTTTTCGCCTGCACGCGGAAGGTAAAGCCGCCATGCCGCCCAAGGCATATTTGACCGTAGAGCGCGGTGATTTCCGGGCGATGCCGGCCGCCCTGCCGGGTTGCGCCGGCATAAAGTGGGTGAGCGTTCATCCCGGAAACCTCTCCCGGAACCTGCCCTCGGTGATGGCGGTCATCATCTACAACGACCGCGAGACCGGGTACCCGCTGGCCGTGATGGAAGCGACCATCATCACCGCCTACCGCACCGGCGCCTCGGCGGCCATCGCTGCCAAATATCTTGCCCGGAAGAATTCCCGCACTCTCGGCCTCATCGGCGCCGGCTACCAGGCGCATACCCAGCTGATGGCTCACGCCGGGATATTCGATTTGGAAAAAGTGAACGTCTTCGATATTTCGGCAGAAGCGGTGTCTAACCTCATCAAGGCTTTCCCCGATTTGCCCCTCCGCCGCTCTTCGATTGAGGAAGCCGCCGCCTCTGACATCGTCTGCACCTTGACGCCTTCTCGCCGTCCCATCGTGAAAAGGGAGTGGATTTTGCCGGGAACTCATGTCAATGCAGTTGGCGCGGATGCCGCCGGTAAAGAAGAGCTTGACCCGGCGGTATTGAAGGCGGCAACCGTGGTGGTTGACGACTTGAAACAGGCCGCCAGCGGCGGTGAAATCAACGTGCCGGTTGCCCAGGGTATTTATTCGCCGGATGAAGTCTATGGCACGCTCCCGGAAATCGTGGCTGGCAAAAGGCGGGGCAGGGCGGATGAGCGCCAGATTACGGTCTTCGACTCTACCGGCATCGCCATCGAGGATATCGCCGTTGCCAAACTTATCTATGAAAGAGCCCGGGCGCAGGGCGGCTACCCGCAGGTGGAGCTGGTATGAGTTCCAGAATAGACCGGGAAAGAAAAACCGTCGAGGCGATGCTCTCGCTTTACTGCCGGGGACAGCATTGCAAAGGCAGCCTGTGCCCCGATTGCGCGGCGCTCCGGGAATACGCCCTGGCGCGGCTGGAAAAGTGCAAATTCGGAGAAGCTAAGCCGACCTGCGCCAACTGCCCGGTGCACTGTTACCAGCCCGAGATGCGGGCAAAGATAAAGCAGGTCATGAGGTATTCCGGTCCGAGGATGCTTTACCGCCATCCGGTGCTGGCATTCTGTCACCTGCTTGATGGCCGAAAAAAAGTAAATACTGCAAAGTGACGGTACTAAACGGGTAGAATATCCCGTTGTAAATCTAACACCGGTGGTTTATAATCTTTTCGATATTTTGTAATGAACACGACAAATAATCTACCCGCGCAGCAATGGGCCTCAGGCGACGCCGCCAGCCTGTACCTGGTCGGGGCATTGCATCTGGGCATATTCGCCTTCGCTACCGGCCGGGTGCCGCCCGACTCCGCCCCGCTTTTGGGCTTCTGGATTTTAGGCTGCGCGGTGTCGTTACTGCTGCTGGCGATGGTGGATCTCAAGCGCGGCGAAATACTTTTCGGCACCATCGGCATGGTATTCGGCGGCCTGCTGGGTCTGGGCGGTGCCTTTTCTTTCATCAGGACAATGTGGATCCCCGGCATCGCGGCTATGGACGGCTGGTGGTTTTTAAGCGCCGCCGTTATCCTTTTCCTCCTGCTGCCTGCGGTAAAGAAATTCTCCCGCATCATGCTCGGCGGCCTTGCCGAGATTGGCCTGACGCTGGCTGTCCTGGGCATCGGGATGATGGGCGCTAACCCCTTCCTGCTCAACCTGGCGGGCTGGGGTGCGCTGGTATTCGCCCTCTTCTGCTGGTATTCGGCCACTGCCCAGTTGCTCAATACAGTCTACCAGAAGCGCGTACTGCCTCTTTAGCCTGCCTGTTTTGGCAATCCCTGTTCGACCAAAGACTCTTACTTCTAATCGCTACTAATCATTTTCTCCTGCGTAAATCTTGTATTCGCAAAGAAAATGCGCTATAATTAAAACAAACGTTTGCTTGGAAAGGACGGGGGAAATGCAGGAGAAAGCCCTGGGAAACCCGGCGGTAGTGGGTCTGGCAGGTTTTGGCGGCACCACTTTTTTACTGCAGCTTTATAACCTGGGCATCCTTGATGTAGGACCGGTTTTCTGGAGTGCGATGTTCTTTGGCGGCCTGGCGCAGCTCATCGCCGGCGGGCAGGAGTTCCGTACCGGCAATAACTTCGGGATGGCGGCTTTTTCCACATACGGCGTCTTCTGGCTGGCGCTGGGGGGCATTTTCCTCGGCAAAACCTACAATATCTTTAATGTCGGCACCGCCGATATTGGCTGGTTCCTGGTGATGTTCACCATTTTAACTGCCATCTTCTTCATTGGCGCGATGAAACAGAGCGGGGCGCTGGCTTTCCTGTTTCTTACCCTGTTGGTTGGTTTTATACTGCTGGACATCAGCCATCTGGGCGGCCCGGCGGTATTCACCACAATTGCGGCGATTGACCTGATTATCTGCGCCTTCACTGCCTGGTACATCATGGCGCATGCCGTGCTGGGGCAGCAGAAAATCAACCTGCCGGTGGGAGAAGCGTGGATTAAGTAGGATTACACCAGCTCCACGCTCTCTTTATACTGCGGCACTTTCACTTTCCAGCCGGTACGCTCTCTCAAAATCCGGGCGAAGGCGGCGGCGGCTTTTTCCTCGCCGTGGGTGACGAACACCGTGATGGGCGGCTTTTTTATGTCCGACAGCCACGCCAGCAGCCCCTCGTAGTCGGCGTGGGAAGAAAAACCGTCAATCTTTTCGATGCGCGCTTTTACCTTGTGCATTTCGCCGAGCAGGCGGAATTCTTTTGCGCCGTCCAGTAGTATTCTGCCCGGCGTGCCCTCGGCCTGGTAGCCCACGAACAGGATGGTGCTTTCCGGCCTTTCGATGTTATTTACGACGTGGTGCTTGACGCGCCCGCCGGTAATCATGCCGCTCCCGGCGATGATGACGGCGCTTCCCTTATGAGTGGCAATCTCGCGGGACTCCTCGCTGGACTGCACCATTTTCAAGTTCTCGAAGGTAAAGAAAGAGTTGCCCGCTTTAAGGCGTTTGGTCATCTCGACGTCGAACAGTTCGGCGTGGCGCCGGAAGACTTGGGTGATGGCGATGGCCATCGGGCTGTCGAGAAAGACAGGCAGGGCGGGGATTTCCTTGCGCAGGAAAAGCTCGTTCAAGTGAAAAAGCAGCTCCTGGCTGCGCTCCAGGGCGAAGCTGGGGATGATGATGTTGCCGCCGGCGGCGATGGTGTGGACGATGACCTCGCGCAGCGCTTTTTGAATGTCAATACTCCGGTGCTCCTCGTGGGAGCGGTCGCCGTAGGTGGACTCGATGACGATGTATTCCGCCTCGTTGAAAATCTCGGGGTCGTTGATGATGGGGCGGTGTGGCTCGCCGATGTCGCCTGAGAAAATGATGCGATGGTTCTGGGCGGTCTTGCGGATATTGATATTTACGGTGGCCGCGCCGAGTACGTGGCCGGCCTCGTAGTAGCAGCCCTCGAGGGTGCCGCCGACCAAGGCGCACTCGCTGTAAGCGATGGGGGAAAAGTGCGGTGCCACCGCCTCGGCGTCGTCGGCGGTGTAAAGCGGGATTTCGGGGTAGGGGCCTTTGCGGCCTTCCCTCTTGTGTCGCTCTTTCTTGAAGGCGGCGTCTTCTTCCATCAGGTGGGCGGCGTCGAGCAATATTATTTTCGCAATCTCGGCGGTGGCCCGGGTGCAGTAAATCTTGCCCCGGTAGCCGTCGCGCACCAGCTTGGGCAACAGGCCGCAGTGGTCGAGGTGGGCGTGGGTCAGAAAGACGGCGTCAATTGACCCGGGGTCGAATTGGAAGGGCAGCCAGTTACGCTCCTGGAAGCGCCGCTCCTGGTAGAGGCCGCAGTCAACCAGCACGCGGCTGGTCGAGTCCTCTAGGAGATAACAGGAGCCGGTGACGTTTTGCGCCGCGCCGAGAAAGGTAAGTCTGGCAAGCATGCAAGCCCCCTTGTGATAGTTATAGCCACGATTATGAGGTTGTTTAACAGCTCGCGCCAAACGTTCGTGGTGAGCCTGTCCAACCATGAACGCCCTTCGACAGGCTCAGGGTGAACGGAATTATTAAACGCCCTCATTATATTCGTTTGGAGAGGGGAAAGCAAAGCCTGATGAACCCACTAAATCCCTGACCTTGGGGGACTATTTTATTGGGCACCCATCCCCTGTATCCCCATCCCGATGAGATTGGGTTTAAAGAGACAGGTCAGACGCCAGCGTTATTCCTCAGTGCCCGCAACCGCCCGCAAAAACCGTGAAATAGCCGGTTAGCCTGAGCCAGTATCCCCGGCGGCTCGGGCACCTCCTCGCCGTAGCGGGCACGCTGGTACTGTTCGGTGATGAATCCTAGCTCTTCTCTGCCGCCGGACACCGCCCGTTCCAGCCGCCCTGCATACTCGGCGGGTGTTTCGCCGGCGCGGCGACCGACTCCGGCTACCTCTCCTTCCCACAGGAGCCGCCGGTAGATGGCCCGTATGTCGGGATAGTCGGGGATAGCCTCATCTTCTTTGTACCCGGGCAGTTCCGGCAAGACGGTGACCATAGCAGGGCGTTTTCGCGCGAAGCGGCGGCGCAGCGCTTGCCACACAAGGCTCAGGTCGCCCCGGAAAAGCGCCCAGCTCCAGAGCGACTCATGGACTTCCTCCACCTCGTCTTTTGCCCGGGAAGGCCGTGCCCTGGCTACCGCCCGTGCCAGCAGATAGACCACGACCAAAGCCGCCGCCGCGAGTATTACCCATTTCAATGTCAACAACACCGCCGGGGGAAGCGCCGCCGGGTCGCCCTCAATTGCCGTGATGTTTTCGGACTGGGTGATATTGTCGGTGACGTTAGTCGAAACCTGCGTAAGCTCCCCGCCCCCGAGCAGGCTTACCAGAAACTGGCCGGCATAGACCAGCCCGGCAACCAGGTAGCTGACCGGCACGATCAGTACATAATAAACGATCCAGAGCAGCCCGTCGCCCGCCAGCCCCAGCCAGCGACCGAGCACCGCCGCGGTATCAGCCGAAAACAGGCTCGCCAGCCCGGCGCCGGCGAGCACGATGCCGATTACAATCAGGAAAAGCAGCCCCAGCCAGCGGCGGTTAAACAGCGATGTCGCCTCTTCCAGCCCCGCCATCTTCTGGCGGATGACCTGGAAGTTACCAAGTGCCAGAGACACCAGGCCGAAGAAGAAAAAACCGATAACCCAGATACCCACGGCGGCAAGCATATTCCCCAGGTCGCGGTAGACCGAGCTTAAAAACCAGGCGACCCCGAGTAACACCAGTGCCGCCGCGCCGGTGACAAAGGCGCGGTAAATCTCCTCGAAGGCGAAAATGCTGCGCCCCCACCTGATACCCCGCCACCACAGGTAAAACGCCGCCGCCAGCGCCACCACCACCGGTTGGAGATAGGCGAAACTTCCCTCGGACACAAGGCCGAGCAAATTCCGGGAGATAAAACCGAACCACTGACCGTTTAAAATCCCGTAACCGGCGCCATATTCCCCCCGTAAGACCAGCAGGATTACGAGCAGGCCGGTGCAAACCACCCCGAAAGCTCCCCGGCCAGGAGGCCAGCGCCGCCTCAGGAAAAACCGTGTGACAAGGAAAGCGCCGCCCAGCAGCACCATCACCGATACGGGAGCCAGCGCAACGCGCTGCCCGCTGAAGAGCGGCAGCTTCCCCAGCCAGACCAGCCAGGGGTAAAACCAGCCGACCTCCGCCGCCAACACCACCAGCGGCAGAAGGCCTCTTTCAAGCCAGTCTCTACCGGCTACGTTGCGTAGCTGTCTCACCGTCTGCAAATCACCTGCCTGCGATGCTCAACCGTCCGATTTCAGACCACTTAACGTCGTCGCTGATATGGTAGGTGGCAAGGCCGCCGTCCGGGGCTGGCTTTTCACCCCCGATAACCACCAGCAACACCCGCCGCCCGGCGCGCTTCATTTTCAAAAGAGCTGCCGTAAGATAATCGGTCGGGGCGGCGCTGATGACCAGCATGGTAGTCCCCCAGCCGAG
>QZJL01000039.1 GCA_003599745.1 Dehalococcoidia bacterium | reverse complement strand
CAACCCCAACCTCTCGCAGGTGCCGCCAGAGTACATCCGCAAGCAGACCCTCATCAACGGCGAGCGCTACTTCACCACCGAGCTAAAGGAGCAGGAGTCGCTCATTCTGAACACTAAAGAACGGCTTGAGGAGCTTGAAACCGAAGTTTTCGGGCGGGTGCTGAAGCAGGTGAGCGCGGTCGCCGAGCCAATCCTGGCGACCGCAAGGGCGATTGCCGAGCTTGACGTCATCTCCGGCCTGGCTGAAGTGGCGGTGCGCAACCGCTACGTCAGGCCGAAGCTTACCGAAGATGGCGTCCTGAATATTAAGGGAGGTCGTCATCCGGTGGTGGAGCGCAATATCGCCGAGGGCAGCTTTGTCCCAAATGACACTCACTTCAACAATGATGATACAGCTATCGCCATCATCACCGGCCCCAATATGTCGGGCAAGTCAACCTATCTGCGGCAGGTTGCCCTTATCACCCTGCTTGCCCAGACCGGCAGCTTCGTCCCCGCGGAAAGCGCCGAAATCGGCCTGGTTGACCGCATCTTCACCCGTATCGGGGCGAGGGAAGACCTAGCAGCGGGGCAGTCCACCTTCATGGTGGAGATGGTGGAGACGGCCAACATCCTCAATAACGCCACCGCCCGCTCGCTGCTCATTCTCGATGAAATCGGGCGCGGCACCTCAACCTACGACGGCCTCGCCATCGCCCGCTCGGTGGTGGAATACATCCACAACTCGCCGGGGCTTGGCGCAAAAACGCTTTTCGCCACCCACTATCACGAGATGGTGGCGCTCGCCGACTTTTTGCCCAGAGTGAAGAACTTCAACGTGGCGGTGGTCGAAGAGGGTGGCAGGGTCATCTTCCTGCACAGAATCATCCCCGGCGGGGTTGACCGCAGCTACGGCATCCACGTGGCGCAGCTGGCCGGGCTGCCGCGGGCGGTCATCGCCCGCGCCCGGGAAGTCCTCGACGAGCTGGAAAGCAAGAGCAAATCTGGCGGAGTAACGGGGAAACGCCGCGCCGCCGAAGTGAAGCAGCTATCCTTTATGGGGCAGGAATCCGGGGACTCGAAGCTGACGAAAGAGATTTCCGGGCTGGATATTAACTCGATGACGCCTCTCGAAGCCCTGACCAAGCTATACGAGTTGCAGAAGAAGGCGGGGGAGAAGGGTGTTTAAGAGGGGCAAAGCCCCTATCCAATAATCCCTAAAACCTCGGCTTGCAGATAATCTCCCGCACCCTTAAATCAAAAAAGCGGTGAGCGTTCACCGGCTTCAAGACCACCGCCGTGTCTGCTCCCCGGCTTGTCCCGCCCACCGAGATAATGTCTTCCGAAGTGCTAACGAGGCCGGCATCGGTGGCCATCAGGGCTATCTCGCAGACCACCTTCATCCCTTCCCCGAAAACCCGGAGCGTGCCGGCCACGATGTCGCCGGTCTCCGGCGCGCCCCACTTCTTGCGCACCGCGCGGGCCAGTCCCCCGAAGGCGTGGGCGGTGGTGACGACCTTTGCCCCTTGGGCCTCGACCTTGCGGCGGATTTCATCGCTGAACTCATCGGTGTCGGCGTCCTTGAAGCCGTAGGTGTGGCTGACGAAGATAACCTTAAACCCTTTCAAAATGTCCATCGCGGCGAGCGCGGTGTCGCCCCGGGTCGAGGCGATGATGATAGTCTTGATGCCAAGCTCGCCGGCGCGCTTTATTACCAGCTCTAATACTTCTGAAGTGTTCTCTTCACCGGGGTTCTTGAAATAGGCGATGTTGTCCATCTCACACTCCTTTTTCTAAGACTAATCTACAACGTCATTGCGAGGAGCGAAGCGACGTGGCAATCTGGGTGGAGGGGCGTCTTATCCCTGCCCTGCCCGGATTGCTTCGCCTCTCGACAAAGTCAGGATGGCTCGCGATGACAACCAATTTGTTTTTGGCAGCAAATGATACACTACTCAATTCTAGCCGCATTGCCCCGCACAGTCCAGTGTGATATATTAAAATGTCATGTCAGAGGACGGTTTTGAGTTCATTAAGGGTGGCACGGTAACCTCGCCGCCGGGATTCCGTGCCGGGGCGGTGAGCGCCGGTATCTCTAACGTTCCCGACAAGCTCGACCTCGGCATCCTCTGCGCTGGTTCTCCCTGCGCCGCCGCCGGCGTCTTTACCCGCAACCGCGTCCAGGCGGCGCCGGTTATCCTGAGCCGCAAGCGAGTTGAAAAGGGACGGGCATCAGCCATTGTTGTCTCAAGCGGCTGCGCCAACGCCTTTACCGGCGAGGCGGGACTTAACGATGCCTGGGAAATGACCGAACTGGCCGCCGACCTGTGCGGCCTGAGTCCCGATGAGGTGCTGGTGGCAAGTACCGGCGTCATCGGGGTACGCCTGCCGATGGCGAAGGTCAAGCAGGCGATGGGTAAAATCTTGCTCAAGGTCGATGGCGGCCACGACCTGGCGCACGCCATCATGACCACCGACACCGTGCCTAAGGAGGTGGCGGTCAGGGTACGGAATGGATTTACCATCGGTGGTATCGCCAAGGGGTCAGGGATGATTCACCCCGATATGGGCACGCTTCTAGGCTTTTTAACGACTGATGCCGGGGTCGAGCCAGCCTTCCTCCAGAAAGCTCTCAAAAAAGCGGTGGACATCTCGTTTAACATGGTTTCGGTTGACGGCGACACCAGTACCAACGACTGTGTCTTTTTACTGGCCGACGGGCAGGCGAAGGGGTCGGTCATTAACGAAGGCAGCCCGCTTGCCGGGAAGTTCCAAAAAGCTCTCGATGCCGTCTGCATACACCTGGCGCGGGAGATTGCCCGTGACGGCGAGGGCGCGACCAAGTTATTTCAGTTTACCGTGCTTGGCGCTAAGAACCAGAGTGAGGCGCGGGCGGCGGCGCGGGCGGTGACCAGCTCGCCGCTGGTGAAGGCCGCTATCCACGGCGCTGACCCGAACTGGGGACGCATCGTGGCGGCGGTTGGCCGCAGTGGCGCCGCCATCGAAGCGGCGAGGGTTGACCTCAAGTTCGGCGAGGTCTATCTTATTAAAGGCGGGGCTTTGCAACTCTTCGATGAGGGAAAGGTGGTCGCCTACCTCAAAGGGACAGAGGTCAGCGTTACCATTAACCTGCACCTCGGCCGGGGCAAGGCTATTGCCTGGGGCTGCGACCTGTCCAAACAGTACGTGGCTATAAACAGCGAGTACACTTCATAATGAACAAAAAAGCGGATAATACAGGCATCACCGTCGTCAAGATTGGCGGCGTGGCCTTGAGCAGTCAGGACACCACTTTCGAGGACATCGTTAGTCTCCAGCACAAAAGTGTTAAGCTGGTGGTGGTGCACGGCGGCGCTAATATCGTCAACCGCTGGCTGGACAAGCAAGGTGTGACGACCAGCTTCGTTAACGGCGAGCGGGTCACCGACCACGCTACCCTGGAGATGGTGACGGCGGTGCTGGCCGGGCTGGTGAACAAAGAAATCGTGGCCGCTATCAACTGCCTGGGCGGCAGGGCCTTCGGCCTGAGCGGGGTGGACGGTGGGTTGCTCGGGGCAAGGGCCGGCGATAAAGCGATGGGTTTCGTTGGCCGCATCGAGCACGTCGCCGCCGCGCCGCTGGTGGCGCTCATCGAGGCAGGTTTTGTGCCGGTGGTGGCGCCCATCAGCCTGAACCTGGGGTGCGAAGCGCCCCATATGCTCAACTGCAACGGCGATACTGTGGCCGGGGAAATCGCCGCCGCCGTCGGGGTGGAGAAGCTAATATTCTTAACCGACGTCGTCGGTATCCTGGACGGCTCTGGCAAGCTGATAGAAGAGCTTTCGGGGGAAGAGGCTGAAGCCCTCATCACCTCGGGCGTCGCCAAAAAAGGTATGATTCCTAAAATAAGGGCGGGGGTACGGACGCTTTCTAAAGGCGGGGTTGCCCGTATCGTTGACGGCCGCTGTCCCCATGCGCTTACCGATGAAATCGCTGGAAAGCTGGTGGGCACGACCATCCGGCGTTAGTGGTAAAATAGAACGGTGTAACGGTTAGGTTATGGTATGACTGACTGGAAAGAGCTGGAAAGTAAATATTTTATGCACACCTTCGAGCGTGTGCCGGTAGTGCTCGTGCGTGGGCAGGGGACGCGCGTCTGGGACGAAAATAGCCGGGAATATCTCGACCTGGTGAGCGGTTGGGCAGTCAACAGTCTGGGACACTGCCACCCGGTGGTGGTGGAGGCGGTAAAGGAGCAGGTCGGCACGCTCATCCAGACCTCAAACCAGTTCTATACCATTCCGCAGCTTAAACTGGCCGAGCTTCTGGTAAAGTCCAGCGGCCTCGACAAAGTGTTTCTGTGTAATAGCGGCGCCGAGGCTAACGAGGGCGCCGCCAAGCTGGCGCGGCGCTACGGCGAGCGCAAATTAGGCAGCGCTTACAAGATTATCACCGCGCTCGGTTCTTTCCATGGCCGCACCCTGGCGATGGTGGCGGCTACCGGCCAGGCCAAGCACCAGCAGCCCTACGTGCCCCTGCCCGACGGTTTCGTCAACGTGGCCTACGATAATATCGCGGCTATCAAGGCGGCCACGACTAAAGAGACCTGCGCGGTGATGGTTGAGCCGCTGCAGGGTGAGGGCGGCGTTAACGTGCCGGGTGAAGACTATCTTAAGGAAGTGCGCGCCTGGTGTGATGAAAATGGCATTCTCATGATTTTAGACGAAGTCCAGACCGGCATCGGGCGTCTGGGCAGTCTTTTTGCCTGTCAACAGGCCTGCGTGGTGCCGGACGTAATGACGCTTGCCAAAGGACTTGCCAGCGGCATACCCATCGGGGCGATTTTGGCGAGGGAAGAAGCCGCTGTTTTCCAGCCCGGCGAGCATGGCTCCACCTTCGGCGGTAATCCGGTGACCTGCGCCGCCGCCTACGCTACGGTAAAATACATCGTTGATAACAAGTTATCCGACAAGGCTGCCAGAACCGGTAAGTATTTTACCGAAGGCCTGGAGAAACTCAAAAACAAATATTCTTTCATACGCGAAATAAGGGGGCGCGGCCTGCTGCTGGCGATGGAGTTCGACCGGGAAATCGCCCAGGCAGCTTTAAATGCCTGTCTTGAGAAAGGGTTACTGGTCAACCGTGTCAAGCCTTCTGTCCTCCGCTTTATGCCGCCGCTCATCATCACCCGTGAGGAGGTTGATGAGGCAGTGGGAATTTTAGACAGGGTGCTGGCGGAGATGAACTTGTGAAGTTTGCGGGTATTATCGGTAAAGTTAGCCGGGGCTCGGCGCTGTTTATTCTCGCGGTCATGGTGGTGCTGGGCCTTCTGCTCGTGGTAATGGAATACACCGATGCCGGCGCTATTTCCGAGGTAAGCTCGGAGGACTTTGCGCTTGACAGCTACGATTTATCCCAGGTGCCGGATAGTGTGCGGGAGGATGCCCATGACCTGGCCGGGCGGGTGATAGGCCATCATCCTCAGGAGAAGGGTAACTTCGTCCGGCAGCTTCTGGTCACCTATCTCGAAGCCCGGGACAAAGACTTTGTCTTGTTCTACAACCCCGGGGGCTGGGGCTCCAGTTTGCTTAAAGAAAGCCCCGGCTGGCAGAGCATCGCTAACGGTATCGAGGCCAGGCTAAACAGCCGGGGGTACGAGCTTTTGCCCCTGAGCTACCAGCGGACCAGGGAGGGCTGGCTCAGTTCGCTTGACGAAATTTCAGAGATGGCGGTGCACTACGACCAGAAGTCGAAGACCCTCGCCGCACGGCTGGACTTTCTCACCCGCCATAACCCGGAAGTCAGGGTCATCGTCGCTTCGGAGAGCAACGGCGGTATCATATCTGACCAGGTGATGCTGCTGCTTGAAGATAATGACCGTATCTACGGCATCCAGACCGGTTTCCCTTTCTGGTACCATCCCGATAGCCGGGAACGCATGCTGATTTTAAACGATAACGGGGAAGCGCCCGACTCTTTCAGCCGGGGTGACTTCCCGACCATAATCGCTGCCAATTTCAGGACCTGGTTTGGCATTTCCCATTCCGAAAAAAGCGGCCATATTTTCAAGGTAGTGCGGGCGCCGGGGCATTATTACAGCTGGGAGCAGCCCATGGTCGTCAGCAAAGTCAGTGATTTCCTGGACCGTATCCTGGCCGGGAGTGACGTGCCAGCGGTATGGTCTGGACGGATAGGGGGGTAATATGTCGGGCAGAGTCGTTCTTGCTTACAGCGGCGGGCTGGATACTTCGGTAGCCATCAAGTGGTTGGCGCAGGAATATGGCATGGAGGTCGTTGCGGTGACGGTTGACGTCGGTAACGAACGTGATTTTACCGTTATCAAGCAGAAAGCGCTCGATGTCGGCGCGGAAAAGGCCATCGTGGTTGACGCCAAGTCCCGCTTTGTCAACGAGTTTGTGTTTACGGCGCTGAAAGCGGATGCGGTTTACCAGGGGCAGTACCCGCTGGCGACGGCCCTGTCCCGTCCCCTCATTGCCAGTATTCTGGTGGACGTTGCCGTTGTGGAAGGCGCCCGGGCGGTGGCCCACGGCTGCACCGGCAAGGGTAACGACCAGGTCAGGATAGAGGTCGGCGTCAATGCCCTGGCTCCTGACCTCACCATCATCGCCCCCGCCCGCGAGTGGGGTATGACCCGGGAGGAGACTATCAAATATGCCCAGGAGCATGGTATTCCAGTACCGGTAACCAAAAAAAGTCCTTACTCAATAGACGAAAACCTCTGGGGGCGCAGTATCGAGTGCGGTGTCCTGGAAGACCCCTGGAATGAACCGCCGGATGACGTTTGGGGCTGGACGAAGGGCGGCGGCCTGAAAATTTCCGAACCGGACTATATCGAGCTTGGTTTTTACCAGGGTACGCCGGTCGCCCTCGACGGTAAGGAAATCGGCGGTGTTGACCTGCTGCTAAAGCTCAACGAGCTTGCCGGAAAGCACGCTATCGGCCGTATTGACCACGTCGAAGACCGCCGGGTCGGCATCAAGTCGCGGGAGCTTTACGAGGCGCCGGCGGCCACCGTTCTGCTCGGGGCGCACCGGGCACTGGAGTCGCTCTGCCTTTCCCGCGACCAGCTCCGCTTCAAGCGCGGGGTAGCCGGTGAATACGCCGACCTGGTCTATGACGGGCTCTGGTTTACGGCGCACCGCGAGAACCTGGCCGCCTACATCGAGAATACCCAGCGCTTCGTCACCGGCACGGTGAGGGTCAAGCTTTTCAAGGGCAGCGCCACCGTCGTCGGGCGCAAGTCGCCCTTTTCCCTGTATGACTACGGGTTGGCGACCTACGACAAAGGTGATAACTTCGACCAGAGCGCTTCCGCCGGTTTCATCCATATCTGGGGGCTGCCTTCCCGGACGCAGACACGCGCCCAGACCGGCCGTGAAGATATCCCACCGGCGGGTGCGAAAAATCCGAGGGGGTAATGCGGTGAAAAGCATTCGCGGTCGTCTGGGCAAAGCGGCGGATGAGGTCGTAAGCTATTCGGCGTCCATCGCCTATGACCGGCGTCTCTATCACTATGACATCGCGGGCTCCATCGCTCATGCCCGGATGCTGGCCCGCCAGAAAATCATCGCCGCCAAAGAAGTCCAGGCCATCGTCGGCGGCCTCAAGGAAATCGGGGCGGAGATTGAGCGCGGCGACTTCCCCTTCAAACCCGAGATGGAAGACATCCACATGAACATCGAATCCCGCCTCGCGGAGAAGATTGGCGAAGCGGCGGGCAAGCTGCATACCGCCCGCTCCCGAAACGACCAGGTGGCGCTGGACCTGCGCATCTTCATCAAAGACATTATCAGGCAGACGGTCGGGCGCATCCGCAAGATGCAGGCGGCTTTGCTCGACCTGGCTGGCGACAATCGCCGGGTGGTGATGGCGGGCTATACTCACCTCCAGCCTGCCCAACCGGTGCTTTTTGCGCACCATTTACTTGCCTATTTCGAGATGCTGGAGCGCGACGCCGGCCGTTTCGAGGATGCTTACCGCCGGGCGGATGTGATGCCGCTAGGCAGCGGTGCGCTGGCCGGGGTGCCTTATCCGGTTGACCGCCAGTCGGTCGCTGACGAGCTTGGGTTCGGGCGAATCAGCGCCAACAGCCTCGATGCCGTGGCTGACCGTGACTTTGTCATCGAGTTCCAGGCGGCAGCCTCAATTTGTATGATGCACCTCTCGCGGCTGGCCGAGGAACTGGTGCTCTGGTCATCGGCGGAGTTTGACTTTATCGAGATTGATGCCGCTTACACCACCGGTTCGAGTCTGATGCCGCAGAAGAAAAACCCTGATACCGCCGAGCTTGCCCGGGGCAAGACCGGGCGGGTCTACGGTAACCTGATGGCAATACTAACGGTAATGAAGGGGCTGCCCCTCGCCTATAACCGGGATATGCAGGAAGATAAAGAAGGGCTTTTCGATACTGCCGATACCCTGCTGGCGACCCTCGGCATTATGGCGGACACGCTTGGCAGCCTGAAAGTAAAGGCGAAAAATACCGGACGAGCGGTGGCGCGTGGCTATATGCTGGCAACTGACCTTGCGGACTACCTGGTGAAAAAGGGAGAGCCTTTCCGCAAGGCGCATGACATCGTTTCCCGCCTGGTGGGTTATGCGGTTGTTAAGGGTAAAACTTTTGACCGGCTTACTCTTGCCGAGTACCGGCGTTTTTCCCGGCGGTTTGATAAGGATGTTTATTCAGTGAATGTGGCGTCGGCGCTCACCGCCCGTGATGTTCCCGGCGGCACCGCGCCGAAACAGGTGGCGAAGGCACTGGCCAGCGCCAAAAGAAAGTTAGGAAAAGCCTCCCGCCAGGGTCAGAAAGGCGGGGCTGTTTAGCCTGTCAGCATGGGTCTTAGCTTACCGGGGTAGCCGTTCGGGAGGTGCGGAGACACCGGGTGCAGAGGTTCAGCCGCAGGGCTTTGCCGCCCTGGCGGATGGTTACCGGGTGGATATTTGGCCGCCAGCGCCGGGGGGTATGCCGCTTGGAATGGCTGACATTATGGCCGAACTGGGGTGATTTGCCGCACAGGTCGCACTTCAAGTTCTTCACTCCATTGACGGTTGCATAGTTTTAGTGTAGAATTGCCGAAACGTAGATAATCTTACCATAACTCGAAACTGGTTGGCAAGGCAGGGCAAATTGCTGGAGGAAATCTTCTAAATGAAACAGGTAGATGTGATTGGCGGTAAGGACCTGCGAGAGATGTTCACCGCCGCCACCAAGTGGCTGGAGAAGAGCGCTCCCGAGATTGACGCCCTGAACGTTTTCCCAGTGCCGGATGGCGATACCGGTACCAATATGCTGCTCACGATGCGCTCCTGCATCGAAGAAGCTTACCGCGCGCCCGACAACAGCGTTTCGGCGGTGGCCGAGTTTATGGCCCGGGGAGCGCTCATCGGCGCCCGCGGTAACAGCGGCGTTATCCTTTCCCAGTTCTGGCGGGGGTTAGCCAAGGGCATGGCGAACAAAGACACCCTTGATACCGCCGGCTTGGTTGCGGCTCTCAAGGAAGCGGCGGTGCAGGCGCGTACCGGCCTTACCAACCCGGTCGAGGGCACCATCATCACCGTGGCCGCTGACATCGCCAAGGCGGCCGGCGAATGTACCGACGGGGGTAAAGACTCAGACGTGGTCGCCCTGTTAAAGTCGGTGGTGAGCGCGGCCGGGGCTTCAGTGGCCCGGACGCCCAGCCTGCTGCCGGTGCTGCGCGAAGCTGGCGTGGTTGACGCCGGCGGGCAGGGGCTTTACACGTTGCTCGAGGGGGCAACAAGCCAGCTTGCCGGTGAGATGAAAGAGATTGAGTTCAAGAAGCCGCATATCATTATCAGTGAAGCCCCCACCAAGCTGCCGCAGGCGTTGTCGGCTTCCGATGAGGAGCCTTACGGTTACTGCACCGAGTTTGTCGTCGTGGGCAAGGGACTCGACCAGAACGATATCAGAAAGAGGCTGGAGAAGAAGGGGCAGTCCCTGATCGTCGTTGGCGACGAGGAAAGGGTCAGGGTCCACATTCACAGCCTTGACCCCGGCAACATCATCCACTACGCCACCGCCCATCTGGGTACCCTGCACCAGGTCTCAATCAGGAATATGGATGAGCAGCACCTCGATTTTCTGGAAATGCAGAAGGAGAGGTTGCCGGTGGGCGACATCGGCATCGTGGCGGTGGTCGCCGGCGATGGGCTGGCCGATGTCTTTACCAGCCTGGGAGTGGGCGCCATTGTGCCCGGCGGCCAGACCATGAATCCCAGCACCAAGGATATTCTGCAGGCGGTAGAACACGTCGCCTCGGATAGCGTTATTATACTGCCCAACAACAGCAATATCGTTGCCACTGCGGAGCAGGTGAAAACGCTTACCGGGAAGAAAGTATCGGTGGTGCCCACCAAATCTATACCCCAGGGCGTGGCGGCGCTGCTCGCTTTCGACTACGAGGCTAATTTCGATAGTAACCTGGAGCTGATGACCCGGGCGACGGCGCAGGTGAAGTCTATCGAGATTGTCCGCGCCAGCCGGGCGGCCAAGGTTGGCGGTCGCGAGATAAAGAAGAAACAGCCGATGGGTCTTCTCGACGGCGAGCTGGTAGTGGTCGCCGATGCGCTTGATAGCGCGCTGCTGGAGGTGCTTTCGAAGATAGAGATGTCCCGCGCCAGCGTACTTACCGTCTACTACGGTGAGGGTGTCGAACTTGAGGAGGCGGAGAAAACGCGCGCTGCGGTTCGCGACCGGTACCCGCACCTTGAGGTCGAGGTGGTGCGGGGAGGGCAGCCCCACTACAGTTACCTTGTCTCGGTGGAATAAAATTTAAAAAACGAGGTAGCCGTGCTTAAGATTGTGACCGACAGCCTTTCGGACATCACCGGTGACCTGACGAAGGAACTCGGCGTCAGCGTGGTGCCGGTCTACGTTCGCTTCGGGGATAAAGTCTACCGCGACCGGGTGGAAATCACCACCGAGGAGTTTTACCGCAGGTTGACAACCGAACCTGTTCTGCCCACGACCACCCAGCCCACTCCCAATGACTTTGCCGAGGTCTATAAAAAGCTCGCCCAGGAGACCAATGAAATTCTCGTAGTCACCCTCTCCTCCAAGCTCAGTGGCACTTACCAGTCGGCGGTGCACGCCAAAGAAATGGTCGGCGGGGACACACGCATCGAGGTGATTGACTCAAAGACGGTGATAATGGGTCTGGGTCTTATCGTCATCAGTGCGGTTAAGGCAGCCGGGTCCGGGGCAAGCCTCGACGAGGCGGCAGCTCTGGTGCGCAGTGCGATGGAACGTTCCCATTCGCTCATGTCATTTGATACTCTGAAGTATCTTGCCAAAGGCGGCCGTATCGGGCGTGCTCAGGGGTTGCTCGGCTCGCTGCTATCGGTGAAGCCGATACTCACCATGAAGGACGGTGAGGTAGCCCCGGTGACGCGGGTGCGCTCAAGAGCGGCAGGGGTGGATTACCTGTATAACTTCGTGGCCGGTTTCCCCAAGATTGAAGGTCTGGCGGTAGAACACGCCACCACTCCCGATGAGGCGGCGGCGCTGGTGGAGCGTCTGGGGGCGCTTTATCCCAAGGAGCAAATCGTTAATGCCAATGTCAGCCCGGTGATTGGCACATACGTTGGTCCTCACGTGCTCTCGGTGAGCGTCCTGGCGGCAGCGTAAAGCCGTACCTTTTCGGTTTGACAGAATAATGGCTTTACCATTTTCCCCAAAGACAGCGGGTGCTGAAACAGTCGTAATCAACCCCTTAAATCTCCCGCTTATGGGGGACTTTAAGGTCGGGGGAGACTCCCCAAGACCCCGGCTGACCCGTCCCGCACCTTTCCGTAAGTCGCTTTCTGGAGGTGCGTGAACGGTGCTGGATGTTGGCGCTCTGCGCCGGGTGCTGGAGCTCGAGGAAAAGAAGGCTTACGGTGATACGGCGGTTATCGGCGGTCTCGACCGGTTTTTGCGTAATTGGTCTTCTAAGGCGATAGTCTCCGACCCGGCGTTAGCCCGGCGCCTCGGGAAACTGGGCCTTAACAGTCCTGATTATGCTTCGCTTATCGTAGCGGAACGCCGAGCCTGGGTGAATAAAGTCCTCGGCTCGCTTGACGGTCTCAAGGCGGGTAACGCCGGAAAACCCCCGCCCTTCCCGAAACCTCAAGTCAAGCGGGCAAAACCCAAACCTCCGGTTGCCGTCTCTCCGGCAAGTGCCAGTCTCGCTGCTTCCATCACCTCGATACACGGCATCAACGTAGCCACCGCCGCAAAATTCAAAAAACTGGGTGTTGAAACTGTCCGTGACCTGCTTTATTTCTTTCCCAACCGCCACCTCGACTACAGCCAGCGTAAGACCGTTTCGCAGCTCGAGGTTGGCCGGGAAGAGACCATAATCGCCAACGTCTGGGAAGTACGGCTGAAGCAGTTTGGTGTTCACCAGAAAAATACCGAGGCGGTGGTCGGCGACGAAACCGGCAACATCAGGATTGTCTGGTTCAATAACCCTTACGTTGCCCGCGCTCTGAAAACCAATGACCGTATCGTGGTGAGCGGCCGGGTGGGCGAGTTCAAACATGCACCCGTTTTCGAGTCGCCGGAGTGGGAGCCAGCCGACGAGGAAGGCGACCTGATTCACACCGGGCGGCTGGTGCCGGTCTACCCGCTGACCGCCGGGCTGTATCCCCGCCAGGTGAGGAAGCTTCTGAAAGAAGTGGTAAGCCGCTATGCTCCCGCCGTGGAGGAAAACCTGCCGTTTTCAATCCGTCAGCGCCGTAGTCTCCTGGAATTACCCGAGGCCATTGCCCAGGCGCACTACCCCGATAATGTCGGTCTCAAAGACCGGGCGAGAGTGCGCCTGGCCTTCGACGAGCTTCTGCTGCTCCAGCTTGGCGTGCTGGGACGCAAGCGAGATTGGCAGGGAGGCAGGGGTAACGCCTTTGAAATCCGGGAGGAGACGCTCAAGGAATTTCTAGGCTCGTTGCCTTTTAAGCTTACCGTGGCACAGCATAGAGTGCTGGGCGAAATCATCGGCGATCTGAAAAAGGCACAGCCGATGTCCCGCCTGCTCCAGGGCGATGTGGGCAGCGGCAAGACGGTGGTGGCGCTGGCGGTGATGCTGGTTGCGGTGGCGAGCGGCTACCAGGCGGCGTTCATGGCGCCGACCGAGATTTTAGCCGAGCAGCATTTCCGCACCATCAACCGGCTGCTGGGTGGGGGTGAGGATGGAGGTGACTATCGCCGTACCCTGCGGGGATTCGGTGGCCGGCCAGTAGAACTGGCCTGTCTGCTGGGTGATGTCCGCCAGGCAAAAAAACGCGAGCTTCAGGGCGGGATTGGCAGGGGCGAGCTTGACATCATCGTCGGCACGCACGCTCTTATCCAGAAGGGAGTGACTTTCGACCGTCTGGGGCTGGTGGTGGTTGACGAGCAGCACCGTTTCGGCGTCGAGCAGCGCCTGGCTTTGAAACAAAAAGGTAACAGTCCCCATATGCTGGCGATGACGGCCACGCCCATACCGCGTACCCTGGCCCTCACCCTTTACGGCGACCTTGACCTTTCGGTCATTGGCGAGATGCCACCGGGACGGCAGGTTATCAAGACAAAGTGGCTGGGTAGCGACCAGCGCCCGCAGGCCTACGGCTTCATCCGGCGGCAGGTACAGGCCGGTCACCAGGCATTTATCATCTGCCCCTTGATTTTAGAGTCGGAAGCGGTGGCGGCAAAGGCAGCGGTCGCCGAGTACCAACGTCTTCGAAGAGAAGTTTTCCCCGACCTGGAGTTAGGGCTGCTGCACGGGCGCATGAAGGCAGCGGAAAAAGACCTGGTGATGCGGCGTTTCCGTGACGGCGAGCTTAACCTGCTGGTTTCGACGGCGGTGGTTGAGGTCGGCATCGACGTGCCCAACGCCACGGTGATGATGGTGGAAAGCGCCGACCGCTTCGGCCTCTCGCAGCTTCACCAGTTCCGGGGACGAGTGGGGCGCGGCGCCGCCCAGAGCTACTGTATCCTGATTGCTGAAAGTCCCAGCGAGATTGGTCAGAAGCGGCTGGATATTATCGAGCGGGTGAACGACGGCTTCGTGCTGGCCGAAGAAGACTTAAAGTTGCGCGGCCCCGGGGAGTTTTTCGGCACGCGGCAGAGTGGGTTGCCCGACCTGCGCATGGCGCATCTTTCCGACGTTGCTCTCCTGGAGATGGCGCGTAGCGAGGCGCAGGCCATTTTCAAAGAAGACGCCGGTCTGGCGAAGCCCGAGCACCGTCAGCTTGCCGTCGAGCTTGCCCGCGTCTGGCAGCACCGCGATACCGAGCTGAGCTAAATTATCTCGCACCTCTTGATTGTGATATAATCAGAATACGTTTCTTCTGGTCGTCCCTCTTGTGAGGGATGCCTGTTTTAAGGGGGTGCCCTAGATTAGCGCGGTAAACATTAAGCAGCGACTTGGCGATTTGCTCGGCCAGGCGGTAAAGAGCGCCCAGGCCTCGGGCAAGCTGCTCTCAGTCACGGTGCCCGAGAACACCATCGAGCGCCCCCAGAACCCCGAGCATGGCGACTATGCTACCAGCCTGCCCCTCAAGCTCGCTCGGGTGGTCGGCCAGCCACCGCTCAGCATTGCCCGCGAGATTGTGAATTTCATTCCTTCTTCTCCCGAGCTGGCGAGCGTGGTGGCCGCCCCGCCGGGCTTTATCAACTTCAAACTTAGCGATAAGTGGCTTGCCGGGCAAGTTGACGACATTCTGACCGCTGGCAATAAATTCGGTAACATTGACATTGGTAAGGGCAGCAAGGTTCAGGTGGAGTTTGTCAGCGTTAATCCCACCGGCCCGCTCCACGTCGGCCACGGGCGCGGCGCGGTGCTCGGCTCGTGTTTATCAAGCGTCCTCGCCGCCGCCGGTTATAACGTGACCCGCGAGTATTATCTTAACGATACCGGCAACCAGATTGAGGCCTTCAAACGCTCGTTTTTCGCCCGTTATCAGCAGCAGTTTGGCCGCGAAGCCGAAGTGCCGGCGGACGGCTATCACGGCGCTTACCTGGTGGATTATGCCAAAGAAGTCGCCGCCCGAGAGGGTAAGCGCTTCCTTGAGATGCCTGAGCCGGAGGCATTACGTGAGATTGGCAAAATTGGCCTCGATATGGTCGTTTCCGAGATTAAGACCGACCTCGACCGGCTGGGCGTCAGCTTTGATGTCTGGTTCAGCGAGCAGTCGCTTTACGACAGTGGTCTTGCCCGGAAGGTAATGGCGCAGCTTCAGAAAGAAGGTCACCTCGCATTGAAGGAGGGCGCAACCTGGTTCATTTCTACCGCCCTGGGGGAAGATAAAGACAACGTGGTGGTGCGCGGCGACGGCTCGCC
The DNA here is from genome assembly GCA_003599745.1 of Dehalococcoidia bacterium. Taxonomy (GTDB): domain Bacteria; phylum Chloroflexota; class Dehalococcoidia; order Dehalococcoidales; family SURF-40; genus SURF-40. Next base: position 3,073 of record QZJL01000039.1, on the reverse strand, counting down.
CACCTATTTCGCCTCGGACATCGCCTACCATTACAACAAGTTTTTCGAGCGCAAGTTCGACCGGGTCATCAACATCTGGGGCGCCGACCACCAGGGGCATGTCTCGCGCATGAAGGCGGTCATCGGCGCGCTGGGGATTGACTCCGAGCGGCTTACGGTGCTCATCTGCCAGATGGTGAGCCTAAAACGCGGCGAGGAAACCGTCCGGGTCTCCAAGCGCAGCGGCGACATCATCACTCTGCGTGAGTTGATTGACGAAGTCGGCGCGGACGCCTGCCGCTACTTCTTTGCCGCCCGCTCCGCCGATAGCCAGATGGACTTCGACCTGGAGCTGGCCAAGGAGCAGTCGCCGGAGAACCCGGTCTATTACGTCCAGTACGGTCACGCCCGCATCTGCTCCGTCCTCAAGCACGCCAAAGAGAAGGGGATAAGCTACGAAGGCGGCGACGTTTCGCTGCTTGTGACCGCGCCGGAGCTTAATCTCATCAGGAAGATGTTGCTCCTGCCGGAGACGGTCGAGACGGCGGCGAAGGCGCTCGAGCCGCATCACATGGCCTACTACGCCCTCGACTTAGCCACCGTTTTCCACAGCTTCTATGATACCACCCGCGTGGTCACCGATGACGCCTCCCTCACCAAGGCCCGCCTCAAGCTGGTGGCGGCGGGACAGGTGGTGCTCGCCCGTACCCTGCACCTGATGGGAATGAACGCGCCCGAGAGTATGTAGCGCTTCTCCCTGTCCTCTTTAGTGTTCGTTTGTGTTATAATTCCCACTAAAAGAACAGAAATAACCTTAATGACGATCGATACATTTAGTGCGTTGGAAGTGGACAAGATAATCCAAGGGGATTCTCTTACCGTTTTGCGATCTTTACCGGATTCGTGTATCAATTTTATTTTCACGTCACCGCCATATGCTGATAACCGAAAGAAAACATATAAGGGAATCCCCATAAAAGAATATGTTACATGGTTTTTACCAATATCTTCCGAGTTGAAACGAGTTCTCAAGGCTGATGGTACTTTCATCTTGAATATAAAAGAAAGAACAGAGGACGGCGAACGCCAGACTTATGTTCTTGAATTAATCCTCGAGATGAGAAAACAGGGTTGGCTTTGGACAGAAGAATATATTTGGCATAAGAAGAACTGTTATCCGGGCAGGTGGCCTAATCGTTTCAGGGATGCTTGGGAACGATGCTTGCAGTTCAACAAACAAAAAAATTTCAAGATGTACCAAGAAGCTGTGATGGTACCGATAGGTGATTGGAGTAAAAAAAGATTAGCAAAACTTAGCGAAACAGACCGCATTCGAGACGTGTCTAAGGTTGGAAGCGGTTTTGGCAAGAACGTTTCAAATTGGCTTGGGAAGCGATTTGTATATCCCACAAATGTATTACATCTTTCTACTGAATGTGCTAATCGTGGTCATAGCGCTTCGTTCCCTTACTCTTTACCGGCTTGGTTCATAAGACTTTTTACTCAGGAAGAAGATATAGTGCTTGACCCATTCATCGGTTCGGGAACTTCAGCAATTGCTTGTCTAGATCTTAACAGGCATTATGTCGGGATAGAAGCTATGGAGAGCTACACTAACCTTGCACGAGAATCAGTTAACAACTGGAAAGCTGGACACAACGGCCACTCTAAGAAGTTAATTTAATGAATACAATAAAAATAGAAGAAGTCGGCCAGTACGTGAAGCAGAACATCGGCAACTTTCACAAGGGCAGACTTGACAGCATAAAAAAGCTTAAATTAGGCAACATTCTAAAACGAAAGAACCCTTATCTTTTCAAGGCACGTAATATACTTCTTGCTCAAGACCTGGTTAAAATCTTACTTGATGCTCATTTGTCTTCTCAAGAAGAGACGATATTTGGCAACTTTTTAGAAGGCTTGGCAATATTTGTTAATGAAAAAGCGTATAACGGCTGGAAGTCATCTGCTCAAGGCATAGACCTAGAATTTAACAATGATGGTATACGATACATTGTAGCAATCAAGTCCGGCCCAAACTGGGGTAATAGCAGCCAAATCAGGAAGATGCGGGATGATTTCCGAAAAGCTAACCAGACTATCCATACAAGCAAGTCAAATTTGCACGTTATTGCCGTTAATGGTTGCTGCTACGGTAGAAATCCCAAACCTGACAAAGGTGACTACTTCAAGTATTGTGGTCAAAAGTTCTGGGAGTTCATCTCTGGAAACTCTGACTTGTATTTAAAGATAATAAAACCTCTTGGATTTTCGGCAAGAGAAAAGAACGATGAATTCCAGAAAAAATATGCTCAAATTATAAACAAATTTACTAAAGAGTTTAGCGACAAATTCGTAACCGGTGGCGAAATAGATTGGGATGCTTTGGTAAGATTTAATTCAGCCAAATCGAAAAAGGAGTAGCATTTTATAGAAATGTGCTGCTTTTCCCTTACAGCCCCTCTTCCTTATACCTCTGCGCCAGCCGGTGATAATATCCCGAGCCTTCGGTTGTCCACCATAGCTGCTCTTTGGTTACCTCTCCCTTGATGCGGGCGGGGACGCCGGCTAAAAACTTTCGGTCGGGCACTTTCATGCCCTGGCTCACCACTGCGCCGGCGGCGACCACGCAGTAGCTGCCGATTTCGACATCGTGCAGGATGGTGGCGTTCATACCGATGAGGGTGTTAGAGCCGACACTGAGGCCGTTGAGCACCGCGCCGTGGCCGATTTGCACATTCTCGCCGATGGTCACGTTGGCGAGACAGTCCGGTGTTGATGGCGAGCCGGAGTGGATGACGCAGTTATCCTCGATGATGGCATTTTGGCCGATGCTGATTTGCCCCGAGTCACCCCGGATGACCGCCCCCGGCCAGACGCTTACGTTCTCCCCGAGGACCACGTCACCGATGATGATAGCCGCCTCGCTGACGTAGGCGGAGGTCGCGATGCGGGGGGCCTTGCCGCCGAAGCTCCTGAGCACTTCAGGTCAGTCCTTTTCCAACGTGCCGTTGGGGTCGTGGCCTTCCATTATCTTGAGGTAGCGCGGTAACAGCTTTTTATCATAGACGTCTTCAAGCTGGTCGAGCAGGCC
>QZJL01000019.1 GCA_003599745.1 Dehalococcoidia bacterium | reverse complement strand
CCTCAAGGATTTGGGACTCTGGACGGCGGCGATAGCGCGGCGCAACCGCCGCAACATTGACCTGGTCACGCGTTACTGCGAGGCTAACCAGCGGGCTATCGAGATGGCCGATGACCGGCGCCTCTGGGTCAGCAGCAAAAACCCGGAGTGGCTGGAGTTCTGGGAAAACTACAAAATGGAACTCGGCCTGCCCCGCTTCAGAATGTTTCTCAGCCTGGACGACGATAGCTAGTCTTTAACTGCTAAGACGTTTAGCAAGCAGTCTTTTTTGGCATTCGCCGACTTCTCCCGATCGCCGTAATAATCCTGTTCGTGCAGCTTTGACAGGGCAGGGATTTGAGAGTAGGATGAATCGGTGTAATGCCTTCTTTAAGGACTTTCAGTTCCCTGCGGTTGCCATCTTTCCGCTATTATCTCGGCATGTACTGGTGCGGGATGGCTGTCCAGGATATGCGGACGGTGGCCCAGTCCCTGCTCATCTACCGCCTGACCGGCTCGGTCGCGCTACTCGGGGTAATGGCCCTGGTCAATACCCTGCCCAGCATAGTGTTGCCCCTGGCCGGCGGCGTCATCGCCGACCGCCTGCCGAAGAAAAACACCATCATTCTAGGGCAAATGGGCACGCTGTTCACCCTCATGATTATCGCGGTGTCGCTGGGCTTCGGCTTTATGAGTGCCGAGCGCGCCGGCTCATGGTGGATACTGATGGTGGCGTCTTTTATTAGCCACGCTTTCGCCGGCCTGGTCGGAGCGTCACGCCAGGCCATCGTGACTGATCTGGTCGGCACCGACCAGATAATGAACGCCATATCTTTGAGGACACTGGGGTATAACGTCCTGCACATGGGGGCGCCGGCGCTCGCCGGGGTGCTCATTGATGCCCTGGACTTCGCCTGGGTCTATTACCTTATGAGCGCCATAACGGTAATCGCCATAATTTTCACCCTGTTCATGCCCTTCAGCGGCAGCGCCGCCGCGCAGCTGGTTGATGGCCTGAAATACGTCCGCAGCGAGCGTAATATTCTCTTTCTCCTGTTATTTACCCTGATATCCATCACGCTCACCCGTCCTTATATCCGGTTGATGCCCGTTTTCGTTGATGACATCCTTGAGGTGGGGGCGACCGGCATGGGGGTGTTGCTCAGCGTCTCGGCAATTGGCGCCCTGGTAAGCTCGCTGGTGATGGCCTCGCTTCCCAGCAAAAGGCGTGGGGCGATGCTGCTGATTGCCTCCATAGTGCTGGGTCTGGCACTGGTGGTCTTTGCCTTCTCCCGCAGCTGGTACTTGTCCCTGGTAGTCATCATCTTTGTCGGCATGGGGCAGTCCGCCCGGGCGACACTGGGCAACACCCTTCTCCAGGCTTATACCGCCCCCAACTACCGGGGACGGGTGATGAGTCTTTACGGGATGGAAGAAGGCACTGCCAGCCTGGGGGTTTTCGTCGCCGCGATGCTGGCCGAGGTGTATGGTGTTCCCTGGACGGTGGGGGGGTTCGCTATCGTGGTGATTCTTCTGGCGCTTTTGGCGCTGGCGTTCTTACCGCGTATGCGGAAGCTGGACTAAACGGTGGGGCGTGACATAATGGCGCCCCCGATTTAGTCAAATTTGATAGCTTCGGGACTTGGTCTTATACTTAAGTTGAAAGATGGACAAGATTCTGATAGTTGAAGACGACCGCAACCTCCTGGATACCCTCAAATATAATCTGCGCAGGGAGGGTTACGAAGTGGTTGCTGCCGCTGATGGGGCGGAAGCTCTGGACGTCGCCCGCCGGGCAAAGCCCGGCCTTATCATCCTCGATTTAATGTTGCCCGGGATCAGCGGGCTTGAAGTCTGCCGGATTCTCCGCAAAGAGATGACAGTTCCCATACTGATGCTTACCGCCAAGGCCGAAGAGACCGACAAGATAGTCGGGCTTGAAATCGGCGCTGATGATTACATGACCAAGCCGTTCAGCTTGAGGGAGCTGCTCGCCCGTGTTGGAGCCATGCTCCGCCGGGCAGGGATGGCCGAAAAGCCGCTCGGGCACGAAGAGGCTTTACTGAGAGTCGGTGATATTGAGGTTGATATCGCCCGCCACCGGGTTTCAAAGGGAACGGCGACATTGGAGCTAACGCCAAAAGAGTTTGATTTGCTCGCTTTTCTGGCGAAGAACCGGGGCTTCGTATTCAGCCGGGAGCGGCTTTTAGAGAAAGTCTGGGGCTACGATTTTGCCGGGGATACCCGCACCGTGGACGTACACATCCGGTGGTTGAGACAAAAAATCGAGATTGACCCCAACCATCCCCGGCGCCTGATAACGGTCAGGGGGACCGGGTATAAACTGGAAGGTTAGGATTGTTTCGCAGCATTCAATGGCGCATCGCCGCACTATTTGCGTTACTCATCATCGTCAGCATGGGTATACTGGGCATTTACCTGACTGGCTTCGTCAGAAGTTCTCAGCTTGAAAGTTTGCGCTCGCACCTTGAGAAGGAAGCCAGAATAAGTGCTGAGGCCAGCCTGCCGTTTCTTCTCCGCCAGAGTGGTGAGACCGATGCGCTCGCCAAGAAGCTGGGGCAGGACATTGATGCCCGCATCACCATCGTCGCTGTAGACGGCACCGTCCTCGGCGATTCCCATGAAGACCCCTTGACCATGGAAAACCACGCCGCACGTCCCGAGGTGTTGGCTGCGCTTGCTTCGGGGCTGGGTGAGAGCACCCGTTACAGTACCACCGTTGAGCAGGAGATGATGTACGTTGCCGTGCCGATAACAAACCAGGGCCAGCTTCTAGGGGTAGCCAGGGTGGCGCTTCCGCTGGTCGCGGTGCACAATTCGGCAAGTCAGGTAACCATGATTATCAGCCTGGCAACGCTGGCGACGGCGGCATTGGCTATCGTAGCGGCCAGTCTCATTGCCCGGATTACAACCCGTCCCATAAGGGAAGTGACCGAGGCGTCGCAAAAAATCGCTTCGGGGCAACTGGCGCAGAAAATCCCGGTGCGCAGCCGGGATGAAACCGGACGTCTGTCGCTGGCTTTTAACGAGATGTCGTCGAACCTGCACCGGCTGGTCGGGGAGATTTCCGCGGAAAGGGCTAAGCTCCAGACCGTCCTCGCCAACATGGCTGACGGCGTTATCATGACCGATTCGGAAGGGAAGATAGTCCTGGCCAACCCGGCTGCCGAAAGACTGTTCAATCTGCGCGAAAGGGAGGCAGTAAGCCGGCCCTTGATTGAAGCCGTGCACGACCACGAGGCCGATGAGATACTGAAACGGTCTTTCAAAACTTGCGAGATACAGTCAGCCCAGTTTGAATCAGCCGTCTCAAAGCGTTTTCTCAGGGGTATCGCTGTCCCCCTTGCGGCGGATGGTAAGCAGACCGGCGTGCTGCTGCTGTTTCAGGACCTGACGGAATTGCGAAGTCTGCAAACTATGCGGCGTGAATTGGTCGGCAACATATCCCACGAGTTGAGGACGCCGATTGCCGGCATCAAGGCCATGGCGGAAACTCTGAAAGAAAGCGCTATTAGTGATAGAGCTGTGGCCGCCGACTTTCTGTCGCGGATTCTGGTTGAGGTCGACCGCCTGACCCAGATGGTTTCCGAGCTTACCGAGTTATCGCATATCGAGACCGGCCACGCTGAACTCCGGATAGCGCCGCTTGACCTAAACTCGCTGGTTGAAGAAGTGGTCGCCCAGTTGAAGCCACTGGCACAACGACAGCAGGTGAACATAACCACCGACCTTGCCGCCAATTTCCCTGACGCCAGAGCCGACCGGGACAGAATTCGCCAGACGATGACTAACCTGGTTCACAATGCCATAAAATTCAACAATCCCGGTGGACGCGTGATAGTTACTACTGGCGCTGACGCAGAATCGGTCATCGTTAATGTCACCGATACCGGCATCGGGATTTCAAAGGAAGACCTGCCCCACATTTTTGAGCGCTTCTTCAAGGCTGACAGGTCTCGCTCTGCCGGCGGCACCGGCCTCGGCCTGGCGATTGCTAAACACACCATTCAGGCTCACGGCGGCGACATCTGGGCGCAGAGCGAAGAGGGCAAGGGTTCTACCTTCGGCTTCAGGATTCCTTTAAAAACCAGCCCGGGCGCGTAAAGCCCGTAAGATTTAACAAGTCTTTAACAAAGCCTTAAACTACTCTTAAAGTCCATCCGGTATTTTGTAGATAGACCGCGGTTTAAGGCTTTTCTTTGTGGGTAACAAAATTTAAGAAGAAACAAGGAGTAAGGATTGTTAAAAAGGCTAACAGAATGGTTCAGGTTACCCCTGGCGGTTATACTCATTGCCGCTATTTTGCTCACCGGTTGTAACGGTCAGCCAACAACTACCCCGGCAGCGTCCCAGACTGGCAGCCCGGCTCTTTCGGGCACGGTAGAAATAGATGGCTCCAGCACCGTCTATCCCATCACCGAAGCGGTAGCCGAAGAGTTCCGCAAGGTTTATCCCGGGGTGCGCATCAACGTGGGTATCTCCGGCACCGGCGGTGGCTTCAAGCGGTTTGTCGTCGGCGAAACCCAGATAAGCGACGCCTCTCGCCCCATCAAGGACTCCGAAGCAGCGGAGGCTGCCAAGAATGGCATCGAATATATTGAGATGCCTGTAGCCTTCGACGGGCTTTCCGTGATGGTTAATCCCCAGAACACCTGGGTCACTTCCATGACAGTCGCCGAGCTAAAGAAGCTGTGGGAGCCGGATTCCACGATAAAAAGGTGGAACCAGATTCGCTCTGAGTGGCCTGACCAGCCCATCAACCTCTATGGTCCGGGCACTGACTCCGGCACCTTCGACTACTTCACCGAGGTTATCGTCGGTAAAGCTCAATCCAGCCGCCCCGACTTTACGGCCAGCGAGGACGATAATGTCCTGGTACGGGGAATCGCCGGTGACCTTAACTCCCTGGGCTACTTCGGTTACGCCTATTACGTGGAAAACACGGATAAGCTGAAGCTGGTGGCTATTGACCCTGGTAGCGGCCCTGTGCTACCTTCCGAACAGACCATCAACGATGGCACCTACGCTCCTCTGTCCAGACCCATATTCATTTACATCAACAAATCAGCTATAGCCCGCCCCGAGGTGAAAGAGTTCGTCCGGTTCTACATGACGGAAGGACCGGCACTGGTCTCCGAAGTAGGCTATATCCAATTGCCTGCGAGGTTCTACACCGAAAATCTAGCTAAAATTCCGTAAGCCAGTTCATTGCAGAGGAACAGGATGCCGCATAGGGGCACTCTAAAAACCGCAACAGGGTTTGCCATTTCTCCGGGGCGCAGGAGCCGCAGTCGCCTCGGAGAAGCGTTTATTCACAAGCTTTTGGTTGCCTGTGCCCTGGTTTCTATCCTGACGACCGTTGGCATCGTTGTCATGCTGGTGGCACAATCGGTGGGATTTTTCCGGCAGGTCTCCATACTCGAATTTTTCACCGGCACTAAGTGGACGCCGCTGTTTGCACCTCCGAATTTTGGCGTTTTGCCGCTGGTCAGTGGGACTTTGCTGACCGCCGGAATTGCCATTTTAGTCGCCCTGCCTGTCGGCCTGGCGAGCGCCATATATCTCAGCGAGTACGCCAGGGAGGGAGTCCGCCGGGTGCTCAAGCCGTTTCTGGAAATCCTGGCCGGTATCCCCACCGTGGTCTATGGCTACTTCGCCCTCACCTTCATAACGCCACTACTGCAAAAGGTTTTCCCCAGCTTGATAATCTTCAATGCCCTGAGTGCCGGCCTGGTTATGGGGATAATGATTATCCCGATGGTCTCGTCCCTGAGCGAAGATGCGATGATAGCCGTACCTCGTTCCCTGCGGAATGCCGCCTACGGGCTGGGCGCGACCCGGTTTGAGGTCGCCACCCGGGTGGTGATGCCCGCCGCCACATCCGGGATTGTCGCGGCCTGTATCCTGGCATTATCACGGGCGGTCGGCGAGACCATGATTGTCGCTATCGCCGCCGGCTCCACCCCCAGGCTCACCCTGAATCCTCTTGAGAGCATCCAAACAATGACCGCTTACATCGTCCAGATAAGTTTGGGGGAGACGCCTCACGGTACGGTGGAATACTACACCATCTTTGCGGTGGGGCTGCTGCTATTTATCATGACGATGCTGATGAACCTGTTCGGCCAGTGGTTCGTCAGGCGCTACCGGGAGAAATACTGATGAGAGACGGCCAGGTTTTTCAACAACACCTGAAGTTGAGAAAGTTTCGGGGCAGTGTCTTCGGCCTCATCTTTCTGGCGTCCACCATGGTGGGCACGCTTGTCCTGATTGTGCTCATCGTTGATGTTCTCAGGGACAGCCTGGGATGGCTGGACTGGCAGTTTTTGACCAGCTACCCGTCACGGAAACCCGAAGAAGCCGGTCTGCTGTCGGCGCTTTTCGGCACCCTCTGGGTTATGGTGTTCACCGCGCTTTTCTCTTTCCCGATTGGCATCGGGACGGCAATTTACCTCGAGGAATACGCGCCTGATAACCGCCTGAAACGGCTAATCCAGACAAACATCAATAATCTCGCCGGCGTGCCTTCTATCGTCTACGGGCTCTTGGGCTTGAGCCTTTTCGTCCAGGCGCTTGCCTTGGGGAGAAGTATCTTAGCCGGCGCCCTGACCCTGACCCTGATGTCGTTACCGGTAATCATCATCGCCGCGCAGGAAGCCATCCGCAGTGTTCCCGGGACACATCGCCTCGGGGCTTTCGCACTGGGGGCTTCGAAGTGGCAGGTGGTACGCAACATCGTTCTCCCCTCGTCCTTCCCTGGCATTTTTACCGGGACCATCCTGGCGATGTCCCGGGCAATCGGTGAAGCCGCTCCCATGATTGCCATTGCCGCTCTGGTCTATCTGACCTTCATTCCCATCAGCCCATTAGACCGTTTCACCGTCCTGCCCATACAGATATTCAACTGGGTATCCCGCCCTCAAGCAGATTTCCAGCACCTGGCGGCGGCCGGCATCATCGTCCTGCTGGTGGTGCTCTTAAGTATGAACGCCATTGCCATTATCCTGCGAAACCGTTACCAGAAAAGAACTGAGGAATAGATATGGAAAATCTTACCGAGTGTCTGGCAGTCAGAAACCTGGAATTGTGGTACGGGACTTTTCAGTCCCTGCGCGGCATTTCCCTGGGCATTCTCCACAACCGTATCACCGCCATAATCGGGCCTTCCGGCTGCGGTAAAAGTTCGCTGCTGCGCTGCTTTAACCGCATGAACGACCTGATACCGGGTTCCAGAGTCCAGGGAGAGGTCATCTTTCACGGTAGAAACGTCTATGATGCCGGGGTAGACCCCGCCGAGGTACGCTACCGCATCGGCATGGTTTTCCAGAAGCCCAACCCCTTCCCTAAATCGGTTTTCGAGAACGTGGCTTTTGGTCCCCGCGTTAACGGCATCACCGATAACCTGGAAGAGGTGGTGGAACAGGCTCTGCACCGGGCGGCGTTGTGGGGCGAGGTGAAAGACCGGCTGCACAAAAGCGCCATGGAGCTTTCCGGCGGCCAGCAGCAGCGGCTGTGTATCGCCCGGGCGCTGGCGCTTGAGCCGGAAGTTATCCTGATGGATGAACCATGCAGCGCGCTCGACCCGATGGCTACCCTTAAAATCGAGGATTTGATGAAAAGCCTGGCGGCGGAATACACTATTGTCATCGTGACCCATAATATGCAGCAGGCGGGTAGGGTGTCGGACATGGCTGCCTTCATGATGATGGAAGAAGACCGGGCCGGGGTGCTGGTCGAATATGGCCCGACCCCCCAGCTCTTCACCAAACCCCGGGATAAACGCACCGATGACTACATTACCGGCCGGTTCGGCTAAATTTTCGGGAGGAAAGACCTATGGAAATGAGGACCGCCTTTCATAAGAAGCTCCGTGAAATTCAGGATGAGATTCTGGCGATGGGGAGCATGGTAAGTAAAAGTGTCCTTCGCTCGATAGACGCTCTTAAAAACCGTAATTTGGAGATGGCCCACCAGATAATCGCCGACGACCAGAAGATAAACGGGAAGAGGTTTGAGATTGAGGAGAAGTGCATTGAGCTTATCGCTACCCAGCAGCCGCTGGCGAGCGACCTTCGCACCATCATTGCCATTTTGAATATTACCACCGAAATAGAGCGGATAGGCGACTACGCGGTTGGCATTGCCCGGATTGTCATCATGATTGGCGACGAGCCGCCGCTGAAGCCCCTGATTGACATCCCGCGCATGGCTGAAAAGATAGTCGAGATGCTTCGCCGCAGCCTGGATGCCCTCATCAACCGGGATGCTGACGCCGCCCGGGAAATCGCGGTCGAAGACGACCTGGTTGACCAGCTTTACGACCAGGTCTTCCGTGAGCTTCTTACCTTCATGGCGGAAGACCCGAAAACGATTACGCGGGCGACCCGTCTGATGTGGACCGCCCATAACCTGGAGCGGGCTGCCGACCGGGTGACAAATATCTGTGAGCGGGTGGTCTATATTGTCACCGGCAAAATGGAGGAGATAGGCGCTTCTAAATACTAGCGCGGATTCGGTCTCAGTCTCTTGAGCCGAGATAAAAATCACCAGTGACTCAAGGGATAAATGGCTAAAACTTTCGTTAGATTTGCCCTTAATCCTAGGGTCATCCCCCAAGATTAAAGGGGTAGAAAACACCAGAAAATGGGGGTTGCGCCGTAGTCTTTGAGAAAGATTTGTCGTGCCAATTACCCTGTGCCCTTTTGTTTAATCTTTGGTCGGTTTGACATGGTTTTAACTGACATGGCATACTGCTAACGCTCCAGGTAATCAGAGCAGTGGTGATAGGCTACCGAAGTAGCACCCGAGTAAGTCACCCGAGAAGGCGCTAGCATCCGAGTAGGTTTCACTGAAAGGAAGCAATGCCCTTGGTAGGACCCAACTGAAAGGACGCTAGCAGGTAAAATATCCGGGGTGCAAAGGTTACCTGGAGCTTTTCTTTGCCCGGCGTCTTCATCGCGACTTTTCAAGCTCGGGGACGCCGATAAAAGGCAGATTCCGGTATTCCTCTCTGTAATCCAAGCCGTAGCCGACCACAAATTCCTCGCGTATTACACAACCCACGTAATCGAGCGGGATATCCACGATGCGGCGCGCCCGCTTGTCCAGCAGCGTACATACTGCCAGGCTGGCGGGCTTCCTTGCCCGTAAATGGTTTAAAATAGAGATGAGCGTCATACCGGTATCAACAACCCCTTCCACCAGGATAACGTGCCGGCCGGCGATGTCCAAATCCAGGTCTTTGGTAATCTTGAGCGAAGAGTGGTCGCTGCCGCGGTAATAAGAGATTGTTATAAGGTCAATATCGAGCGGGATGGTGATGCAGCGAATCAAGTCCGCCATAAAGCAGATGAAACCTCTCTGCATCCCCACGATGACCGGATGGCGCCCACCATAATCTTTAGAAATCCGGCGTGCCAGTGCCCCAACCTTATCCTCGATTTGTTTTGAAGAATATAACACCCGGCTGATGCCGCGGGCCCGGGTATGCGCCAGCGGGCCGCAGCCATACCTCGCCAGCAATAGAGCGTATTCACTCTTGTGAAGCAGCATTATCTTGACTTCGGGATACAGCTGCTTGAGAAGACGCAACTTGCGGTTCTTTCTGGTCGCCAGGCTCTGTTTGAGGGTCGTTACTTCGATGTAAAGGTCAAGGCCGGGCAGGTAGAAATCGGGAGTGAACATCTCGGTGACTTTATCGTCTTCCCATCTCAGGGGAAAAGACCTCGGTTCGTAGACCCACTCGATGTTGTAAAAGTCGAGTATCCGGGCAAGCTCTTCTTCGCTGGGGTTGGCGAAAATCACCGACCGCGCCTGACGCAGCGGCATCGCTTGAGTCCCGGTATCCTGGGGCTGCCGGCTTTGGGCGAGTGCCATTGCAACCATGTGGGACATGGTGACCACGAAACTTATATCCTGGTTGGTAAAATCGTAGCGCTGTCTGGTATAAACCCGGATACTGCCAACCGCTGACCCTCCTGACATCACCGGTACTCCGAGTATGGAGAAGATGCCGGCGCGGGTAGCTATCTCGGGGTATTGAATACGGCTGTCTCCAGCTACGTCGGCGATGATAACCGGCTGTCGGCCGAGCACTTCAGACAGGCTTCGGTCGGCGTCCAGGACGCCTTTTCGCAGGTAGAACTGGGGCAACGCCCAGGAGGAAACGTGGACAAGTTTTTTCCCGGTAGTGTCGAGAAATACCAGTGAGGCGCTGGCTGATAATGACCTGGCCGTACCCCTGACGATAGTATCCAGCTTCTCTTTCAGGGTAATGTCCGAATTAACTGACGCCACCGCCCGGCGAACGGCCTTGAAGCAGGTCTTTTCTTTAGTTGAAGACAAGATTGCTCACCCGTTTCCCATTGTAGGAATGTTGCGCTTGCCTGTCAATTACAGGGCGAGCATATCGTTTCGCTCTTTTGTGACCCAGCATCTACTTGAGAACTGGCTGACCTATCTGGTTAAGTTTTCCGTTCTCCATTTCAAATGCCCGGCTGGCAAATTCCACCAGGTCAAGGTTGTGGGTTACGATAAGGAATGTCACCCCGCCTGCGTTAATATCTCGCAGAATGGACATGACTTCTTTCTCCGTCCGGCTATCAAGGTCGCTGGTAGGTTCATCTGCCAGTATTAGCTGCGGCTGGTTTATCAGTGAACGGGCAATGACGACCCGCTTCTGTTCTCCTGCAGAAAGCTGCTTTGGGTAAACATCCAGTTTACTGGTTAGTCCCAGGGTGTCCAAAATTTCTTTTACCCGCTCCCGGATGCCCGTGTTCTTGTCCCCGTTTTTCCCGTTGCCATTGCCGAATATTGAAGGCAGGGCGACATTGTCCAGTACGGTGAGAGGCGGAAGTAGGCTGGGGAACTGGAAAACGAAGCCGATTTTTCGGCTGCGCAGGGACGAGACTTGCCCGTCATTCATCTGCGAGATGTCTTCACCGTTAATGACCACGCTTCCGGTGGTCGGGCGTATCAGGCCGGCTCACGGAGACCCGATAACTACACAGTTTTGTGATATTTCACCATCGTAATTTTATGATTATTCCACCGGAAACCGGTTACACTGAAGATGAAACGACCGGCGAAAAAACCTTGAGCTTCCTGAGAGGGACGTAAAAGGGATGCGAGACCAGTTCTTGACAAAGCTGCCTGGCGTTGTCTAAAATGCAGGTGAATCCTCAATCTAACATCGGCAGCATTGAGCCTGCCCAGAAGGAATCCCGGGTTTCGAGGACTCGCCCCAAACTTCGAAACGGCGAGAGGAACCCTCGAGTAAACCAGCCTCAAAACAAAACAAGGGTATCTGGTTCGACAGCGACCCGGGGATAGTTTTTTCAATTTTATGCGCCGCCCATAGGGATGCCAGTTATGGCATAAAGGGGGTCGAGGCAAGAAAACGAGTGATTTGCACCCTGGCGGCGCCTTGCCAGCCGACCCGGGAGCGTCAGGTTAATCCGCCCTGGATATCGAGGGAGGTCTCCGATGTGGACACGACAGAGCCTTAATGACCTGGTAAGGGAAAAACTGGCGAACTATCTGTTCGTGGTAGTATCCAACCGTGAGCCTTACATCCATACTTTCTCCGACGGCGAAATTGTGACCCAGGTGCCGGCCAGTGGCCTCACTACCGCTCTCGACCCGGTAATGCAGGCCTGCGGCGGTACCTGGATCGCCAGTGGCCGGGGCGATGCCGACCGGGAAGTGGTGGACAAAGATAGCAAGGTGAGTGTCCCCTCCGACAAGCCACGCTACTCCCTCAAGCGGGTCTGGATTTCCCGGGAGCAGGAGGACGGCTACTACTACGGCTTTTCCAACGATGCGCTGTGGCCGCTGTGCCACATCGCCTATACCAGGCCAACGTTCAGGGAATCCGACTGGGAGACCTATAAAACGGTCAACGAGATTTTTGCCCGGGGCGTCCTGGAAGAGGTAGGCGATAAAAAGGCCTTTGTCTTCATCCAGGACTATCACCTGACGTTGCTTTCCAGTTTCATCAAGGCCAAAAACCCCGGCATCATCACCGCCCAGTTCTGGCACATTCCCTGGCCGAACCGTGAGGCATTCCGCATCTGCCCCTGGCAGGAAGAAATCCTCAACGGCCTTCTGGGCAACGACCTCCTGGGCTTTCACATCCGTTATCACTGCAACAACTTCCTGGACACCGTTGACCGGGCGATTGAGGCCAAAGTTGACTGGGAAAGGTATGAGGTGACACAGGCCGGTTCCAAGACGGCGGTGCGGCCCTTCCCCATCAGTATTGATTTCGAAGAGGTTTCTCAGGAGGCGCAACAAGATGAGGTAGCCGCCGAGATGGCGAGATTGAAGAGCCAGCTAAACCTCGATGACAAACTGGTGGGCGTCGGTTTTGATCGCATGGACTACACCAAGGGCATCCCCGACCGGTTCCGGGCGGTGGGCCGCTTTTTTGAAAAATACCCCGAATACCGCGGACGGGTGGTCTTTATACAGGCGGGCGTCCTCAGCCGCACTCAGCTTGCGGCCTACAAGAAATTGAATGAAGAAATAAATAGCCTTGTCGAGGAGGTAAACAAAAAGCATGGCGACGGGCACTGGCAGCCGATTATCTATCCCCGCGAGCACCAGTCCCAGCTAACGTTGATGGCGCTGCGCCGGCTGGCGAATTTTTTCGTGGTGAGCGCGCTTCACGATGGCATGAACCTGGTCGCCAAAGAGTTCATTGCCAGCCGTTTCGACGAAGACGGCGTCCTTATCCTCAGCCCCTTCACCGGGGCGTCGCGGGAACTGACCGAGGCCTTGTTGGTCAACCCTTACGCCACCGACCATTTCGCCGACGCCATCCAAAGCGCCCTGGAGATGCCCGAGGAGGAAAGGCAGCGGCGCATGCGGAAAATGCGGGCGGTGGTCCGGGAGAATAATATCTACAAATGGGCGTCAGACATCATCTCCGAGCTGGTGAAATTTGAGTTTGGAGTTTGACTTGGAGCATCTCCTGGCGGCCTGGCCGAAAATAGCGCGGCAGTTCCAGGATGCCAGGCGCATCCTGCTGCTGGCTGATTACGACGGCACGCTTACCCCCATCGTGGGCAGGCCGGAGCAGGCCAATCTCGCCGAGGACACCCGGCAGGCAATCCGTAACCTGGCCCATCAGCGCCATTTCAAAGTAGGGATAATCAGCGGCCGGGCGCTGGCAGACCTCAAAGACAGAGTCGGCATAAGTGGCATTATTTACGCCGGAAACCACGGGCTGGAAATAGAGGGCCCGGGCATCAGCTTTGTTAACCCCGTAGCCGAAGAAATCCAGCCGGTTCTCCGCCTGGTGCACTACGTGCTCGACCGGGCGCTGGGAACCATCAGGGGCGCATTCGTGGAGAACAAGGGACTTACCCTGAGCGTTCATTACCGGCTTGCCGAGGACCATCACGCCAGAGAAGTCGAGCGAATCGTAAAAGACGTTGTCGGCGGCGTCGAGGCAGTAGGCAAAGCGAGGGTTACCCCGGGGAAAAAGGTCTATGAAGTACGGCCGGCGGTCAGCTGGGATAAGGGTAAGGCCATCAAGCTACTGATGAAGAGATACGGCAAGGGTGGCAGACACAGCGGTCTTCTGCCGATTTATATCGGCGACGACCTGACCGACGAGGACGGGTTCCGGGTCATCGAAAACTACGGCAACGGCATTTCGGTATACGTCGGGGAGGCAAGCCACCCCGCCACCGCCCGCTACTACTTGAAATCTCCGGCGGAGGTGGCGGTCTTCTTTGACATATTGCTTGAGCAAGCCCAAAAAGGCTTTAGAGAAAACGTGAGCGAAGAGAGAAATATCGCTCATTCTGTGCTAGAATGACAGCAGGCGATATAAAGGCTCACTGCGTGGGGCGGTCATAGATGATTGAGTGGCTGGCTGAAACCTGGCGCAATATCGGGGTACCGGCGCTGGAGTGGCTGGTTGAAACCTGGTTCAAGTTCGGGCTGCCGGCACTGGAGTGGCTCGCCGGCAACTGGCTTAAAATCGCGGTGCCGGTGCTGGTTTTTATCGCCACCTATGTCATCGGCCTGTGGTTGAGAAGGATTCTCAGCAATGCCTTTGACCGCTGGCAACTGAGGACAAAATGGGAGGGAAGCCGGCTGGTCATCGCGGCGGTGCGCCGTCCCTTCCTGTCCTGGTTCCTGCTCCTGGGCATCTCGATTGCCGTCCAGATATCGGCGTTGCCTGCCGAAGCCAAAATGATAACCGTGAAGGCTGCCGGTAGCCTGTTTGTTCTGTCGCTGGGCTGGACGGTCATCGTCTTGAGCGAACGGCTGCTAAGGATTTACTTGCCCCGGATAAAAGCCTCACGGCCAACCATCGCCCTGGTAATCAGCGCCGTTAGAATTACTTTCATCATCATTGGCGCCCTGATCGTGCTCGACATCTGGGGAATCCCCACCACCCCGTTGCTGCTCCTCATCGTGGTGGTTGTCCTGGGAGCGGCGCTGGTCTTGAGAAACGCCGCGCCCGACCTCTTTGCCGGATTCCAGATCGGGGCGACCCAGCAAATCAAGGAGGGTGACTATATCAAGCTGGAAACGGGAGAAGAAGGCTACGTTGTCGAGATGAACTGGAATAACACCCGCATCAAGACCCTGGGGGAAAGCTTTACCGTCGTCCCCAACAGCCGGCTTCTCCAGCGAACCGTCATCAACTACGGTCGCCCTCTGAAGAAGGCGAAGGAACCCTTTCATTTTTATAGCCGGACGCATATCACCGAGCTGACCGGGCTGAAGGCAAGAAATCTCCAGGAGCTGGTTGACACCCTGAAAAAGGTGCCCGACGCGGTAGTTTACTATCATACCCACCGGTTTCTGGAGCAGCACCATTACCTGACGCCTGAGCCATCTAACGACTTCGCCGTCTGGATTAGTGACGCCCTGGGCGATGAAATCCTGGGGGAGAGACTGGCCAGTGTTGATACCTTCCAGTTTCCCGACCTGGGGGCGCTGCGAAGCAGGCTGGTCGGCATTATCGAGGAGTATCTTACGGCACACCGTGATACGAAAGGGGCGACGCCGGCCGAGACACTCTACTTCATGAAGTCAGTGAGAGAAGCGATGGCGGGGGAAGAGTTTTACTTTATGAAATCGGTCAGTGTCATTCTGCCCACCACCTACGTCGTTTCCGACCTCCGGGAGTTTGTCGAGACCCTGCGCCGGATAAGCCTGGGCTCTCTCTATTTTCATATCTTTGAATCGAGATTACGGTTGGGGAAAGGCCTCAATGATTTCTCCGTCTGGATACGGGATACCCTTGAAGAGACCGGACTGGCGGAGGAAATCGGCAGGCTTGACCCCTATACTTATACTCTGGAGGGGCTACGATTAGCGCTGATACAGCTGATAGAAAAACGTATCAAATAGGCATTGCCGATTACGAACCTATCGTTGGCAAAAACACCATCGAAGAGCTGCGGCTAATCGCGGACAAGCTCTCGGGCAAGGTCATTCAGAACGTCAACTCGACCTTCACCGGCGGCGGCGTTGCCGAGATTCTCTCCCGCATGGTGCCGCTTATGGGGCAACTCGGCGTTGATGCCCGCTGGGACATCATCAAGGGAAACGACCCGTTCTTCGGGGTGACCAAGAAGTTCCATAACGCCCTTCATGGCCGGCAGGAGAAAATCACCGCCAGGGACTTCGAGCTTTTTATGGTAACAACCCGGCAGAATATTGCGGAACTGGAGCTGTCCGGGGATATGATCTTCATCCACGACCCACAGCCGGCGGGTCTGATTAGCCGGAAGAAGGAGATAGGCAAAAAATGGGTTTGGCGGTGCCATATTGATTTATCGCATCCCAACCCGGAGGTCTGGGACTTTCTCCAGCCATTTGTGGTCGAGTATGACGCTGCGGTCTTTTCCGCACCGGCCTTTTCCCGGGAGCTGCCCATCCGCCAGTTCCTCGTCTCGCCATCAATTGACCCGCTGAGCGATAAAAACCGGGAACTGCCCCGCGAGATGATTGATACGGTGCTGGCGAAATACGGCATACCTGACGATAAGCCCATCATCACCCAGGTATCGCGTTTCGATTACCTCAAGGACCCGGTGGGAGTAATACAGGCGTATGAGCTGGTAAAGAGAAGTATTGACTGCCGGCTGGTCTTCGCGGGAGGCACCGCCAGCGACGACCCGGAGTCAGACCAGGTGCTGGCCGAGGTCAGGGAAAGGGCTGGCAGTAACTCCGATATCCACGTCCTGCTGGTGCCGCCGGGCAGTGACGTTGATATTAACGCCTTGCAGAGAGCCTCGACCGTCATCGTGCAAAAATCGCACCGCGAAGGTTTCGGCCTTACCGTAACCGAGGCTTTGTGGAAGGCGAAACCGGTGGTAGCCTCGGCTGTCGGGGGAATTCCCCTTCAGGTAAAGAACAAGTTCACCGGTCTCTGCTCCCACGGTATCGAGGGCACCGCCTACGCCATAAGGCAGCTGCTCACCAATCCCGGGTATGCGAAGTGGCTGGGAGAAAACGGACGGGAGCACATCAGGTACAACTTCCTCATAACCCGCCACATCAGGGATTACCTGCTGTTATGCCTGGCCCTCGACCACGAGGGTGACGTAATCTACCTGTAAGTTAAGCCCCTGGGCTGCCGCGTCGGTACTTACGGACACCATTAAGCCAGATGGAAACGTCTTTAGGCTGTCTGCGCAAAAACCCCCATCTCTAAAGAACGTTAACGAAATGGGGCAGTAACACGATACGTCCGGGAAAAACCTGGAGAGCAATTTAGCTTCGATTTTTGGTGAGCCGCCAGCGAATCGAACGCTGAACCTGCTGATTAAGAGTCAGCTGCTCTGCCAGTTGAGCTAGCGGCCCAATGTCCCGTTCCGTATTTTAGCTACTCGACTCGGGAGGTGTCAAATTTGGGGGGCGGTTTTATTTTTCCCCGGGTGGGCGCAGCGTTGCCCGGAAAGCGGTTGCCAGCGCCCGGGGCAGGCCCGCGCCCCCCGCTTCAGCGGCCGCCGTGATTTTCTTGAACCCCGGGGCCAGCTTTTTGTAATCTGCAAGCGTAGGCTTCAGGCTGTCCAGATATGGCTCGGCGGCACTCCCCCCTGATTTTGTGGCTTTGGCGATGGCCCCGGCGGCAGCCAGGCCACTCCTGACGGCGGGACCGATGCCCGCGCCACTCACCGGCGTAAGCAGCCCGGCGGCGTCGCCCACCAGAAGCGCGTTACCCCGGGCAGGTAAAAAACTGCCGTCAAATAGCTGGCGGTAAAGCACCGGCTCAAGACAGCCACCCTGCCAGACCGGCGTGGCACCCGGGTCGAAGCCGTATTCGGCTGCCAAGTGTGCGCGGAACCATGACCTGAGCTCCTTTAGCTGGCCGATACCGCCGGAGACATCAATCACCAGAGTATCATCCTTGACGTGGGCGGTGGCGAAGGTGGGACTGAACTGGAGAGGGTAGAACCAGTGCAGGTAGCCGGGCTCGAGGCTTACCGCCAGCTGGTAGCACTCCTGATAGACGTGGGCGTAGCCGGGCTTAAGGGCGGGGAACAGGGACTCCCGGGTAAAAGAATTGCCGCCATCGGCGCCGATGAGAAACCCGGCCCTGACCATGTCGCGTTCTTCACCGGGACGTTCGATGATGACCTGGTAGCCGTCGCCATCGGGCCTCATGGTGATAACCTTGGTGGCCGGGCTGAGCTTGGCCCCGGCTTTGACCGCCTTTTCAGCGAGCCAGTTATCCAGGTTGCGCCGCCAGGTGAGCGGGGCGGGGTCGGCCAGCTTCTGCTGGCCGACGTTGGGCACGTGAAAGACATGCCCCTTAAGGCATGGCGGCTGGCAGAGGACTTCCGGCGGTATTTCGCCGAACTTCTCCCGGACGAGAGCCTGCGCCTTGGTTCCCATCACCAGCCCAGAGCAGGCCTTATCTCTCGGCAGGCTGGCTTTCTCAATCAATAACGTGTTTAAGCCTTTTGTGGCGCACTCTCTGGCGGCGGCGCTGCCCGCCGGCCCGGCGCCAATCACCAGGACATCTACAATGGTCGTCATACATACCCCTTTCTGGCTCAGAAATCAAGAAATAACCGGGTATCAGTTTTCTGGAGGGACTTTGTCCCGGTTGTGGCCGTTGCCGCCCAGGTCAAGCTCAAGTTGTCCGGTACGCAACTCTTCCATACGGGCAGCCGCCAGCGCCTGCTCCCAGCAATACTGATACAGGTGCAGGCCCTTGCTCGAAGCGATGATTTCTCCGTCGCCCACGCCAATCTCGCTCGCCATGTACTCCTTGAGGAGCTGGATAGCAGCCAGGTTGGAGGGAAAGCCCGCCCACAGGTCCCAGGAACGGAAATAGAGCATAAAGTGAAGTTTACCGTAGCGGACTCTGGTGTCAATTGACCGCAGGCACGGCGGGTCGCTGAGCCTGATGGAGCCGGCGTCGC
>QZJL01000065.1 GCA_003599745.1 Dehalococcoidia bacterium | reverse complement strand
AGCCCCAGGCCAAGGGCTTCGGTGGCGCAGTTCATGGTGTTGGCGGTGAACATGCCCGAACAACTGCCACAGCCCGGACAGGCAATTTCCTCCAGGCGGGCAAGCTCTTCCCCTGTCAGGCTGCCGCTGGCGACCTTGCCGACCCCCTCGAAGATGGAGCTTAGGTCAATCTTTTCCACCTTTCCGTTTACCGTGAGGCAGCCCGCCATCATCGGCCCGCCGCTGACGAATACCGCCGGCAGGTTCAGCCGCAGCGCCGCCATCAGCATGCCGGGGATAATCTTATCGCAGTTGGGGATAAAGACCAGGGCGTCGAAAGCGTGCGCCTCGGCCAGCACCTCAACCGAGTCCGTAATCAGCTCGCGGCTGGGCAGGCTGTATTTCATGCCGGCGTGTCCCATGGCGATGCCGTCGCAGACGGCGATGGTGTTGACCTCGAAAGGGATGGCGCCGGCGGCGCGCACGCCTTCCTTGACCGAGGCTGCGATGTCACGCAGGTGGGTATGCCCCGGGACAATCTCGCTGTGGCTGTTGACGATGCCTACGAAGGGTTTGTTGATATCGGCGCCGGTTACTCCAAGGGCGTGCAGCAGGGAGCGGTGCGGCGCCCTGTCGATACCTTTTTTAATAATGTCGCTTTTCACTGAAACCTCCGAAAGCTCCGAAACAAAAACCGCCCCGGCGACGGGACGGCGCAATGGCCGCACAAACCAGCCTCCAGCAGCGTCTAGATATTATGGCTTAAAGCGGCAAATTATGTCAAGGGTTTTGCGGTTGTGGCCGCTTCGGTTCGATGACCACCCGGCGCCCGTCGCCGGTGCCGATGCTGTGGGTGGTCACATCGGGGTCTTCGGCCAGTTCAAGGTGGATTATGCGCCGCTCGTAGGGCGTCATCGGCCTCATCATGTAGGCTTCCCGGCGTGATACCACCTGGTCGGCGAGATGGCGCGCTATGCTCTGCAGCGACTCGATGCGGCGCTGGCGGTAGCCCTCGACGTCAATCGTTAGAGGCGCCTTTACCTTGAGCCGGTGGGAAATGATGGTGCGCACCAGATACTGCAGCGCCGCCAGCGTCTGGCCGCGGCGGCCAATCAGGATACCCAGGTCGTCACCCTGGACACTCAGCAAAATCTGGCCGCCCTCAACCTCTTCGGCTTCCACCGAAGCCTCAAGCTCAAGCCGCCGGAGCAGGTCTTCTAAAATCTCGCGGGCAGTTACCGTGATTTCGGCAGTTGTCGGGGCAGACGGAACCGCTTCCCCTGGCTCGGGGAGACTGACGCTTATCCTGGCATCAACCGAAGAATCATCACCCGGTTCTTCCAGAACGGTTATCGCCACCTCTTCGCGGCTTACGCCGAGTTCCGCCAGGGCTTTCTGGACGGCCTCTTCCACGGTCCTGGCGCTTACCTCCAGATGCCTCATAAGCTATCTTCTCCTCCTTCTTGGCAACTTCCCCGGCGTCCGAGCGCACCAGTTCCGCCGAAGGGCTTTTTCCCGCGGTCACCGGCCGGGTACGTTGCGGTACCAGGTTCCCCCAGCCGGTCATAAAATACTGCATGAGGATGCGTATCAAAGTCGAAACAAACCAGAAAAGGGCCAGCCCGCTGGGGAACTGCAGGGCAAAGAAACCGAACATCAGCGGCATCATCCAGAGCATCATCTGGCTCTGCTGCCGCTGGCGGGGGTCGGTGGTGGGGGGCGTGACCATTTTCTGCTGCACCCACATCGAGCCGCCTACCAGGAGGGGCAAGACCAAGGTGGCATCAGGCTGGGCCAGATTCAGCCAGAGGAAGCGGCTGCCCAGCGGTATGGCGGTGTGAAGCATCGGCCACGAATATAAAAACCGGGCGAGGTCAATCAGCGACTCCGGAGCGTCGCCCAGCAGTCGGATGATGGACTGGTATAGCGCAAACCAGATGGGCATCTGCACCAGCATCGGCACAAGGCAGCCGGCGGGGTTGATGCCCGCCTCCTTGTAGAGCCGCATCTGCTCCTGTGCCAGCTTCTGCTTGTCCCGGGCGTATTTTTTCTGAAGCTCCGCCAGCTTAGGTTGCATCTCCTGCATCGCCCGGGTGGAGTTAATCTGCCGCTTGGTGAGCGGGTACATCAGCAGGTTGACAATCACGGTGAGGGCGATTATTGCCAGCCCGAAACTGCCGAAAAGGAATTGCGTGAGCACGATGAGGATGTTCACCATCGGCCCGACGGCAATCGTATCCCAGAGCCAGCCCATTTAGTTGCCTGACCTCAACTTGCCACTAGATGCGTACAATTACTTCTTTGCCTCGCCTATCTGCTGCTTAAGGGTATGCTTAAAATGTTAACGCCGGTGGTTGCCCGCACCACGTAAAGGGAGTCCGGCTCCCGGGTGTGGATGTAAAGTACGGTGTCGTCCAGGGTTAAGGGAGCGTGGACTTTGCCGGTGATAGCCGCCTGAAGCTCCCTGGCCTGGTAAGACGCGGCATCCAGCGCCCACAGCCGCCCGGTTTCAGTGACGAAGAGCACGCTGTCGCCGCTGAGCACCGGGGCGACGACCAGCGGCGCGCCGAGGTCTCTGGTTGCCAGGTTAGCGCCGGTAGCGGCATCAAAGACGTAGACCTTGCCGTCCATCGCGCCGGCATAGACCGCACCGCCGGCGATGAGCGGTGGGGACCAGAACCAGCGTATCGCCTGAATACTTGATTTCCATACTTGTTGGCCGGTTGAAGTGTTGACCGCGTAAAAGTAGCGGTCGAACGAGCCGAAATAAGCGGTATCCCCGGTTATTACCGGTGGGCTGGTGACCGCACCGCCGGTGGCAAACCGCCATTTTTCGGCGCCGGTATCGGCGTTCAGGGCATAAAGCCGGCCGTTCATCGAGGCGACATAGATGGTGTCGTCGGCCAGCACCGGCGTTGCCCAGACCCGGCTGCGGCCATCGGACTGCCACCCCCTGGCGCTGGTAACATCGAGAGCGACGACTTCACCGTTGCCTGCGATACCGGCCTGCCACTTCCTCGCCAGGGTCGCCGCTTCCAGAGCGAAAACTTCACCCCGGGAAGTGCCGAAATAGATATTCCCCCGCCCGAGCACCGGCGAGCCGACAATGCCGCCCACCGGCGCCGCCCCCTCCGCCGGATACCTGGCCTGTTCTAAGCCGTTGTTATAGACGCGCAGGCGGCCATCGTAGCCGCCGACATACACCAGTTCACCGGCCACCGCCGGCGTCCCGTAGACCGCTGCCGGGCTGGGGGCAGCGGCGCAGCCGAAAAGGTTCCGCTGCGCCGGTTGTTGTAGGGCTGCCGACCAGGTGCGCTCCCCGGTTTCCGGCTTCATCGCCATCAGCTCGCCGCGTTGCGAAACGATGTAGATTGTGCCGCCACTAATCGCCGGGGCGGAGCCGCCCCCTGCCGGGGGGTTCGGCGCGCAGCCCGCCGCCATGACAGCCAGCATCAGGAGTAACCCGCTGAAAGCGAGAGCGCGTTTTCCGGCGTATTTCAAAAAAGACATCTTACTCCCTTGTCTTATCTAAGGCACCGGGTCATAGCCGCCGGGGTGGAAAGGGTGGCAACGGGCAAGCCTGGCGATACCGAGCCGCACCCCTTTGAACAGACCGTAGCGGGAAATCGCTTCGTAGGTATACTGCGAGCAGGTTGGTTGAAAACGGCAGGACGGTGGCATGACCACCGAGATGGTCTGCTGGTAGAGTCTAATCAGTCCCAGTGCCAGTTTGGTCATTTTACCCGATTAAAATTCCAGCCCGTGACAGCAGGCTGGTTACCGATTTCCCGATTTGAAAGTAGCTTGCGGTTCCGGCAGAAGGCCTTGCCAGGAAGACTACGTCCCAGCCTGCCGTAACCCGGACCCGCCTCATGTTTTCCCGGAGCCGCCGCTTTACCCGGTTGCGGGTCACCGCACCGCCGACCCGCCGGCTTACCGAGATGCCGGTGCGGGAGATACCCAGGCTATTAGGCCGCCACCGCAGCACCAGCCGTTCACTGACCAGAGAACGGCCTTCCCGGTAGACCAGGGCATACTGCGCCGGCCTGGTAAGGCGGCTTTCTCCCCGTAACACGTCTTATAGCCAGTTTAACAGCTGGATAACCGCCTGGCAAACTAATTCCGTATCAGGAGGGGCGGTCATCCGACATACCGTTAGACGACGGTTAACTTCTTGCGTCCCTTAAGCCGCCTGGCCTTCAAGACATCACGGCCACGGCGGGTGCTCATTCTCGCCAGAAAACCATGCTCTCGTTTGCGGGGAATCTTCTTCGGTTGATAAGTCCTTTTAGGCACGTTCGCTTCCTGATTGAAATTTATGGTGTGAAACTACGGTGGCACGTTAACGGAATTTGAGACCTTAATCGGTTTTCTCGTCGCTGGTCGGTTCCGCAGGTGCTTGGGGGACGGCCACCGGTTTTAGCTTTGCCGCTTCTGCCTCGGCGATGGGCGCCGCCGCTCCGACGGCGATGCCAAGGCGGACATGCTCGGGTATAATGGGCAGGAGCGCCAGGTGCCGCGCCCGCTTGATTGCCCGGGCCAGCATCCGCTGGTGGCGGGCGCAGGTGCCGGTGCGGCGGCGGGGTTCGATTTTAGCCCGCTCATTTACATAACGGCCAAATCTGGCGGCGTCTTTGTAGTCAATTGATTCCACCTTGTCCCGGCAAAAAAAGCAAACCCGCCTTTTCGGGGGGTAACGGCCTCCCGACCACCTCGGTTTTTTTGGTCTGTTTGGTGCGCTACCTGTTACCACGGTTTATCCTCACTTTTTAAGCTAAATCTTCCGGTTCCCAGTCGGCCAGTCCCTCAACCGCTTTGTCCTCGGGTAGAGGCGTCGTGCTCTGCCGGTCAAGGAAGGTCACGCGGTTGGCAATCACTTCGGTGCGGTAACGCTTCTGGCCGTCCTGGCCTTCCCAGGTACGGGTATGGAACCTGCCCTCGGCATAGACCAGCTTGCCTTTGGCCAGGAACTGGTTGCACTGCTCGGCGAGCTTACCCCAGGCTACCACGGTGAACCATTCCGTCTCTTCTTTACGCTCGCCGTCGGGCGTGGAGTACGACCGGTTGGTAGCTACCCGGAAGGTCGTCACCGGGTTACCGTTGGGGGTGAACCGCATCTCGGGTTCGCTGCCCAGATTGCCGATGAGCATGACTTTATTCAAGCTAACCATCGAAATCATCCCTTTTAATCAGCATTTTTGGTGGCCGAATTATTTTCGGCCTCTCTGGCCGGTCTCTTTTTGATTTCTCTGGCCGGTGCTTTGCGGTTTTCCAGTCTGGTGAGCATATGCCGCAAAACATCTTCCGAGATGCGGAGGCTGCTGTCCAGCTCTTTGCCCAGCTGCGTCCCGGCTTTGAAATGCACCAGGAAATAAAGCCCTTCCCGGTGGTGCTTAACCGGGTAGGCCAGCTTCCTCTTTCCCCACCGCTCGATATTCACTACCGTGCCGCCGTGGCCGGTTATCAGCTTGCTTACCGCGGTCACCCTGGCCTCGAAGGCTTCCTCGCCGCTTTCCGGCGTAACGATGACCACGAGTTCGTAGTCCGGTAATTTGCTTTCCACCAGGGTTGTCGTTTCCGATGTCATCTCCTACCTCGAAAAAAAATCCTCATTTTAGTTCATCACATTATACCACAGAAAAATTTAAAAAAATAGACGCAGTCCCACTATCTCGTGCGGAGACCGCCACAAAACGCGTTGCCTTGACGCTGGGATGGACTCCTGATAAACTTTTATCTGGACGGCCCCGTGGTGTAGCGGTCAAACATGCCACCCTGTCACGGTGGAGATCGCGGGTTCGAATCCCGCCGGGGTCGCGTTTCTCCTCACGTTGTATTTTCCTCATGGGACAGCACCGCCGCCACCGCGATGGCGGCAATCTTGCCCTTATCGTCGAATATTCGCGATACCCGCTCATCAAGCGGCCGGTCGCGCTCGATAATCCTCGCCATTTCGGAAAACAGGTTTTCTTTCTCCTGCTCGATAAAATTGGTGCCGAGTTCGCCGCGCACAAAAGCCGGGTTCTCCATAACCGCCTTGTGGAAGGGGATATTGGTCGGCACTCCGATGATGATGTACTCGTAAAGCGCCCGGCGCATCCTGGCGATGGCTTCGTCCCGGTCCTTCCCCCAGACAATCAGCTTGGATATCATCGGGTCATACTGGTGGGGGATGGTATAGCGGCTGTGCACCCCGCTGTCCACGCGGACGCCGATGCCCCCGGGCGACCGGTAACCCTTCAACTTGCCCGGCGAGGGGGCGAAGTTCTGGTTCGGGTCCTCGGCGTTGATGCGGCATTCAATCGCCCAGCCTCTGAGAGTAACGTCCGCCTGCTTTACGCTCAAAGGCATGCCGGCGGCGATGCGAATCTGCTCTTTCACGATATCAATCCCGGTCACCACTTCCGTCACCGGGTGCTCCACCTGGACACGGGTATTGACTTCGAGAAAATAATATTCCCCTCCCTGATAAAGGAATTCCACGGTGCCGGCGCCTTCATAGCCCACCGACTTTACCGCTTTCACCGCGGTCTCGCCCATCGCGCGCCGCAGCCCGCCAGTGAGCGCCGTGGAGGGTGACTCCTCGATGAGCTTCTGGTGGCGCCGCTGGATGGAGCACTCCCTTTCGCCCAGGTGGATGACGTTGCCCAGAGAGTCCCCTAAAATCTGGAACTCGATGTGCCGGGGGTGTTCCAAGTACTTCTCGATATAGACTTCGGCCAGGCCGAAGGTGCTGGCGGCGATTCTCCGGCATGAGTCCAGCGCCTGCTGCACTTCGTCGTCCCGGCTGGCGATGACCATGCCGATGCCGCCGCCGCCGCCCGAGGGCTTGATAATCACCGGGTAGCCGATGTCGCGGCAAATCAGGGCGGCGTCTTCAAAGGTGACGATGCTCTTGTAAGCCCCGGGCACGACCGGCACCCCGACCTTGTTCAACTCGCGCCGGGCGGCCAGCTTGTTGCCCAGCAGTTCGATGACCCTGGCGGAAGGTCCGATGAACTTGATGCCGTTTGCCTCGCAGGCGGAAGCGAAGTGCGGGTTCTCGGCCAGAAAGCCGTAGCCGGGGTGGATGGCCTCGGCGCCGCATTCTTTAGCCACCTGTATGATTTTGGGGATGTTCAGGTAGCTCTCGGCGGCCCGGGCCGGGCCGATGTAAAAGGCCTCGTCGGCGTAAACCGGGAAGAGGGCGTTCCGGTCGGCCTCGGAATAGACCGCCACCGAGCCGATTCCCATCTCGCGGCAGGCCCTTATGATACGGATGGCAATTTCACCGCGGTTGGCAACCAGGACTTTACGCAGCATCTAGTTAAACCTGCCCGGTTGGCTGGCGTTTGCTCAAAAGTCCCCGCGGGCTCAATTTTTGCCAGGTGACCAGCAACTGGCCGGCGATGCAGAGAGAAGAATAGATGCCGGTGGCGATCCCGACCAGCAGCACCAGCACCAGGTTCCTGACGGTAACGCCGCCCAGCAGATAAATCGCCAGGATGACAAAGAGTGTTGCCAGACCAGTGTTCAGCGAGCGCACGATGGATTCATTGATGCCGGCATTAACGCCCAGCTCAAAGCTGCCGACCCCGCGCTTTAAGTTCGCCCGGATGCGGTCGAAGACGACCACGGTGTTATTGACGCTGATGCCGACCACCGCCAGAAGACCGGTCACGAAAGCGGCGTCAATCTCATAACCGGCGACCTTGCCGAGAACCGCAAAAAGTATCACTACCACCAGGACGTCGTGTACCAGTGCCGCCACGGCGCAGGTTCCCCACCTGACTGGTTTCGGCATGCGCCGGAAGGCCCACGCCAGGTACAACAAAATGCCAATGGCGGTGACGAGTATGGCGATACCGGTGTTGCGCACCGTGCCCTGGGCGATGACCGGCGAGACGCTATAAAGGGCAAGCTCGGTTACGCTCGCACCGAGGCCGGCCTCCAGGCCGCTGAACATGGCCTGCCTTTCCTCGCTATCAATTGCCCGTGTACGAACGAAGAAGTCCCCGCCGCCGGCATCCTGGATAACCGCTTCTTCATAGCCCAGCCGGGTCATCTCCTGTCGTAAGTCGGCGATGCGGGACGGTGGCTCGATGTTCAGGGTGACCGCGGTGCCGCTGGAAAAGTCAATGCCCAGGTTCAGCCCGAAGAAAGCCAGAAAAATAAGTCCCGTGACGATGAGAATGGCCGAGATTAAGAAGAACCATCTCCGGTTGTTGACGAGGTCAATCATGCTTTAGCACTCCATAAGCACTGGCGCTTCGGGCGATACCGCTGGCGACGGTCGCCCGCAGCAGGGTACGTGTCACCGTGACCTGGGTGAACATGCTGAGCGCCGTGCCGATGAAAAGGGTGGTGGCGAAGCCGACCACCATAAAGTTACCGAACCGGCTGCCGAGCCAGTAGAGCACGATGCAGGCGATGAAGACGGTGACGTTCGAATCCCAGATGGCCGTCCAGGACTCGCGGAAGGCTTCTTCGGTGGCGGAAGCGAGGCTGTGCCCGGCGCGGAGCTGCTCCTTCAGGCGCTCGGCGACCAGGACGTTGCCATCCACCCCCATGCCTAACGAAACGAAGAAGCCGGCGATGCCCGGCAGGGTAAGCGTCACCGGGACGAGCTTGAACACCGCCAGGTTCAAAAAGGCGAACATCGTAAGGGCGAGACAGGCCACCACCCCGGTAACGCGGTAGAAAATGCTGATGTAAAGCACCACCAGGACGACTCCGATGGCGCCGGCGACGAGACTCTTCTCGAGCGCGTCAGCGCCCAGCGTCGCCCCGATGTCCCGGCGCTCTTCAACGTTAAGCGGCGCGACCAGAGAGCCTGAGTTGAGCTGGATTGCCAGATTCTGGGCTTCGGTGATCGTCATGCCCTCGATTATCCCCCGGTCCCTGATGACGGCGTTCACGATTGGCGCTGATATCAATTCGTTGTCCAGGAAGATACCCAGCGGTCTTTGCAGGTTCCGCAGCGTCACCTGCTCGAAGACGGCGGCGCCGTCATTGTTCCATTCGAAGGCCACCACCGGTAAATTCCTGGCGTCCAGCGTGACGTGAGCGTTCGGTTTGAAATACTGGCCGGTAAGCTCTATCTCGTTACCCTCAGGGGTGATACCTCGGGCGATAATCCATACCGGGTCGCCAAACTCGTCCAGCACCGGCTGGTCGTTAGCGTCCCGCTCCTGCTCCCGGAAGTCCAGCACCGCGGTTTTCCCGATTAGCTGGAGGGCTTCGTCGGGGTCTCTGACCCCTGGGAGCTGTACCAGTATGAAATCGCCGGACTCGTTGCGTACAGTCTGTACGATTGGCTCGACAACGCCGTAAGCGTTGACCCGCCGTTCGATGGTCTGTTTCACCGCGGCGATGACATCGGCATCGCTCTGCGAGGGGTCTTTCCTCGAAAGGTCAATGCTGTAAAGCAGATGGGTGCCGCCTTCGAGGTCAAGCCCCAGCCGGAAACCTTTCCTCCCGAAAACATCGCCCGCCAGCGTTACCCAGATGGAAACCGCCAGGAGTACGGTGATGAAGACCAGCCAGTATCGGTTAGTCCTAGTCAAGGTCAACCCCGGTTAATGAAGATTTGGACACCGGTTTTGCGTGGTGAAAAATCAACCATCCGGTAATTTTGCCACTTAAATAATCGGACATACCGCCACATTATATACCATCTGCCATCGGCTGACAAACGATATGCCAGAGACCTGCCACCGGGCTTTTATTAGCGGGCGGCGAGAGTTATAATAAGCGGGATAATTTCCCCGGTGTTTCTAAGGAGAACTAACCTAAATGAGGCAATGGTGGCTGGTCGGCATTTATCTTGCGGCGATTGTCATGGCTAACCTGCTGGTGACCTGGTTCGGCACCAAAGTGGTGCTACCGGTGGGCTTCTTCCTGGTCGGCCTGGATATTACCGGGCGCGACTTTCTGCACGAAGCCTGGCGTAAAAACCGCTGGCTCAAGATGGCTTTGCTCATCGCCGCCGGTTCGCTACTATCATGGCTACTCAACAAAGATGCCGGGCGAGTCGCCATCGCCTCGTTTTTAGCTTTCGCCGGCGCCGGTATCATAGACACCCTGACCTACACCCTGCTCCACAAGTATCGGTTTCTGGTAAGGGTGAACGGGTCAAACCTTTTCAGCTCTTTTACCGATTCGGCGCTCTTCCTCACCATCGCCTTCGGGGCTTTTATGCCCTTATTAATCCTCAGTCAGTTTGCGGTGAAGGTGGCGGGCGGCTTCGTCTGGTCGCTGGTGCTCAGGAAAGTCAAAGCCGGCATTTCGCAAAAAGATGAGCTGCCGGCGGCGGGCTAGTCAGCCCGGCTTCGCAGCAGTCCCTTTATGAAGTCTATCTGCCCGGCGTGCTGGCTCACGTGCACGACGGTGCGCCCCAGCAGGGTCGCCACCAGGTTATCTTCGTCATGGCGGG
Organism: Dehalococcoidia bacterium; assembly: GCA_003599745.1. GTDB lineage: Bacteria > Chloroflexota > Dehalococcoidia > Dehalococcoidales > SURF-40 > SURF-40. The sequence continues at coordinate 7,974 of QZJL01000065.1, read as the reverse complement.
TGGCGATTTTGCAGTCGAAGTCGGATTCGCAAAGCCCGTCAACGTAGGCTAGCGTTTCTTTTCTCACCGCTTTCTGGTAGGCGAGCAGGGTTTCGGGTTCAATCAACGGGAAGGCGGCCACCTGCTCTTTGGTGTAATTGAAGCCGGTAACCGCCGGGTCTTCGGGCAGCCCCAGCTTTTTGTGCCAGGCGCCTTCCGTCCAGACCTCGGGGCGCTGGCGGATGGTGTGGTTAATCGTACGGTCTTCGACGCGGCTCAGGTGCCACAAAATGAAGCTGGGGGGGTTGGCGCTGGGGCCGGCCTGCCAGGCGAATTCTGCTTTCGTCATTCCCTCGGTTGCCCTGTCCAGGACTTCCTGTGCCCGGGCAAAACTTCTCGCCAGTAACCGCTTGCAGTCCATCTGGGTTTTGCCTCCAATCTCTCAATTTATCTGCCAAGCATTGTAACGCCAACCGCTGCCTACGGGCAACCGTGTTTCCTCCCTTCTTAGCGTGATATGCTATATTGATAATATGCCCGAGGCGACTCTCCTGATAATTTTCAGTACTTCGTTCGTGGTAGCCCTGTCCGGGGCGCTCATGCCCGGGCCGCTGCTGGCGCTCACCATTGCCCAGGCCGCCCGGCGCGGCTTCTGGGCCGGGCCGCTGCTCATCCTGGGGCACGGCGTCCTGGAGATAGCCATTTTAGCCGTCCTGGTGCTGGGGCTGCGCCAGCTGAGCGGCGAAGGGATGCTCCCCGCCGTCATCGGCATCGCCGGGGGAATTGTTCTTATAGTAATGGGGTTCGGTATCCTGGCAAGGGCACGCCGCCGGATGACCCTACCCACCGCCGACCCGCCTGAAAATCGGCGCCGCCGGCAGGGAGTTGTCATCGGCGTACTGGGGAGCGCCGCCAACCCCTATTTTTTCATCTGGTGGGTAACCATCGGGGCAAGCTACCTTCTGTGGGCGCTGAAGCTGGGAGGCTGGGGCATCGCTTCTTTCTACACCGGCCATATCCTGGCCGACCTAGGCTGGTACGCCCTGGTGGCCTTCGTCGTCGCTACCGGGCGCAAGGTCATAAGCGATGCGGTCTATCGCTGGGTCTTCATCTTCTGCGGCCTGGCGCTGGTGGGGCTGGGAGGCTACTTTATCTTCTCCGGCGGGGGCTACTTTATCGGTTAGCGTAAGGGGAGAAAAATGGGGCAAGAGTCTCACCAGGACAAATTCATCACCATCAACGGGCTGCGTCTGCACTATCTCGAATGGGGCAAGCCCGCTAAAGAAGCTATCATCCTGCTGCACGGCTTCAATAACTGCGCTGCTACCTGGCTCCCCTTTGCTAACAAGATAGCCAGCAATCCTTACGTTCTGGCTCTCGACTTCCGCGGACACGGTGACAGCCAGTGGTCGGAAGAGAAGCGATACAAAAACGAACATTTAGCCGGCGATCTCACTGCCTTTATCGAGACTTTGCATTTGGAGCAGGTGAGCCTCATCGGGCACTCAATGGGCGGCAACGTGGCCTTGAAATACGCTGCCGCCCATCCCGAAAAAGTATCTTGCCTGGTAGTCGTGGACATCGGCCCGGAGATGAGCCGCCGCGTCGAGGCAAGAAGCGCCCGGATGCGGGCGGCGAAAAAAGACACCTATCCCACGCTTGACGGGGTAGTTGCCTACCTCGAAGCTGCCGACCCCTATGCGCCGCGCGACCTGCTCGGGCAGGAAGCCGCGCACCTCACCCGTAAGTTACCCGATGGCCGCTTCACCTGGAAACAGCACCAGATGTTCATCGAACTTGGCACCAAAAAGACTGGCCCGGCCTCAAGCGAGGAGAAATGGCAGATGCTTAGGCAGGTTAGCTGCCCGGTATTGATATTGCGAGGCCAGGAAAGCGACATTCTCAATGAGGAGGTCGCTCTGAGGATGCTAGCGGAAATGCCAAACGCCAGGCTGGTCAACATCGAGGGTGCGGGTCACTACGTCCACCGCGACAACCCGGCGCGGTTTGAGAAAGAAGTCCGGCGCTTTCTGGGTGTATAGAGGCGCGGGAGACATCCTGCTTAGGCTTCGGGGTGTCTTATCAAATCCCTGAGAGTGAGGATTTCAGGGCTGATAATTCTTCCCGAAGCTACGAGCCGAATTCCCCGGTTACCAGGTTGCGGCCAGCGAGATAGGCCTTTTTCATCTCTTCGGGGTAGCGTTTGATGATGCCCTTGCCATCTCCGTCAAGCCCGCTGAGCAGCCCCGCAAAGCCGCAGGCCGAAATCGCCTCGACCACGTTATATTTAAAGGTGTTAAGGCGGTTGATGACCACCTCGACGATGTTGTCGTAAGCCTGGATGTCGCCGGTGCCCCAGGTGCCGATGACCATCGCCCGCCGCCCCTCGCCGGCGCGGTCGGTGATGACACAGCCGGTGTAGCGCTGCCAGCGCTCCTGGAAACCGGTGACGACCTCGCCCTCCCAGCCGTTGATGATGGGGAAACCGAAGATGATGGCGTCCGCCGCCTTGATCTTCTCATAGACTTCGGGCATATCATCGTCAAGCGTGCAGGTGCCTTTTTCTTTAAGCCCTTTGAAGCCGCAGGAATAATCGCAGTAGTTGAAAGCCATATCAGGGTCAATTTCCCAGACACCCACGATGTCCCGCTGCATGTAGAAATTCTGGCAGTGCTTGATATTCAGGTCGGGTAGATAGATTTTGTCGAGCAGAGCCGCCCCGGCATCGGTTGCGCCGCGCGCCGCTTCGCTCACCAGCATATCGCTGTTGCCTTCCTTGCGGTCGCTGGCGCAGAAGGCCAGTATTTTCATCTCGCTGGCCGGTTTGGTAGTTTTGGCGACTACCGGCGGCCAGCGCTTTACCTCTCGGGGACGCCGGTAATAACCTTCCAGCGTTTGATAGCCGGTCTTGACGGTCTCGCGCGTCTCGCCGATGCCCATCATCTTGTCGTAGCGGGCCTTCGAACTGGGGCGCGAGATAAACCGGGCGGCGGTGATAACCATCTCTCTATCGCCTTCGGCAACCCCTTTTTGCGCCATCTGGAGGCCGACCAGCCAGTCAATACGGGCGGTTTTATCCGGGTGTAATATGGCGGGAAAGGTTTCGAGGACCTCTTTATAAGCCTGCTGGGCATCGGGCGTAAGCCGGGGTGTCATATTCGCGTGACCTCCTCGTAAAGACGCTCCAAGGGAACGGATTTCCGAAAAACCATTATAGCGCAGGGCGCCGCCCGAAGACAAAAGAGGCTGGTGCTTGACTGTGTATGTAGACATAATAGTCCGTTCGCCCTGAGATTGTCGAAGGGCGAGCCGATAGTTCCCTTCGGCTTCGCTCAGGGCAGGCTAACGGCTCACATGCGCGGCTCGCATAGTAGCCGCTAATTCTGCAACGGGACACTATAAACTGTCGGAGGTATGAAAATCGGGCAGGCCGAGGGCTTTTTTCCGGCTCTCCCAGAGCGCAAGCCATTTCTCACTATCCGGGGAGACCACGATTTCCTTATCATCGGCGATGTCAATCGCCGCCCGGTAAGCCTCGCGGTAGCGGTCAACCAGGGCGATGTTTTCTTTCTGGCGGCGCTGGTGAGCCTCCGTCCAGAGACCAAGCTCTTCCAGATACCTGACCAGTCCTGGGTGGCAGGGCAGAAAAGTATGTTCCAGCTCCTGCACCAGCACCTCGCGGGTCATATACTTGTTCCAGGAGTGCAAGTCACGGTACTTCGCCCAGTTTTCGTCGAGCCACTTCGCCAGGTGATAGACGAGGTCTTCGTCGGTCGCCGCCCGGGTGGTGTAGAGGCTGATGCCGCAGGTGCCCCAGACGCCGAGGCTGGAGGGCACGCCGTTGATGATGGGAGCGAAGTTGATGAGGGGGTCAACCGCCCGGGCGCGGCGGGCGCCCTCGGGGTCTTCGGCGGCGTTGAGCTCAATCCAGCGGATGCCCGGCGGCGTCTTCTCGGCCTGGTAGACCGGCGCCGAGGTGGGGATGGCGAACGAGAGGTCGGCCCGCCCGTCCATCACCGCCGGTATCTTGTCGTCGGCGTTTTTCGGCGCAATCCAGGTAATCTCGTCTTTGCGTACTTTTGCCCAGGCAAGGAGCAAGTCGTAAATCGGCGAGGTAGCGGCGGCAGAAAGCCTCACCATACGGGTGCCCGGCTTGATGTCGTAAATCGTCTTGATGCGGGAATCGGCGCGCACGATGAAACCGGCGTTGTCGCGGGACTGTGACCAGGCCACCCTCACCGGGAAAGGCCCGCCGTCGCGCCAGGCGAAAGCCGGCTCGGCTACCAGCATCTGGCGGGTTTTGGCAGTGCCCCCGGCGGTGATGTGGAACAGGCCATTTGCGACATAGCGCAGCCGGTGGACGACGTTATCCTCGGCGGCCACCCGCACCCTCATGCCGGTATCGGCGCTGAGCACCCCGCCCCAGCTTTTAGCCACCGCGACGCCCACCCCGCTACCCGCGATGATAGGGAACTCCTCCGGCCAGCGCCATCCGGTAACTTCGTTAGCGCTCATAGGTACTCTCCTTGTATTAACTATTCTCCGCTCGGTAGTGTTTCAATATATTCTTGATATTCCCAGGCCAATCTCCCATGTCATTGCGAGGAGCGAAGCGACGTGGCAATCTGGGATGCGGGGTATCATGACGAATTACAAAGGTCTTTCCTCCCCACCCAGATTGTTTCGCCTCCTTCCGGATGGCTCGCAATGACAAACCGGTGTATTGCGATCCCAAAATGATACACTACCCTCCGCTCTGGTATTGGCTGGCAATCCGCCAGAGCTGCTCCAGCAGGTCGGGGCGGGTCTCGCGGACATTGTGCCAGGTACCCCTTGCCCGGTAAACCTCTTCTTTGGTGATTTCGTACTCCAGCACTTCCTCGACCGCCTCCAGGCCAGCCGATGCTTGCTTTACCACGCCTTTGCTACCCAGGATAACCTGCGTGCCGCCGCGATACCATGTCCCGGCTTGGTCGCCCACGATGTTGATGTAGCCGTCACACATCTGGGTTTCGATGGCGCGCCCCAGGTCGAGCGGGCTGGTGAGCGGCTGCCCGGCGCGGTGCGGCCCGGCGGAGGGGCGCAATTTCAGCCAGCAGCCCGCCAGCGCCTGGGCATAGGCAATCTCAGGATGGCGGTTATCGAGGCAAATCTGCACCCCGATGCGGCCAAATTCGGTGTCGAAGATGGCGATGCGCTCGCCGGGCTTGAAGATGAGTTTCTCGTTGTGCGTCTTCCCCGAAGTCTTGGATTTCATAGCAACGAGATAAAGCTTGCGGGCGGTGCCGATAACGCCATCCGCCCCGATAAGCGGGGCGGCGTTATAAATATCGTCGCGGACGCGCTCGGCCATGCCCAGCAGCACGAGAGTACGCTTGCCTTTGAGCAGGCGGCTGACGGCTTCGGTGGCCGGACCCGGCACCGGTTCGGCCATGGCTTCGTAGCCCACCGCGCCGGTGGTGTCGTAGCCGTTGAGGGCGCATTCCCCGAAGGCGATTATATCCGCTCCTGCCTTGACGCCCCGCTCGACATAACCCAGCACCTTTTCGAGATTGGCTAGCCTGTCGTTTATCTCAGGATGCATCTGCACCAGGTGAAGTTTCAACCCTCTATCTCCGGCTCAATCTGTGCACCGCGTCCACCAGCCGCTTGGCCTGCTCGATGGTCGTTTCAGGCTGGATGCCGTCCCCCAGGTTAAAGACATGCCCTTTAGCGCTTTTACCCTCATCGAGGATTTCCTTGACCCGCGCCTCCATCTCTTCCGGCGGGGCGAGCAGGGCGTAGGGGTCGAGGTTGCCCTGGACGGCGAAGTCCTTGCCCAGCTGCTTCGCCGCCCAGCCCAGGTTCACCCGGTAGTCGAGCGCCACCACGTCCGGTCTGGTCTGTTTTACCAGGTCGAGCAGGGGAGCGGCGCCGTTAACGTAGTAGATGATGGGCACGCCTTCACCCCGCAGCGCGGCGATGCTTTCTTTCATAAAGGGCAGGGCAAAGCGGGCGTACTCTGCCGGGCCGATGATTTTCGCCAGGGAATCGAAGAACATGATGGCGTCAACCCCGGCCTTGATTTGACCGCGAAGGTATTCGGTGGTGAGCCTGGCTACCTTGCCCACCAGCGCGGTAAAGACCTCCGGCGCTTCGAACATCATCTTGCGGGGATAGAAAAAGCGGGTGGAAGCCCCGCCTTCGACCATGTAGGCCGCCATCGTGAAAGGCGCCCCGGCAAAGCCGATGTCGGGCACCTTGCCCTTTAGCTCGCGGGCGACGATTTTAGCCGCCGCCATCATGAAACCCAGCTTCTCCTCGGGGTCGGGGATAACCAGCCGGTCAACGTCGGCCTTAGTGCGCACCGGGCTGATAAAGTGCGGGCCGGTGGCATCCTCATACCTTAAAGGCATGCCCATCGGCTCGGCGGTGGTGAGGATGTCGGAAAAGAGGATGACGCTGTCAACGTCCACCACGCTTAGCGGCAGTATGGTGGCCTCGGCGGCCAGCTCCGGCGTACGGCACACCGTTAAAAAGCCATTCTTAGCCACCAGTTCGCGGTATCTGGGGATGAAGCGCCCCCCCTGGCGCATCATCCAGACCGGGGTATAGGGCACCGGCTCGCCCCGGCAGGCTTTAAGCAAAGTGTCGTTCATAAACCCTCCCGTATAAAAAGATTTGCGGAATTTGCAGAAATTTTAAAGATTTATGATTATGATAGAATTGAAAAAGCTTGCTGTCAAATCAACTGTCTGGCTGGTAATATCCGGCCGGGTGTGCTATTATTCTCGGGAAATATTCCCTTCAGGTGCGATAACCACTCCACCAGACCGGGGTAACAAATGTTCGCCACCAAAACCGGCGCCGCCGGACTCTCCATCATTTCCAACACCGTGCTGACGCTGGGGAAAATCTACTTCGATCTGGGCCGACTGGAAGAGGCCGAGCCCCACCTGAAGAGGGCCCTCGATCTCTCGACCCTTGCCTGCGGAGAGCAGGACTGCGCCACCATAGGCATCGTCGACGCGATGGCGCGCCTGTATGCGCACCAGTCCCGGATGCAGGAAGCGATCGCCATGCAGGAGCAAGTGCTGGAGCACCAGGTGATCATGCACGGGGACTCGGACGCGAGGACCGCCGCCTGCATGGACCACCTGGCCCTCCTCTACATGCAAAGCGGAATGGATGAGAAGGCCGAAGGCCTATACCTGGCCACGCTGGACCGCTGCAGGCATGAGCTGTCCGAGGACCACGAGGCCGCGGTCCATTGCATGATGCACCTGGGAAACTTCTATCTTTTGAGGGGCCGCCTGGAGGAGGCGGAGCGAATCCTTACCGAGTGCCGGGAAAGGTCCCTCCGGGTCCTGGGTGAAAACCACCAGTACACTAACGTGACGCTCCGGAATCTGGCGGTCCTGAACCACAGGCGAGGCCGTTTTGCCGAGGCCGAGGCGCTCCTGAAGCAGGTGATACGCTTTTACGAGGAAGCGCAGGCCAACGATTACCTGGCCGAGGGCCTCAACGCCGAGGTCCTCGACCAGCTCGCCATGATTTACAATGAACAGGGCATGCCCGAAAAGAGCGATGAGCTGTATCGCGCCACCTTCGAGGATTACCGGCGCAGGCTGGGCCCGGATCACCCGGCGGCGCTCCACAGCCAGATCCACCTGGCCGACATTCGGTTGAGAACGGGCCAATGGGAGGAAGCCGAAAAGCTGCTCGAGGACGGCCTGGAGCGCTGCATGCGCACCCTGGGCCCGAATCATTCCATTTCGGCCGGGACGGCGAATTACCTGGGCGATCTCTACGCTCGGACGGGGCGGATGGAGGCGGCCGCCGACGTCTACGGCAGGGCTCTCGACGGCTGGAGGAACATGCTTGGGGAGCAACACCCGCAGGTGCTCCAGATGCGGGTGAACCTCATCCAGGCCTTGAACCAGTCCTCTCAGCATGAGAGAGCGGCGGCGATTCTCGACGAGGCATTGAAGGACCCCGAGGTCCCCGAGGACGCGG
>QZJL01000036.1 GCA_003599745.1 Dehalococcoidia bacterium | reverse complement strand
AGCGCGGCGAACTGGTGCTGGACTTTCTCAAGCGGACGGCAAACCTTGCCGGCCGGCCACTTGCCCTGACGGCGGTCGAGTTCAAGCTGCTGGGGGTACTGGTCAAAGAGCCGGGCAGGGTATTCAGCCGGGCGGAGCTGATTGAAAAAGCCATGGGCTACGCCTACGAGGGCTTTGACCGCACGATTGACGTCCACATCCTGAACCTGCGCCGCAAGCTCGAGCCCGACCCCGCCCGCCCCGCCTTCATCCGGACGGTGTACGGGGCGGGCTACAAATTTCAAGAGGTGTAGATGTTCCACGGTTTGCGGCTCCGCCTCATGCTTGCCTTTGCCCTGGTAATCCTGGTCGCGGTGGGCGCCGTCTTCCTCTTCGTAAGGCAGACCACCGGCGGCGAAGTGCGCCAGTATGGCGAGCTCGACCAGCAGGTGCGTCTGAGCCGGGTAGCCGTTGAGCTTGGCCGCTACTACCGAGTGCACAACAGCTGGGAAGGTATTCAAACCGACGTTGAGCAGTGGGGCAGCCTCTACGGTCGCCGCATCATACTGACCGACCCCGCCGGTACGGTCGTGGCCGATTCCGATGGTGAGCTGCTGGGGCAGACCTATCGGCCGGAACCTCCCGGCAGGCCGCTGTTGCTGGAAGGGGGTATAGTCGGTATCCGGCAAGGGGCCGTGCCCGGCATGCTTTACATAAGCCCCGACCCATCAATCGTCTTTCCCTCGCCGGAGAGTCTCGCCCAGGCAATCAGGCGCTACCTTCTCTGGGGGGCGCTCCTGGCGATTGGCATCGCTTTCCTGTTCACCTATTTTCTCTCCCGCCGCATTTCGGCGCCGGTCAAGACGCTGGCCGCCGCCGCGCGAGAGCTGGGACAGGGAGACCTCTCGCAGCGAGTCACCTTCAAGGAAAGGGATGAAATCGGCGAGCTTGCCCGGGCCTTTAATGCTATGGCCGATGAGATGGAGAAGACCGAGCGGCTGCGGCGTAACATGGTCGTCGATATTGCCCATGAGCTGAGAACCCCTCTGACCAACATTCGGGGCTACCTTGAAGCCGTCCAGGAAGGCCTCAAGCAGCCGGACGCCGACTTAATCCGTTCCATTGACGAAGAGGCGGCCACGCTTGCGCGGCTGGTTAGCGACCTCCAGGAGCTGAGCCTGGCCGAGGCGGGCGAGCTTGGGCTGGATTTCCAGCCGGAGAGTGTTGCCGCGCTGGTGGGGCAGGCGGTGGCCGCCGCCGGCGCTCAGGCGACAAAAAAGCAGGTCACCGTCACCAGCCAGGTTCCCCGGGGGCTGCCCCGGGTGAATGTTGACCGACAGCGCATCGGCCAGGTGCTGCGTAACCTCCTGGACAATGCCATTGCCCATACCCCGGCGGGTGGCAGCATCATCGTCGCCGCGGAAAAGCCGGGCGACCGGGTAAAGGTCAGTGTGAGCGATACCGGCGAGGGTATCCCGCCCGAAGACCTGCCCAATATTTTCGAGCGTTTTTACAGGGTGGACCGGTCCCGCACCCGCGCTACCGGCGGCAGCGGCCTGGGGCTGACCATCGCCAGGCGACTGGTCGAGGCCCACGGCGGTACCATCGAGGCCTTAAGCGAACCGGGCAAAGGCAGCCTCTTTACCTTTACCCTGCCGGTAATCGAGGAAGCCGCCGCCACCTGAGCGTCTTTTCAGACTGATTCGGACCTTCTCAAGGCTTCGAACATCTGGTAGTAGAGGCCTTTTTTTGCCAGGAGTTCCCGGTGATTGCCTGTCTCGGCGATTTTGCCCTTTTCCAGGACGACGATGCGGTCGGCGCCGGTTACGGTGGAGAGCCGGTGGGCGATGATGAGACAGGTGCGTTTGCCCGCCAGACGGCCCAGTGACGCCTGCATGATGCGCTCGGTCTCGGTATCTACGCTTGAGGTGGCCTCGTCTAAAATCAAAATCGGCGGGTCGGACAGGATTGCCCGGGCCAGGCAGATGAGCTGGCGCTCGCCGGCACTTAAGTTACCGCCCCGTTCGCCGACCGGCGTTTCGTAGCCGCGTTCGAGGTTCTTGATGAAGGCGTGGGCACCGGCGATGGTGGCGGCCTTTACGACTGCTTCGTGGTCGGCTTCAAGGTGGCCGTACCTGATGTTGTCTTCGATGGTGCCGGAAAAGAGGAAGGGGTCCTGGGGGACGATGCCAATCTGCCGTCGCAGTGACGCCTGGGTCACATCCTTTACGTTGTAGTCGTCAATCGTAACCTCGCCTTTAGTCGCCTCGTAGAGGCGGGTGGCCAGGTTCATCAGGCTGCTCTTGCCCGCCCCGGTAGGCCCCACGATGGCCAGGGTCTCGCCCGGCAAGACGGTAAGGGTAACTTCGTGGAGCACCTCAACCCCGGGCAGGTAGCTGAAGCTGACCCGGTCGAATTTGACCTCGCCCCTGACCCGGGGCAGCTCGATTGCCTTTTCCCTATCTATAATCTCGGGTTTAATGTCGAGCAGTTCGAAAATGCGCGCCCCCGAGGCCATGGAACGCTGCAAATCGGTGTACATTATCGTCAGTTCGAGTACCGGGTCGAAGAAGCGCTGGATGTAGAGCAGAAAGCCGACGAGCACGCCTGCCCCGAGCGTCCCTTCGAGCACCTGGAAGCCGCCGAAGACGATGACCAGGCCGTAGGCGGCGGCGGTCAGCACCTGGACGGTGGGCATCATAAAGGCCTGCAGCCGGACGGCCTCGATGTTGGCGTCGAGGTGCGCCCGGTTGGCGCTGTCGAACTGCCGGAAGTTCTCGTCTTCCCGGGAGAGGCTCTGGGTCACCCTGATGCCGGCGATGCTTTCCTGGAGCTGGGCGTTGACGACCGCAATCGCCTGCCGCACCCGTAAGAAAGCCCGCCGGGCGTAGCGCTGCCAGACAAAGAGCACCAGCCCCAGTACCGGCACCACGGTGAGAGTGAGCAGCGCCAGCTTGGCATTCAAAATAATCATGACCACGGCGATGCCCACCAGGGTTAAGAAACTCGTGATGATGGTCAGTATGCCTTGGGTGAGCATTTCCTGGAGCTGGCTGACATCATTCTGGACACGTGACATGATGGTGCCCACCTTGTTGCGGTCGAAGTAGCTCAGCGAGAGCTTCTGCAGGTGGTCGAACATCTCGTTGCGCATGCGGAAGAGCACCGACTGGCCGGCGTAGGCCAGAAACCTGGTTTCCAGGTAGCTGCCGCCCCAGATGAGCAGGGACATCCCCACGAAGATAGCCACGATGACGTTGAGACCGGCAAAGTCGCCGGCCTGTATGAAGCGGTCGGTGGCGACCGCTACCAGGTATGGCACCGTCAGCTGCGCCGCCGAGCGCACCAGCACTCCGCCTGCCGCCACCCCGAGCCAGCCTTTGACCGGCGCCAGATAGGGGGGCAGCCGCGCGATAACCCGGCTGTCGTATATCTTGCCGGCGGTTTCGTCCCGGCCGTGGTGGCCGCCGGCGAAGGGGGCGGCACCCATATGATAATAGCTCATAGTTGGGGTTTCTCCTCGCGGTCCGCCAGGAGTTGCGACTGGTACACCTGCCGGTAATAGCCGCCCAGGGACATCAGTTCAGTATGCTTGCCCTGTTCGACGACCTCGCCGTCTTTTAGCATCAGGATGAGGTCGGCATTCCGCATGACCTGGAGGCGGTGGGTGATGATGAACGTCGTCCGGCCTTTTATCAGCTCGCTGAGCGCCCGGTAAATGAGGCGCTCCGTCTCGGCATCCACGCTGGAAGTGGAGTCATCCAGAATGAGGATTTTGGGATTGGTGAGCAGGGTGCGGGCGATTACCAGGCGCTGTTTTTCGCCGCCGGAGAGAGTAACGCCCCTCTCACCCACCCAGGTGTCGTAGCCCTCGGCGAGTCCCTGAATAAAATCGTGCAGGTAAGCCGCTTTGGCGGCGGCTACGACCTGCTCATCGGTAGCCTCCAGCGCCCCGTAAGCGATGTTGTCCCTGACCGAGGCCGAGAAAAGAAAGACGTTCTGCTGCACAATGCCCACATTGCGGCGCAGCGAAGCCAGAGTCAGGTCGCGGATGTCGGTGCCGTCAATGCTGATGCGGCCTTCGGTCGGGTCGTAAAACCGGGGAATAAGATGGGCGATGGTGCTCTTGCCGCTGCCCGAACCGCCCAGCAGGGCTACCAGTTCCCCCGGCTGCACCCTGAAGCTAACGCGTTTGAGCACCGTCTCGTTCGCGCCGTAGCTGAAGCTGACACCTTCGAACCGGACTTCGCCCGCGGAGTTGCTCAGCTCGATAGCATCCGGTTTCTCTTTTACTTCGGAGTGGGCGTCGAGTATCTCCAGGATGCGCTGCCCCGCCGAGGCGGTGCGGGAGAGGACGGTGGTCATGAAGGCAAGACGCCTGATGGGCATCGCCAGCATGCCGATGTAAAGAATGAACTGGGTCACATCGCCAATGGTGAGGCCGCCGGCGATGACCTGACGGCCGCCGTACCAGAGGATGAGCGACACCGGCAGGCTGATGAGAAAGACCATCATCGGCACGTTGAAGGCCCGTAGACGTGCCAGGTTGATGTGCTCGTCGTAAAGGTGGGTTGCCTGGGCGGCGAACTTCTGGCTTTCCTGGGGCTGGCGCGAAAAAGCTTTGACGATTCTCACGCCGGTCAGGTTCTCTTCCAGGATAGCGCCCAGGATGCCCATAAGCCGCTGGATTTTGAGCCAGATGGGGCGGAGATGGCTGCCCAGATTCAGCGCTCGCCAGCCGACAAGCGGCATAAAAGCCAGGGTAAGCAGTGCCAGCTGCCAGTTCAGGGCGATGAGAACGTAGGAAATGCCGAGGGACAGTATCGCGACCTCGGCCAGCGACAGTATTCCCCGGCCGAAAAACATCTGGATGGCATCCACGTCAACCGTCGCCCGCGACATCAGTTGCCCCGTCTGGCTCTGGTCGTGGTAGGCGAAGCTCAGGTGCTGCAGCCGGTTGTAGAGGGCATTGCGTATGTCGTAGGCGGTCTTCTGCGAGATGACCTCGCTGAAATAGGTGTTGCCGTAGCCGGAAAGCCCGCGCAGGATGCTGGCGCCGAGCACCACCAGTGCCGCCACCACCAGGAAGCCGCGCTCTCCCTGGCCGAGGGCGGTGTCAATGCCGATGCCCAGCATCCGGGGAATTGCCAGGCTGAAGACGGTGTTGGCTATCAGGCAGAGGAAAGCCAGCAGTAGCCATGGCCAGTATTTCCGGGTGAAGACCATCAACCGCAAAATCGTTCGCATAAAGCCCTAGTCCCATCTTCAAGCCAGGGATGAAACCATCCGAAAAGGTCAGCACCCCGGAACGGCCTGTGGTATCATGTTGCCAGAGAAGATTTTAGCACATCTGGCAAAGTCTTGCCCGGAGGTTCGAGCGATGCTGGCAGTGATGTACCACGAAGGTCTCCAGGAATACGATTTCGGCCCCGGACATCCTCTCCAGGGCAATCGTTTCCGAATATTCCCCGAATTTCTCAAAAAGACCCTGCCGGAGGATGGCAATTACCGCTTTTTCCCGGGGGAGGCCGTTGGTGACGAAGACCTGCGTCTCATCTGCACCCAGGAATACATTGACTTCACCCGCGAATATTTCCGGGCGGCGCATGCCGGACTGACCGTATCCCAGTCGCGCTTTGGCCGCTACCACTCGATGGACAACCTGCCGCAGGGTCGGCCGGGTAAGCTGGAAGAGGCCGCCCGCCTCATCATCGGCCTGGAGAAGCGAGCTTGCGAGCTGGTGATGGCCGGCGAATACCCCGGGGCGCTCTGCTTCGGCGGCTTGCACCACGCCAAGCCCGGCTACGGCGAAGGGTTCTGCATCTACAATGACGTGGCCTTTACCGCAAAACACCTGCTTGAGAAATACGGGCTGGAAAGGGTGCTGGTGCTCGACACTGATGCCCATGCCGGCAACGGCACCGCCGAATATTTCTACGAGAGCGACCGGGTGCTGCTGATTGACATCCACCAGGACCCGCGCACCCTCTACCCCGGCACGGGGTTCGCCAGCGAGCTCGGTCGTGGGCCGGGGCTGGGCTACACGGTGAACATCCCGGTGCCGCCGGGCGCCGGCGACCGCTCCTACGAGCTGGTTTTTGACGAGCTGATAGAGCCGGTTGTCTGGAAGTTCCAGCCGCAGATTATCGTCAGGAACGGCGGCTCCGACCCCCACTTCGCCGATGATCTCACCGGCCTGGGGCTGACGGTAGCCGGTTTCAATATGATTGGCCGCAAGGTGAGGAAGCTCGCCGAAGTCTGCGCCGGCCGCCACATTGACATCCTGGGTTCGGGGTATAACCTTGAAGTCCTGCCCTATGCCTGGATGAGCCTGGTGGCGGGCATAGCCGATTTCAAAGTTGATGTAAGGCCACCTTTTGAGGAAGCGGCCAGCGACCGGGCGGTGGCGCACACCGAAAAGGTCGTCGAAGAGGTCAAAAAGAACCTGCGGAAAATCGGCAAGTATTTCGCCTAGAACGCCGGCGGGTTTCGGGAGGCAGCGATGGCAGAATATACCGTGAAGACGGGCGAGATGAAAGACGGCGAGATGAGAGCCGCGAACATCGGCGGTAGAGAAGTCCTGGTGGCAAGGGTCGCCGGGCAGTTTTACGCCGCGCGCAACGTCTGTCCCCATCTCGGCGGGCGGCTCGCCGACGGCACTCTCGAAGGCACGATTGTGACCTGCCCGCGGCACGGCTCCCGGTTCGACCTCAGTGATGGCCGCGTTGTCCGCTGGACAAACTGGTCAGGTCCGATGCTGGCGCTCGGCAAGTTGCTGCGTTCCCCCCGGCCCCTTAAGACTTATCAGGTAAAAATCGAAGGGGATACCGTCAAGCTGGAAGTCTAGTTCTTCCTCCTGTTCTTATCAGCCCCGCCGGATAAAGTATTTTTGTGCCCGCTAAAGCCCCCCGCTGTCGCTCAGGTTGTTCAGCGCCGCCACGATAAGCTCGGGCATCGCCGGGTGAATGTGGACACCCGCCCCGATGTGGTCGGCGTCGCCGCCGGCAGCCATGGCGTTGATGATTTCCTGAATCAAGGTCGGGGCTTCGGGGCCGATAATGTGAAAGCCCACGATTTTGCCGGTGTCGGCGGCGATGACCGCTTTAGCGAAGCCGCTTTGCTCCATCATCGCCTCGCCCTTGGCGACGTCCGAGTAGTTCGCTCTTCCTACCATGACCTTGAAATTCTGCCGGGCGGCGGCTTCGGTCAGTCCCACCGAGGCAATCTGCGGGTGGGAAAAGACGGCGTGGGGGGCAGCGTGGTAGTCCATCTTGTTATGCTGGTTATGAATGGTGTTGTCGGCGACGAGCATCGCTTCGCGGTTGGCGGTGTGGGTGAACATCTCGCGGCCGTTGGCATCGCCCACCGCAAAGATGTTTTTGGCGGTAGTCTCAAGGTAATCGTCCACCCTGATGAAACCGCGTTTGTCCAGCTCAATCCCGGCCGCGCCGACGTTCAGGGTATCGGCGTTTGAGCGGCGCCCCACCGCCACCAGCACCTGCTCGGCGCTGAACTCTCGCTTAACGTTCGCCTTCAGGTCGTTTGCCACCACGCTGACGCCCGCTTCGCCGCGCTTTACCTCTTCAACCAGTACGCCGGTGTGCACCGCCATGCGGCGGCCAAGCTCTTTTTTGAGCAGGGCGGCGATTTCCGGCTCTTCGGCGAGCACCAGGCGGTCGGTCATCTCCAGGATGGTAACCGCCGTGCCCATCGCCGCAAAAAAGTGCCCGTACTCGACGGCGACGTAGCCGCCGCCGATGATGATGAGGCTTTTGGGCTTCTCTTTAAGCTCAAGCAGCGTTTCGTTGGTGAGGTAACCCGCACTCTCCAGCCCCTTGATGGGCGGGATGAGTGGCCGCGAGCCTGAGGCGAGGAATATCTTTTTCCCCTTGAGCTGTTCCCCGTTGACCTCAAGGGTGTGCTGGTCGCTGAAACGTCCCGTGCCCTGGTAGTAGCCCAGTGTTTCGATATTCGCGATTCCCTGACGCATGTGCTCTAAGTTGCGGCGGAGGTACTGTCGCATCCGCTCCATGATGGCCGCGAAATCAACCTTCTTTACGTCGGCTTCGATGCCCAGTTTGCCCGACTCCTGAACCTCGACGATGCGGTCGGCGGGGAAAATGAGCAGCTTGGAGGGGATGCAGCCCAGGTTGGGACAGGTGCCGCCGAGCGGGCCCCGGTCTATCAGGGCGACTCGCAGGCCGTGCTCAATGGCCTCCTCGACGATATTCATACCGCACCCCGAGCCGACGACGACGACATCATAGTCTTTCATGTGATTACCTCCTGGTGGCCCGGCTATCTTCCCCCGCTGAGCAACCGACGCAGGTCGCCGAGAAGTTCCTCCTCAACCCCGGCGTGCGCCGCCAGCAGTTTCCGCGTGTGGTTGATGTGGGCGCGCATATCGTGGGCGCTGGCTTCCCAGATGTGGCGGGACATTTCACCCCCGGCCAGATGGCGAAGCCTCTCCCGGGTTAGAGCGAAGCGGTCCCTTAAATCCTTGTGCTCCAGCAAAAGGGTATTGAAAGCCGCGATGAGTTTCGCATCCCCGGCCTTTTTGAATGCCGTCACGAGGGCGGTTTCCTCACGTTCGAAGTGAGCCTCAAGCCCCTCGCTCACCAGGCCGACCAGCTCCTTGAGCTTCTCCAAAATAGCCTTCTGGTCCAGGCGGCCTGGTACGAACTCTTCCTGGGACTGTTTCAAACTGTAAAGCGCTTCGGCATCGTTGGTCACCCGCTCCATCGTTTCGAGTTTTTCGAGGTAAGTCCCATGCTCCCGTATGATTTGCTCGATAAGTAACAGGGCGCTTTCCATATCCAACCTCCAATCCTGATATAATCGTACCTGCCTCAGGTAACGCCGTCAACCCTTCATTTGAGTCATAAGCCGATTAGTAACAAAAGTCACAGACAGCCTCCGGAAATAGTCTTAGAATGGAACTGAAAGGAAAGGAGAGCACCGACAAAGAGTGGCGTTAGGTTTAATGGACGCGAGAAAGTCCAGCGAATGTTCCCGAGCTCCTCTTGCGTTGGGTGGTAGACTTTTAGACATTCTCGGTTGAGAAGAGTCGTTTGGCGATGGTAACCAAAAGTGAGGAGTAGTGGAACGAAGCCCGGGGCAGGCTTTTTGAAGCAAGTCGCTTTGAGGAGCCTGCCCCTATTTTTAATCGGGCGAATTCAGCCTAGAGTCTCTTGAGTCTCGGGTCCCAGACGTCTCTCAGGGCATCGCCCAGGAGGTTTGCGGCAAACACGGCGGCGGTGATGGCGAGACCCGGAAAGATGGCCGTCCAGGGAGCGCCGTGGATGCGCATCGCCTCATTCAGGGATGCTCCCCAGGCTGGATGGGGTGGCGGCACACCCAGGCCGAGGAATCCCAGGCTGGATTCGGCAAGAATCGCGCCACCTAGGCTGCCGGACCATAAAATGAGATAGGCGGCAACGCACTGGGGCACGATATGAAGAAATATTATGCGAGCCGGGGTGGCGCCGATTGATCTGGCCGCCTCGATGAACTGGTGTTCCCTGACCGAGAGTGTGATAGAACGTGTCAACCGGTTCGGCCCCGGGAGACCGGGTACGGTGATGGCGATAATCAGGTTGGGGATAGAAGGTCCGAGCACCGCGATAAGGGCGATTATCAATACCATGTTGGGAAAGGCCTGGAAGGTGTCCATAAATCGCTGGATTATCATATCGGTCTTTTTTCCTGCATAGGCACTGATAATCCCGATTATGCCGCCGATGGTGATTCTCGAAATGGAAGCGGTGAAGCCGATGAACATTGCCATCCTGGCACCGATGATGAGCCGGCTCATGATGTCACGGCCGAACTGGTCGGTGCCGGCCAGATGCGCTAGGGATGGCGGCTGCAGACGTTCCCGGAGGTTTTGCGTAAGCGGGTCATAAGGGGTGAGTAACGGGCCTAATATGGCTATCATAATCATGGTGAACAGAATAAAAGCGGATAAGGCGCCAAGCGGGTAGTCTTGAGAAAATCTCCAGATAGCCCGGGCAGAACGAAGCCAGCGGCTGGGTTTCGCTGTCTTGGCCTGCTTCTCGTTTGCACCCCCAACCCTCATTGCTCATTACTCCTTCGCCTAGTCATAATGTATCCGTGGGTCAACGAACGCATACAAGATGTCGAGCAGCAGGTTGACACCTATTATGACAAGCCCGATGTAAACCGCGATGCCGGTTACCAGCGGGATGTCCCGGGCATTTACCGCGGATATCATCAGTGTGCCCAGCCCCGGAATGTTGAATACCATCTCCATAACAATCGTACCGCTGATTAGCATTTGCACATCCGAGCCGAACAGCTCGAGCACCGGCAGGAAAGCGTTTCGCATGGTATGGACGTAGACGACCGTCCGCTCTTTCAGCCCTTTTGCCCGGGCGGTACGCACAAAATCCGACCCCAGTATTTCCAGCATGGAAGAACGCAGCATACGGGCATTGTTGGCGGAAGAGTGCAGACCCAGAATAAAGCCGGGCAAGGCGTATTGCTGGAAGGCGGTGACGGGGTCACTCCAGAGCGTGGCGTATTCTATTCTGGGGTGCCACCGGAAATTTACCGCCAGGAATGACAGTACCAGGATGGCTATCCAGAAGCCGGGCGCTGCCAGAAAAGTTATCTGAAACCCCCTGAGGCCATAGTCAATAAGGGTTTCGCGGTTTAGCGCCGAGATAACACCGACCGGTATGGCTATGATTGTGACCCAGAACATGCCGACAACCGTTAGCCCCATGGTGTAGGGGAAACGTATGCCCATCTCCTGGACTACCGGCGCCCCCGTCCAGTAGGACCTCCCCAGGTCCCCCTGAAGGGCATTCCATATCCACTCGCCGTACTGGACGTGGAGCGGGCGGTTAAGGCCGAGCCTCTCGCGCAGCAGCTCGTACTGCACCGGGTCAATTGTCCCACCCTCTTCCCCCAGCATCACCATCGCAACGTCCCCCGGTATGACGTACATCAAGAAGAAGAGCAGGGTAACCATCATCCAGATATTGACTATCAGCCATAACAGCCTTCTAATGAGGTATCTCTGCATATACCAGGCTCCTCTTCCCAGACTGAGTTAGCCCTGCTTCCCGGATTCCGCGCCGCTAGCCAATCCGCTCCGGCATCAGGCGAAATAATGTCCCATAGATTTTATAACATCTTGAGCAAATAGTAAATAACCCGGTAATCCAAACTCGAACTGGTTAAGGGATTATGACCGTTAGATACCGACTATCGGCTATCAACTGGCCACTGCTATTATGGGGGGTGGGAGAGCGATTTGTCAAGCTCTGATGTCTGTCCATTTCACTCCGGTGTCGCCACTTGCATTAGGTCGCCGGGGAATTGTATAATTTGCCATCGATTATCGGTGGTCAGAAGGCAAGCGAGCCTGACGGAGGGCAACGTACGAAGACGTCTAACACGATAAAAACCCCGGCCGCGGAGTTGCCGGTTAACCGGTATCTGGCGACCTGGATACTGCTGAAAAGGGTCAACGATGCCTTAATCAAGGTCAGGAACCGCGAGCTCCGGCAGTATGATATCAACCTCGAATATAAGGCGACCCTGCACGCGGTGCGACGGCTGGGCGAGCGGGCGACTCCCGGCGAAATCGCCCGGCTGCGCTGCCGGCGGCCCCATACCATTTCCCAGGTCCTGAAGAATATGGAAAAGGAAGGCCTGGTTACCAAACACCCCGACACCACCCGAAAGAACGTTATCAGGATTACCCTGACCAGAGAGGGCGAAAAGCTCAGTCCCAAAACGCTGGGAACCGACACCGTCGGCAAGATTTTCTCAAGCCTGTCACCGAAGGAGAAACTGCGGCTGCAGATGTATCTGGGAGTACTCTACAGCGAGGCGGTCAACAAGTTTGCGGGGGATTTCAAAGTTATGTTTCCCAGGCAAGACCAGGACGATGAGCCGGAAGTTGACATCCAGCGTATCGCCAGGAGGGCCGGTGAAATCCTTGTCGAAGTCACCGCCGCCATAAACTCTGCCGGTGCCGATAAACCCCGGTCGGATATTCCGGGTGACGCTTTAGTCCGGGTGGCGCTTAAGTCGAGCACCTTTTTGCCCGGGAGGCTGCGCCAGCTGAGCGAATACCTGGAAATTCTGCGCCACGCCAGCCCGGGAATAGACTCCGGCCGTCAGCTTCCCGCCAGGAAATACGGCGAAGGTGAACTCGAAGCGGCGTTGTGGCGCAAGCTCCGCCGGACACATGACGTTCTTGTCAGAATCAGCGATAGAGAGATGGCCAGCCACGGGTTTTCGGCCAAGCTGGCCTCGGTGCTGCTGGCTATCAAAGCACTCGGCAACCGGGCGACATCCAGTGAGATTGCCCGGTGGCGGCTGCGGAATGCCTCCACCATGTCCAGCTTTTTGAAAAGACTGGAAAAGCAGGGACTGGTCAGGAAACTGAATAGCCCCCGCAAAAGCCAGCACAACCGCATGTCTCTCACCGAAAAAGGCGAAGAATATTTCAAGCAGGCAATCGCCGCCGAGTCAATCGTCCAGATATTCCAGGTATTCACCCCCGAGGAACTGGCCGAGTTGGGCGTCAGCCTGGAAACCATCAGGGAACGGGCGATTGAAGAGCTTGCGCAGCTCAGCCCCGGGTCGGTCTAGTCCTGGCCGAATATAGCCCACCGTTATTAGTAAACCTTAACCAGCCTTAACCCGTCGGGAACACAACTCTGATGCCGGTGTTGTACAAGCCTGGCTTGCGTGCTAGAATAAGCGACGGTGGCATGTGACGGGAGCTAGATTACCGCCGAGATTTTTAGCGAGAGAGGTGCGATTTGACGCCGAAAATGACCCCCGATGCCGAAAAAGCCATGAAGACCATGCTGGGCTGGGTCGCCCCTATCCTCAGAGAGCCGACCGCGAACAAGATTTACTGGGTGCTGGAGTCCATGATGCGGGAGCGGGGCATTAGCGAAGCCGACAAGTTCCTGGCGGTCGAAGCTGCCAGGTTCATCTTGCCCACCAACTACGAGCTCCGTTTCGGTAAGCTGCTGGGGACGGGAAAATCAACCAAGGAGGAGATGAAACCAGTCTATTCCGACCTCAAAGAGTATTACACCTTTCCCCGGCTGGTGAAGCGGGTGTCGCTCGATGCCGGACCGCCCCCCAAGCCGCCCGACCAGATGAAGGTGCTGGCCTTTACCGCCGGTCCGCGCCAGGGCGGTAACTCGGATACCCTGATGGCCGAGGCGCTGCGCGGCGCCCGCGACGCCGGGGCAAGCGTCGAAGCGATTCGCCTGATTGAGCTGCCCATCGGCAAGTGCTTCAGTACCCTGCTTGACGAAAACTATACCGAGCTGAAGAAAATGTATCCCGACCGCGAGTTTCGCTACTGCAAGGACGCCCGGGACAGGACCGGTCACGACCACAAGGGTTATTGCGCGGTAGGCGACGCCATGCCCGAGACCTACAAAAAAATCGAGGCGGCCGATGCCCTGATGGTCAGCTTCCCCGTCTACACCGACTGGGAGACAAGCCTGGTAGCCAGCTTTGTCGAGCGCTGGATACGTTACGAATACTGCATGGCGACCCCGCCGAAACCGGGGCGCCGTGGCCTGGTCATCGCCACCTGGGGCTCGCTCAACACCCGGGTCTACGAGCACGTCACCGACCACGTTATCCAGGGACTGTTCATGCGCCAGATTAACGTGGTGGAAACCGTCATCGGCTGCGGCTTCGTCGGCATGTACAGCGGGCTTGACGAAAATTATAAGGGCATCGTCAATCACTTCCCCAATATAATGAGGCAGACCTACCTGGCCGGTCGGTCGCTGGTCACCGGCGAGCGTAACCAGCAAGAGATGGTGGTTGAACTCAAGGACCCCGGCCAGATGGAGCCGGTGAAGATTATTCCGGGGCAGCCGCCCGGAGTCTAGCGCTTTCTGAAATAGAGTACCGCCAGGCTCACGAGCGATACTCCGGCGATGACCGCGCCCGTCCAGCCGGCCAGTGACAGCGCGGTTATGATGGCGGCGCTGGCGATGACCCCGCCGGTGATAGCCAGGAATGACCGGCGGAATCCCAGGCGCATCAAGGAAGCCGCCATCGCCCCTGTCCAGGCACCGGTGCCGGGGAAGGGAACGGCCACGAAGACCAGCAGCCCGATGGTGCCGTACTTTTCGATTGCCTCCGCCCGCCGCTCAACGCGTTGCACAAACCATCTGCTTACCGGACGGCTGTATTTCCAGCGTCCCAGGAACCTGCCCAGCGAGCCGAAGAAGAGGAGTAAAAGCGGCACCGGCAAAAGATTGCCGATGATGGCCGGCGCTACTGCCTGATACCAGGGTAAGCCAAAAAGGTTAATGGCCAGTGGCAGAGAAACCCGGGACTCGGCGACGGGTAAAGCTGAAATAACAAAGGTGATAAACTCCGGTGTTATGCCGGAGCCGGCGAGCTTTTCAATCATTATCTTTCGTAAGCCACCCTGTCCGCTTCACGCCATTCTCCCTTTTCTCGCTGTTTTCTCCATTTTAACCCATACCGCGCCAAATAGCGAAATTTTAACCTTGAGGGTATCTCCCACTGGACGGGCGGGCGACTTTATGGTTTATTATAAGAGCAACCGTTTTTAACTGCCCCGGAAGAAAGGAAAGGCAATGTACCGGCATATTATGGTGCCACTGGATGGCTCGGAACTCGCCGAGTGCGTCCTGCCCCACGCAGGCGCGCTGGCGAAGCTACTCAAGGGGAAAGAGAAAATCAGCCTGGTCCGGGTGGTGCCGCCACTGCGCCTTTACGAAGGCGCCGAGGCCGGCCTGCCCCCCGAGGAGCGTAACCGGTTGGAAGACGAAGGTATCCGGGTTGCCCGGGACTACCTCAAGGGGGCCGCCGACCGTCTGAACCAGCCCGGGATTACCGTGGCGACGGAGGTGCTTTCCGGCCAGGTTGTTGACCAACTTAATGAGTTTATCAGAGACAATAGCGTTGATTTGGTTATCCTCGCCACCCACGGCCGCTCCGGTATCAGCCGCTTTTTTGCCGGCAGCACCGCCGAGCGGCTTATCCGCAGTTCGACCGTCCCGGTGCTGGCGGTCCGGCCACCCGGGTGCTCGATTCTCCCGTCCTAGCCGGAGCTAGTCCAGGCTGAAGGGCGGGTAGCGGTCGGTTACCAGCATGAACGCATAGGCATCGACCCGCAAGCTCCAGCGATTGACACCAACGATGAAATCGAAAAGGCCACGCGGGTAGCGGCCGGTGAACAGGATGGCGAACCAGGCGACCACCAGACATACCAATACCGCGATACCGAGGAAAAAAAGCACGATATAATGCGGGATTGCCAGCAGCCACGCTTGATGCCCCCCTGGCGTGTCAGCCAATGATAAACCCCCATTCTGCGCCTGTCAATAGCCTTGACAGCTTCTCCGGCGACTGTTAATATTAAGCCTGCTTGATTATATTAAAGTAGGCTTTATTATAAGCTCAGATGGAAACGGTTTATATCATCGTGACTGCCCTGCTCCTGGACATTACCTTTGGCGAACCGCCCAACGCGGTTCATCCCGTCGCCTGGCTGGGCAAGCTCATCGGTTTTGAGATGAAGCTTTCCCCCGCCGGAGGCCACGCCTGGCAATTTGTCTATGGGGCGCTCTGTGTCTTTGTAACCGTCGGCGCCGCTGCTTTGCTGACTTTCTGGCTGGTGGCCTACCTGCGGACGCTCAGTCCGTGGCTCTACGTCCCCGTCTCGGGTATTTTGCTTAAGCTCACCTTTTCCCTGCGCGGGCTTTTGCGGGCGGCGCGGCGGGTGCGCCGTCTCCTTCAGGCCGGCCGGCTGGTCGAGGCGCGCCGGAGTCTCGGCGCGCTGGTGAGCCGGGACACCGCCAGCCTTGATTCGGGCCAGGTTGCGGCGGCGGCGGTGGAGTCGGTGGCCGAGAACACCAGCGACAGTTTTATCGCCCCGCTTTTCTATTTCGGGATTTTTGGCCTGCCCGGGGCGGTGGCTTACCGGGTCATCAATACCTTCGACGCCATGATTGGCTACCGCGGGCGCTGGGAGTATTCCGGTAAGTTCGCCGCCCGGCTGGATGACGTCGCTAACCTGATTCCCGCCCGCTTGAGTGCGCTGCTAATTTTGATAGCTACGGTCTTTTGCCGGAGGGATGCAGGCGGGGCCTGGCGGATTTTAGCCCGTGACCACGCCAAAACCGAAAGTCCCAACGCCGGCTGGCCGATGAGCGCCATGGCCGGGGCGCTCGGGGTGCGGCTCGAAAAGGCGGGGCATTACCGGCTGGGCGACGGTCTGCGGAAACCCGAACCCCCCGCCATTGACCGCGCCGTAAAGCTGGCGGGTGCGACCGCCGGTCTGTGGAGCGTAGTTCTAATCGCCGGCGAGGTGGTAAAGTTTGTTATTGCCTGAGCCTCGTATCAACCTTCTGCCCCCGGCAGTGCACGGCGGCCTCAACTATCGTGAAATCGAGGGTTTCGGGCTTGCAGCGGGGGATATCCTGGACTTCAGCGCCAGCATAAATCCCTACGGGCCGCCGCCGGGTATAAAAGGGGTGCTCGGGGAGGCCGAAATCGGCGCTTACCCCGACAGCGACGCCGGAGAGCTGAAAAAGGCGCTTGCGGAGAAGCTGGGCACGAGCCCCGCTAACCTCATCATCGGCAGCGGCTCAACCGAGCTGATTCGCCTGGTGGCGACCGCCTATTTCGGCCCCGGCGACAGCGTCCTTATCCCCCAGCCTGCTTACGGTGATTATGAGGTTGCCGCCACCCTGGCGGGGGCTCGTGTTCTCAGAGAACCGCTCGCCGTAGCTCAAAACGGCTTTCGCTTTGACGCCGGGCGGCTGGTTGGCGCCATTCGCCGCTGGCGCCCGAAGGGCATTTTTGTGGGTAACCCCAATAATCCCACCGGCGCTTACCTTGCGCGGGAAGAGGTTGTCGAAATCATCGGCGCCAGCCCCGACACTCTGGTGGTGCTCGACGAGGCCTACCTGGGATTTACCGAAAATGCCTGGTCATCGCTCGACCTGGTAGGCCGGGGCAACCTGCTGGTGGTGCGTTCTATGACCAAGGACTATGCCCTGGCGGGGCTGCGCCTGGGTTACGGGGTCGCTTCGGAAGCGATAATAGGGGCGCTGGAGAAAGTCAAGTCTCCCTGGAGCGTTTCCGCCCCGGCTCAGAAGACCGGGCTCTTTGTCCTGGGCCAGGCGGAGTACCCGGCGGCCTGCGCCCGCCGCCTGCGCCGCGCCAGCAGATACCTGCGCCGCAACCTGTCCCGATTAGGCTTTGAAGCCTTGCCGTCGAGCACTAACTTTTTCCTGGTCAGGGTCGGAGACGCCGCCGGCTTCCGGGCAAAGCTCTTGAAAAAAGGCATCCTGGTGCGCGACGCCGCCTCTTTCGGACTGGCGGAGTATATCAGGATTGCGCCGCGCCGCCTCGGCGAATGCCGCCGCCTGGTCGCGGCCATAAGAGAAATTATAGCTTGAAGGAGTATCGTGACCGAACGCCTGCAAAAAACCATCGAAGCCATCAAGCCGCTCGACCGGGCCGCCATGCGCGCCGCCGGCGAGCGTCAGGATAACCTGACCAAGCCCCGGGGCAGCCTGGGGCGGCTGGAAGCGCTCGCCGTACAGATTGCCGGTATCCGGCGCGAGCCGGTGCCGGTGCTCGAAAACAAGGCCATCATTACCATGGCCGCCGACCACGGCGTTACCCGTCAGGCGGTGAGCCTCTACCCGCCGGAGGTGACCCGGCAGATGGTGTTAAATTTTATCGGTGGCGGGGCGGCCATCAACGTCCTGGCGCGGCACATCGGCGGGCGCGTTATCGTGGTGGATATGGGCGTGGCCGGCGGTCTCGTGGAAATGACCGGACTGGTATCCCGGCCGGTTGCCCCGGGCACGCAGGATTTCAGCCTGGGGGCGGCCATGAGCCGCCAGCAGGCGGTTACCGCCATAGAAACCGGCATCGAAATTCTGGAGGGCGAGGTAAAGCGGGGGCTGGACATCGTGGGTACCGGCGACATGGGCATCGGTAACACCACTTCGGCCAGCGCTATCTGCGCCGCCGTTACCGGCCGGCCGGTTTCCGAAGTCACCGGGCGGGGCACCGGCATTGACGACCGCCAGCTTGCGCATAAAGTCGGCGTCATCGAAAAGGCGCTCAATACCAACCGTCCCGACCCCGCTGACCCGCTGGACGTGCTCGCCAAAGTCGGCGGTTTCGAGATTGGCGGGCTGGCCGGGGTGATGCTGGGCGGGGCCGCCCGCCAGATGCCGGTGGTGATAGACGGGTTCATATCAGGGGCGGCGGCGCTCATCGCCTGCGGCCTCGCTCCCCGGCTGAAAGACTATCTCATCCCGTCTCATCTTTCGGTGGAAGCCGGTCACCGGGCGGTCTATCAGCATCTTGGCCTGAAACCCTGCCTCGACCTCGATATGCGGCTAGGCGAGGGCACCGGCGCGGCGCTCGGCATCTTTTTGGCCGAGGCCGCCACCAGGCTGCTCGGGGAGATGGCTACTTTTAAAGAAGCGAGCGTCTCTCAGGCAGAACCGGGGAAGAAACGGGAGACATAGCGTAATGGCTTTCTGGCAGGCACTGGGTTTTCTCACCGTATTTCCCACCCCGGCGCGGGCAAACGCCAGGCCGGAACGGGCATTGCCTTATTTCCCGCTGGTGGGGCTGCTCCTGGGGCTGGTGCTGGCGGGCATATACTACGGTCTCGAACAGCTGCTGCCCCTCCCGGTGGTGACGGCGCTGGTGGTCATTGCCCTGGCGGCGCTGACCGGTGGCCATCACCTCGACGGCCTTGCCGATACCTTCGACGGGCTGGGAGGTGCTTCAAAAGAAGAGCGCCTTGAGCTTATGGCCGAGACCGGCTCGGGGGCTGCCGGAGCAGCGGTCATCACGCTGTTGCTTCTGGTAAAGTACCTGGCGCTGCGGCAGGCGGCCATCATACCGGCGCTGTTGCTTGCCCCCACCCTTGCCCGGGGCGCGGTGCTGGCGGCTATCTTCGCCTTCCCC
>QZJL01000031.1 GCA_003599745.1 Dehalococcoidia bacterium | reverse complement strand
CGTATCCGCTGTCCCCGACGCTGTCCCCGACGCTGTCCCCGACGCTGTCCCCGACGCTGGCCCAGACGCTGTCCCAGACGCTGGCCCTGACGCTGGCCCAGACGCTGTCCCTGACGCTGGCCCTGACGCTGGCCCAGACGCTGTCCCAGACGCTGTCCCCGACGCTGTCCCCGACGCTGGCCCAGACGCTGTCCCCGACGCTGTCCCCGACGCTGTCCCAGACGCTGTCCCTGACGCTGGCCCAGACGCTGTCCCTGACGCTGGCCCTGACGCTGGCCTTAAATTTCTGATCCCGCATCAGAGTATAAATAATCCCTCCACTCAATGGCGAATCAGCCCAGATAATTTGTTTAGGGGGTTGTTTGCCTCCGGCAATATAAGCCTCCCGACACCACTTTTCGGCAAGCCCTCGGTTTGCAGGCTCGCATGATAGACCAATCTGCATCCATTTGTCCCGATAGACGGGCACTAAATCCTGCTGCTCTTTTGTTAATTCGGTTATCTTCATCGTAGGCGTTTTAGGCATAGTTAGGGCTCCTTATCTCTTTTCTTCTCCTTGAATAATTCTTTTGCTGCCACAAGAGTCTTTCCCCATTCGGATTCAGGAACGCTCCATTTATCCAAAGGTAAATATTCAATGCTTCCTCCTAAATCTTTAACCACTCTTACTTTCCACTGTCCTTGACCGTAAAGTATCTGATCGGGTTTATATGTTTTCATTTGCCAATCACATAGCGGATTATGGATAAGATAGAAACAAAACTCATATAAACATTTTTAGGAATTGGCACAATCCGCCGATTCTTTTTGAATAACCAGATATACAATCCGGGATTATTGAACCATTGATCAGCCCAATAAATACGCTTTGCAACTTTCTTCATGGGAGCCATTGGAATGCCGCTCATTTCTATCCCTCCTCCCCGCGTTCCGTGGCGGGCGTGTTTTGGGGTTGGTCTGCGATGCGAGTATTCCAGAGCTTTGGTAAAGCCGTCGCCCCACAATGTTCACAGGTAGCTAATTCCTCTTCATATTCCTCGTATATATAAGTTCTGATAATTACATCTTTAGAACCGCAAAACGGACACTCTCTCAATTCCTCACTCATTCCCGCACCTCTCCAAAATTCTTTGATAGGCTTCCTGGCAGGTCCTGGCATCCTGCTTCAAGCGGAGCTCGCGTTCCTTCTCAGCCTCTTGGTTGGCGAGATCGAGGCATAGAAGCTCAATGCCCTCATGCGTTAAACGCTTGTAATGCACGGGGGGTAGGCTTTGCTTGGGAGGGAGGTGCTCGATCGGACATGAGCGCTCAATCACGATAGGTTCGGGGGAAGGGAGGCAGGCCCCAAGTAACATGCAGCACATAAGTAACATGCTAATACTCAGTCTCATTTTTGATTTCCTCGAGCGATTTGTCTTTCTCATGCTCTTTTGCAACCTCAGCCTTGAGCACAGAAACCTTCATATCACTTTTTGCCTGACCTTCCCGGGCCTCCGTGACTTTCTGATTGGCCTCGATTACGGAGTCTTTTTTACTCTTGCCCATGAAGCCCTTGATAACTTCAAACAGGGTTTTCAGGAGGCCGAGGATGGTTAGCAGCGTTGTCATGTGCGATCTCTCAACTGTGAGGCTATAAATCGCTCACAAGGGCATTTTAAGCTAGTCCAATGGAGTAAAATTCGGCCACGCCTTTCTTGCCCTTTCGATCTCCGAACGGTCGACGTATCCGAGCTCGGCTGCTCTGTCGTCCTTGTCCGCTGTCGATTTGCCGCGCTTAGCCCATTCGACGAGCACGGCATCTTCTATGGTTCCCCTTATCACGGGTTCCGGGAAAACGGAATCTGAACCGTGGAAGGTTTCTTTTGCCCTGGCTACAATCGTCTCGCGCGCAAGCTCGCCAGGTACTTCGCCGCTTTCAACTTTCGACATGAGCTCACTGACCTGTTTGATTATCCAGTCAACAAAAACAGGTGCTTTCTCATGCAACTCGGCAAGTCGCGCCGCCGCCTTCTCCACCCAGAATGAAAGATATTTAATCCCTTCTACCAACTTCTTTCCAAAATCCGATAAATCGTCCATGAAACTCATAATGCCTCCTGTAAAAGTTTATTTTAAGAATCCCGCCGGGAAGGTGGGGCCTTCCCCGGCGTTCCCTACTGCATTTAGCACAATACACATATAACATCCCCGCTCTCCCGAGGGAGTTCCGCATCGGCGGGGCCGATTGTTTTTACGGACGTTTATTTCGATGTTAGACATTTAAAGCCCTCACAGCTTCAATGAACCCGCAATCCTTGAGAGTCATATAAACCTTGATCGAATCGGCATGAAACCCGCAGCTGTAGCAATAAGCAAAATTACCGCGTATATCCATGCTCGGGCGTTTATCCGAATGCTCAGGGTTGATGCAGTTGATACGCATCCCCCGCTTCACATCGACTAACTTTTCAATCGGATAGGCTCTTGCCTGTTCGATCATCAAATCGGTTATATCATCGCTTCTGCGCACTGGCTCGCGCATCTTCCGTTCGGGCATTGCGCCGGTTTCAAGAAGCGATACGGCGATCCCAGCAAAATATGCCTGCCCGCGCAGCATATCCAGTTCAGACAGATGCTTTCCGATCTCGCCGGGATAAGATTCTCCCCGCTCGTAGATATGGGCGATAGCCCGCTCTTGGCCGATGATTTCCGATTCCAGCTGCTCGTGTTTGATCTTCATTCCCTCGACGTATTCCATGTCAGTCGGCAGCATTGCTCCACTCTCCCGAATGCTCGATCAGCATTCCGCGCTCATTCATCATGAGCTCGATTTTTTTATTCTTCGCGTTTCCCTTCCGCCTGTGCTTGGCTATCTTGAGAATCGAAAGCGGGCCCGGTTCTTTCGTTGACTTATCGAGCTTCCGCCAGAGCAAGAGGATTATGTCGGGCACGTTCACGATCCACCCGCTGTCCCGCAAGTCCGCAAGCGAGGGCTCCTCCCGGTTCATGCTTTCCTTCGTCGTGTGGCATATCACGAATATCACCATGCGGAACTGCAACGCCATTTGCTTGAGTTCTATCATCACATCGCCCAAAGCCCAGACCTTGTTGTCGTAACCCTTACCCATCAGAACGTGGAGGTAATCGATAAAGACCGCTTGCGGCTTCATTGACTTCGCCTGCATCTCGAGGAATTTCAAAAAGAGCCACTGCATTTGAAGCGAGGGGAGCTTGCCGATGTAGGTATTGCGATTATGCTTGAGCTCTTCGATCTCCCGGTCGTACTTGGTTTCGTAATCGGCAATGCGGGGTATCCAGAAAATCGGCGGGGCGTAATTGAATTTCTCGGCGATCTGCTCAATCGTCTGCTCGAACGAGAAGCAGGCGGTTATCATGCCTTGTTCCTGCAAGGCGTCGATCAAGGACAGCATGAGCAGGGTTTTCCCCTCGTTCGAGGCCCCGCCGAGGATTACCAGCTCGCCTTCCTGAAATCCGCCGGAGAGCAGGTCTAGGGTGGGTATGGTCAGCGTCTTGTGGGCGATCGGGCGTATGTGGTCCTTGAGCTCGGCGGTCAGGGTGCGGAAGTCCTGCATCCGGTCCTTTCCCTCATAGCCTCTCAGTTCCTCAAGCAGCTTTACGATCCAAGGGGAGTTATTCATATCGCCATGCCTCCGGGTCAGGTTTATTCGATTCGTTCACATACCGGTCGAAGTTCTCGGCCCGGTAAAGGGTGCGGGGAGTCAGGTACTGGTCCATCTTCTGATTGCCCTTCCACTGCGTGCACTTGGTTTCGTGCACCCGCTTGAAATCCTCCACCCGAAAGCCTTCTTTCCACCGGGCGCGGATCAGGCGCTGCCACCCGGAGGCGGAGGCATGGAATCTGCTTCCGGTGAGTTCATTCAGGTGGGTGATAATTTCCTCGTACGGGATGGCGTCTTTTTTGCCATTCAAAGCGGTGTCCGGCTCCCCCTGCGATTCGTCAGAATCGAAAGGGGGATTAAGGGGGTTATTATTCTTATCCAAATACTTATTCACTTCCACTTCCGTAGAGGGGATTCGGCGGGATTCGGCGGGATTCGGCGGCGGCGGTATTTTTGAACCGGCGCGCTTATCAAACTTTTGATGTTTGGTAAACTTACTAACCGCAAAATATTCTTTATTATCAACTTGATAGACTGTTATCAACTTTTTCCCCTGAATTTCCCCGATTAACGCCGAAATATCGGCGGTATCTGCGGGTAGTATTTGCATCTTTAATCGCTTCGGTGAATACTCTGCACGTCCGTAATCATCAACGAAGTTCCACATTCCGATAAAAAGCAGTCTTGCGAGAGGTGATAGTTCGACGATTTTTTCATCTGTCCAGAAGTCGGGTTTGATTGATCTGATACGTGCCACCAATTCACTCCTAAATGAGATAAAAGCCACTTCACGACGACGTGAAAACTACAGTCTGGGCTCCCCGAATTTCGCCGCATAATTCTTTCTCAGAAACACATCCAAGTCTTTCTTCGGCAGGTCTTTTACCGAGCTAGTTTTGAGTGCTTTATGGACCTGCGGACGATCGAATCCAAGCAACTTGCAGCTCACCCAGAAATAGGTCCAGTCAGGTATTTCCTTCTTCAAAAATTCGTCCATTACCTTAAACTCATCGTCCTCTTTTCCATTCGTTTTAGGCTCTTCTTTGGTAAGGGAATTATTGATCTCGGGTTCCTCATCGGGTGGCTCCTCGTTGAAGTCTGAGGGCTCTATTTCTATATCTTCGGGGATGTTTAGTGGGTCAGTTTCTTCCTCTATATTCCCTTCCCATCCAGACTGTAATTCTAGGGATTCTTCAAGGATTTTCTTAATCCAGTCGGGTAGTTTTTGATACTCCTCGTAAGTGGATTTTGATAAATCGAAGTAAATCTTAGGATTATATAATTCATATCCTTCGGTTTTTACGTTATTCGGGAGTTTGATAATGCTGCCTATATTGGCATAGGTTTTATCTCCGGACTGATTGTGAACGATATTGAGGTAACACCATCTGCCCAAGAGTTCACGGAGCGGGAAACCGATATTAAGTTCGTTCTCATCCAACTTACGTCCATACCACGCTTCTATTGCTTTTCGGAGATTTGCTTTGCTTCCCAGACTGAGGGTATATCTATTTGAGATAACGAATGGCCTATCGTCCTCCATGCGTTGATCTGGCAGTTCCCATGTTATAAGCAATTTACGTTCAGAGCCGCCAAATTTTTTATTTTCATGGGTTCCGAGATCGATTACATGAATACAGCAAGCAAGCGTTGTATCCTCGGGAGGCAAATCGAATTCCCCTACCCTTGCCACTAATGGTTCAATTTTCATACTTTACACCTCCACAGTGTATTGATGATCGTATTTGTCGGGATGGCATCTATCTGGGCATATTTGTACCCAAGCATAACCGCGCCTGCCTTTATACATGAGGATTTCGGTTATATCCTTGCCGCAGTAACCGCACATAAGGAACCCGGCTCCCTTTTGGGTTCTAGTCTGGAGGATGGGGGAGCCGGGCATGAGAGGATAATGCGCTGCTTTTATGTTCATATGTTATGTCCGTTCAAATTAGGTCTTGCGAATTCTCCGAAGTGCTTTACGGCTGCCTTATCGTAAGCCATAGCGGCTTCGATCTCGGTGCGGTAGTCACCTAACCATACTTTCCTGCCTTCTATGCGAATCTGGGCCCTCCAGTTGCTTTTATGACGGCATACGCCTTTATACCTAGATGCGGTTTTCTGTTTCCGGGATATGCGCTGATATTGCTGGTTCTGGGCGTAGGTAGCTATTCTGAGATTGCCGCGTTTATTGTTAAGACCGTTATCGTCGAGGTGGTCCACCTGGACGCCTTTGGGTGCATTCATGATCACTCTGTGCATCATGAGGGTTATAGTCCTGCCGTCCTTCCAGAAGGATGTTGCGGCGTATATATGGCCCGACTTATGAACCCTCATGCTCCATTTATAAGGGGATATGAGCTCATAGTCGGCGGGGTCTATAATAGCGAAGCCCGCGGGCCTTAACGGGATGAGGACTATGGGGGAGATTGCCGGGGGAGCTCCATCACAGAAGGAGGTACTTTGAAGTAATAGTCCGGGCTCCCCCGGCTGTATCATCGTTCTTTTGGTTAATGTTTTCATAGTTGATTGAAGTATTTTTCCGCCTTATCTATAAAAGCATTTGCCTCTTCATCGCTATCAAATATTTCAACATCAGATGTCAATTCCGTATCATATGCAAGTGTTTCAAATTTCCCGTTATCATTAACGTTTTTTAAAACGGCTATTTCCCATGCACAAGGAAATTCTTGATAGTGAATGATAGGCGAATTAACTGCCGACAATCCCCAATTATTTTTAAATCGGTAAATTCTTTGTACGCCACCTATCATTGATATGGGATGTGGTCTTTCAAGTAATAAATTTTTATCAGTTATTGCCATACTTTCTCCACTTTGAGAATATCCATGATAACGGCGTCTGCTTCCTGCCATTTGAGCTTGTATTTCATGCTCTCTCTTTCGAGGTCTTTAAACGCTTGATTCGTGTATGTGGATGGATTAATATGGAGTTGAACTTGAGGGGGATCGAATTGTTTAGCTAATCCGAACATGATGTATGCCATCATGCTTAAAACGGCTATCCAGGATAGTATAGACAAGATATACCCTCTCATCCGTAACCTCCTGCCAACATTCGAGAAAGTTTACATTCTATATCTTATCGGACGTTGGCAATGAAATTTTTTTATTTACTGTCGTTTTTATTCAAATTTTTATTCGCTTCGTAATCGCGCATAATTATTTGCCGTACTGCGGTACTAGCTGTCATTAAATTATTCTTTGCTATTTCAACTACGTATTGATCGAGCCATAGAGGTAATCTAACAGCTCGCACTTTTGTTTCTTCATTTACGTTGGTTATGCGATTAGACATGATACGAAGATTGTAAACAAGTATTAAGTTTCAGTCAAGGGGTAATTTTTAGGAATGCGAAAAATAGTTCCGGGGAGCTTCACAGGTTCACGACGTCGTGAAGTCCCCCGGAGGCAATGTTACGGGCAAATGCGCGCTTCGCCCTTCACGGGCCTGCGCTTGATTTCAGGCAATCCTGTACCGGGGATATGCCAGGTAAAGCCGTGGGCGCGTCCTCCCCTCCATCGCTGGGATTCGGTGAGGACGGGAATATAGAGCATTAGAGTGCCCCTGTCCTGTGGAATCCTGTAAACCCGACACCAGAAGCAATACGACATGAGATAAAGACGAGTATTCATAGAACCCCCCCCTAAAACGTGTGATCGAGAAAGAACCCAATACCCGTTACCATCGTATAACAAGTTATCTTGAATGTCAATAGAATATTTATAAGAATGAAAAGATTATTGAATGGAGGTTATTTAGGGATTAACGCTTCGCTTATCTCGTTTACTGCCTTCCTAGCATTATTCTTGGTATGCTCTGTGGATAAGTAATGCTCTAATATCTCCTGTACTAGAAGATTAACACTCTTATTTTCTCTATGCGCCTGGTCCCGGATCTGCTTAATCATATCCCAAGGCAATCTAAATGCCGTCTGTATCTTATCTGCTCTTGGCTTACTCTGCTGTGTGCCCATCTTCTATTGAAGATAACAAGTTAACTTATGGTTGTCAATATAGCCCTGTAATGATAACTTAATTCTTATGAGCTCCAATGCACTGGCAAACAAAGATGATAATTCAGAAGTCGTGCTTGAGAATACTATCTCCCTGAAACATTTCTATCCAAAATTAAGAAAATTAGGCAAATATCTGCTTACTAATGATAGACCTGAAACCCTGAAAGAAGCCTGTGAGAAAGCCGGTGTCAAATATGGCTCCACCAGGGAGCTTATAAGACGCTCCAAAGCAAAAGGTTATGACTTCTATGAATTTCTGAATCAAGTGTCGGATAGCTTCCTGCATGAAAATCTAGTCGCGGTTGACGGTGCTCTTGTGGAAGGGGCGGTTTCAGGCTCGCATAATCATCAAAAACTCTATTATCAACGGATAGGTAAGCTCAACGAAGGACCTACTCTGAACGTCAATCATCTCACGATCGGTGTGAATATCGGGGGCATTCTACCCCAGGATTCGGAGCGATCCAAGGGTACGATCGACGTGGAACCTATCATTCCGAAGTTAAAGTAGTTTACATAATGATACTTATCAGACCTTTAAGTATTTCGGATTATCTAATCAGTACGCATATTTGAATCCAAACACAGCATTATACTTTTGACACGGTATTACATAACCACTATATGTTGTGGTATGCCTTGAGCTATCGATTGCTTGATCGAAGGTCCTCCCTTTTTCTTTTTTATTTTAAATTGCCGTGTCCCTTTGTTTTTGATAGGCCCCCTCCCCTACCCCTGCGTACCCCCGGGGGGAGGGGCGAGCAGCCGCCCCCCGTACGTATGCGTAAGGTTCCATACACTCTCGCATAGGTTGATTTTCGGTTCGCCCCTGCATTATGATATAATTCGCATATGAAGCGTCGCAGGGGAATAGCTAGGCTAAGAAAGCCGAATGTACCGGAGCATATGGAGCGATTGATAAATACGCTACAATCGCTCCGGATGCGGAAGCATGCTGAATCGCTTGTGGATGCGATGTATAAATCGCGGTCGCATACAGAGGTAACTAATCTTTGGTGGAAGGAGATTAGCGGGAGATAGATAAGTACCTAGCGCAATTTTTTTGAAATAGAATCCGGCCTGTGATATTATTTGAATTATTATGAGCAAAGAGACTGATAAGCTTGTTACTTTTATCAAGGGGGATATTGAAACGATAATGTCTGAAACGGGTGAGATTCCTCCGATTGTAAAAATATTTATAGATAATCAATGGGAAATTGTGACAACTGATTCGGATAGATTTAAAGAATGGAAAGAAAAGCATGGGTGGAGTCGATAAATGACCATCAAAAAGGTATCTAAAGGGTACAAGGTAGTCTCGGAGAGCAAGGGGAAGAATTTGGGGGGGCCTTACAAGACGAAGGCCGAGGCGGAGAAGAGGCTCCGTGAGGTGGAGTTTTTCAAGCACAGGAAGAAGGGGAAGTGATGCTCCTGAGAGATTTTATGGTAATAGAAATCGAGACGGATAGATATAATGATAATTATTGGACAAGAGCATTGAAGGCTTGGGAAATATCATGGGTAAGCAGGTGCGAATGAAAGATTACTACAATCCCGACAATCTTGATGAGTTGATTATATTATTACAGCAGATGCGTTCCGTTCGTAAAGATTGGCGAAACTTCTACTTAACCAGCACCTTCCCTGATTTGGGCTGGAGGGTTACTGTGGTTCCGTTCCACGGGACGGAGCAGCTGACATCCATTGGATTCACCGATACAAATCCCTTTGTCCATGAACGGACGTAGCAACCCGCCTTTCCGAAATCCCCTTGAGGCGTACCCAGGTCGAGATTCTTTATAAAGCTGATTTGAGCGTCAGTCATGAGGGGCTGCTGCCATACGGCGCACCTGCCGGGTTCGCAGGCGAGAAGGACGGTTGCGAGGTTGTAATAGAAGTCTCCGTATTCAGTCGTTCCTACTGGGACGGCTCTTGAATTCTTGGCTATCCACTGGAAGTTCTTCACGCGCCTTAGCCACTCGGCTTCGGATACGGGATTTCTGTCGAGGTTGGTTACAAGTATTTCGAATACCGCGTAGTCGATGAGGTTGAGCGCTTCCGTGTAGTTCGGATTGGGGTAATTAGTCCAGAATGGATCGCCTAGCAGGTTGGCTAAGAGTATTATATTATTTGCGTCTGCATCGGCTCGCAAAGCTCTTAGTTTCTGTAGCCTGTATCCCTGCCATACGTCGTTTGTGAGTGTTATGCCCGTTACCCCGTCTATAGGGGCCATATCCCAGACGTTGTTGTTTATAGGGCGGATAGCGAAGTCGTCAAGCCAGCGTGCGGACCATACTCTTTCTTTAAAGGTTCCTGTCCATATAGCGCCCGGAGGGGGGGATTTAAAGTAGTTTATGAACCACTGCCTTGCTTCCGGGAATCCCATGTTTACAACTGTTTTGGTTTTCCCCGAATCCCACATATCCCCGACCGGGGTACCGGAAGCGTTTTTGAGTATCCAGTTGGGTTTCTGCGGAACTATGTAATTTGTATAGACCGGGTCGGATTTCCATATATACCCGTCGTTATCGTAAGGTCCGCAGGCTTTGACGGTCGAGTTCTGCATGATATACGGACACCAGGTCTGCTGGGGGAGGTTCTGCCACCAGGTGAATACTACGTCGCAATAACCCCGCATCTTGTTCGCCCTATCCAGATCGGCTGCCGAAGCGTTATCCCTGGTCGAGCCTACATACATAGAGCATATTGCCCCTACGGTTCTTCCCGTAGGAGCGGGTGTTGGTACAGGGGTAGGGGTTGGGATGGGAGTAGGCGCGGGGCTTGGACATACCACGGGCGGAGGACAGGCGGGGCAGTCGGGAGGCGGGGGGCATACGCAAGGGGATTGCGTCGGACAGGGAGCAGGGGTAGGACAAGGCGCCGGGGCGGGGCAGGGAGCGCAGGGCTTAGGTGTTGGACAGGGTGAAATCACTACTTTATGCTTGCCTATCCTTACCGTCTGGGTTACGGATGTGCAGGTCCGGTAGTATGTAGCCGCATGAGCGCAATGAGCGGGAAACAAGGCGAGAAAGAACACCCCGATTACGAGGATGATAAAGCAAATCCCCCCTATCCATTTATTCATATCCTGATTGTCCATTATTATCTCCTAGGCTTGCTTTCTTCCTGTAAAGTCTGTATAGCTTTTTTCCCTTCTATTTCCATCTTATCGAACATTTTGCAGTACATATCATGGCAACGGGCTTCTACAGCAAGGGTTTCAAGGGTTTCGCCTGGTTGGCGCTTCGATGCATCGATAACTTTGAGCAATGCATCAGCTTTAAGAAATAACGCTTTTTCTCTGATTGCCTGTATTACATCATCGGATGTAAGCATTCTAAATACGCGGGACTGGGCTATAAGCTTTTCCTTCCGATCGAGCTCCTTCTTTTCGGCTGTTTCCCTTGCCCGCCTTTCCGCCTCTATCCTTACCAGCTGACCGCCATTCAAAAGTTCATCCATTTATTTCTCCTGTTCAATTTCAATAAATTCTTTTTTAATTTCTGGCATTTATTTTCCCTCAAACGTGATTTCCTCCACATCTAAAGGTTTTGCCTCTAGCTTCGCAAAAGCGAAAAATACGTCGTAATTGAATTCATCTTCCGGGCAGGGGATGGATTCAATGAAAACAGCCGCGAATTTATGCCTCCAGTGATAGAACCGCTCTTTTTCCGCACTCCACCGGGCTATATGAGCGTTTCTGCATTTGCCGTAGTAATAGCAGCCATCAATCAAATCTTTTTTTGGTATATATTTATCTGGATCGCCTTTCATGTTTCACGACGTCGTGACTTTGCGCCTTTTGCAAAGGAAGTTGCGATTGTTTCTTAATTGTGAAGTTGCTCTTTCGTTTCGATTGACTGTTATTAAAACGGCTCGTTTTAATTTCGATTTGAGAATAAAATCGTGAGCTAATCCACAATCACAACAAACTACTCGGTGAAAATGTCCTGGGACGAAAGCGATGGATTCCCCATCTTTTACTGGTTTGCCGTATTTAACTCTTATTCTCATTGATATTGCCCCTGCCTTCCGCCCATGCGTCCTTCAAGTGCCCTGGATATAATCTGGTTCGCGTCTATTGTAGGTTGTCCTACGGGTTGTCCCCCGGCCGGAGTACCGCCGTTCGCGGCCTCCTGCCCCTGCCCTTGCGCCATCATCGCCTGTTGCTGCTGCATAGCCATCTGATCGGGGGTGAGTATGAACCTATCGGGGTTCAGGTTGGGGAAGAATAACGAAAAGAGGTGACGGGCGAGCTCGGGGCGGTTTATAAGGTCCTCCTGCCCCGCCGCTATCTGGAGGAAGTTCACTACGTTCTGCTGCTCTATTTCCCTTATCTGATCTATAGAAGCCGAAGCCGGTCTTATATCGAGCCCGCGCTTTATGTCTGATAACCTGAGCCTGTAGAATCCCGCGTCCGCCTCTCCTATAATGCGCTCGTACTCGGATTGGCTCATATAGGTTCTTATCTGTATTATTATCTTGAGAAGAACGCTCCTGAACCACTGGGTAGACATGATCTTCATAAAGGTTTCGAGTCGTTTCAGCCCCGCCCTTTGAAGGGTAACTATGGTAGTGGCGGTTTCCCTGCGGGCCGTTTCGTTCCCCCGCATGGTTTCGTGCATGGATGTGGAGTCCTGGGCGTTCTTTTCCGCCTGCCCCTGCTCTACATAGGAACCCTGCGTTATATCCCCTACCTCCCCTACTTTCAGGCCCTTTTCTATGTCTTTTACGGGGATAATAGAGCCCGGATATATCCATACGTCGTCAGGATCGGGCCCCATGAGTTCGTTAATCAGGAAGAATTTATGTATCCCAAGCTCCACATTCTCGAATCTCATGGACTTCCAGAGGTTTATTTCGTCCTGAAACCCCCTCGCCACGCTTCCTACGCCCATAGCGAAGAATTCTTCGTGGAAAGGCCACAATCTCAGGTCATCGAACGGGCAATAAGGATATGGAGGTATACTTATCTTCTCAGGTCCCAGAGGGGTTTCTATCGTGATAGGGGTAGCCGAGTCCCTTATTATCATCTTGTTGCCGGCAAGGGTAACGAAATGGCCTGTTTTCATGTCGTAATTGTGCAGTAACAGGTACATATCGTTTTTCTTGTCATAGGCATCGTTCGGATTTACCCCTTTCCCGAACTTTGCCAGTACATCCCTATGGAAGTCCTCGGGAATCCAGTCATCTTTCTTAAGCCCTTCCGGGTTTTTGTAGTCCTGATTCTCATGGCGCTCCTTCAATTCATCGAAGGAAACCCACTCGAGATACCAGAGCCAGCGACAGTTGCTCGCCCTGTACCCTTCCCTGTCCGGGACCAGCTTCCAGAAGGAAATCGGGCATACCTTCGGTCCCAGATACAGCGGTCCTCCCCCTTCCGACTGCATTTCATAGTCGAATTCAGGGACTACATAGGTATAGCCATTCCCAAA
Source organism: Dehalococcoidia bacterium (assembly GCA_003599745.1). GTDB lineage: Bacteria > Chloroflexota > Dehalococcoidia > Dehalococcoidales > SURF-40 > SURF-40. Next base: position 6,164 of record QZJL01000031.1, on the reverse strand, counting down.
GGTACAGGTATTTTTGAAGAATTCCTGCATATTAGGCATGAATTCCCTGTCCGGGTGCATGGTTACGGCGTTTACCACCTTTGATAGCTGCCTGCACATAACCTCGTCTATTACGTCAGGCATAACCATATGCGAGCCTTCCATCGGCTGTATATCCGCAACGGAGTCCTTCTGAAAGAAGGAATTAAAGACCGTGGAAACCATATTTTCAATGATTGTAAAGACTAACGGGACGGATGGATTGTATTTATATGGGTGAGTGTTGGGATCGCGGAAGAATTTGTAGGCTAAATAGTCTTTTTTCGCGTCGTCAAAGTAAGGACGCGCATGGTTCCAGTCGAAATTCCACCTGTCCATAAGCAGATGGATTTGCTCTAATTCTTTCTCAGTCGGGCTGTCTAAGGCCAATTACTTCTCCCGATTCGGCTGGTTTTTCCTCAAGCCGTTTTAACATCATCTGGAAAGCCTGTATCGCTCCCGCATAGGCGTTAGCGTCAGCGAGGGCCTTATCCTTGCCCTCGCTCGCTATTTTTATCTGTTCTTCCAGATACTCTTTCGTTATTTCCATTAATTACGCGGCATCCGATACCATAAGATAATAGTCTGTGCCGTTTATGTTTACCTTAAGCCAATGGGATACAGCCGCGGCTGTCTTGGTTGTAAATATGTTCGTTCCAAGATTCACGCCCGTAAGGAAGTAATCGACGGTATTCTGAGCAGTTGCATCGCCTCCGTCCACTATGCAGCGGAATAACGAGAGGGTTCCGGTCGCCGCCGAGCTGGTCCCATCGCAGAATACCTCAGCCTGTATAGCCGCCGCCGTGCCTATCGAAGTCGCCCTGTTTGCAATATGCAAGGTTCCCCGGATAGCGCAGGCAAGGCCGGAAGTCGCAGCGGGGCTTGCCCCGTAGCTGAGGGATATATGCGCTCCGTGAACCGTTCCGCTTGCCGCATCGACGGTTGAAAATGCCCTGAGAGCTTCACCGCCGCAGCCCCCGGAGTAATGGGCCCTTAGATACAGACCGCGAATATCGCCGGATGCTCCTGTATGATCGAACCGGAATTCCATCGAGTTTTGCGTAGTTGAAGAATTAGTTAATTTCGTTCCCGAAGTCCCTCCCCCTACGAAAACCCCCGCCGAGGCCGTGGTCCCTATCTGCAATCCTGCCGTTTGAATGGAGCTTGCCCCGTCCTGAATAGCGTCCTGTACGAGCTGCAAGCCCTTCCAGAAATCGTTTTGTATTTCTATTCCATCTTTATATGGTCCTAAATTAACTACCGCAGTTCCTAGCGCCATCTTATTTCCTCCTGAAACTACCGCATTTGGCAAAATTATATTATATGTACCCAAAATTGTAAAGGGTATTGACATTTTTTGCTCTCTATGACAAAATTTTGTCATAGCGAATCTACGAGATTTCGTAAAAATTAACGAGATTTCGTAAATTTCAAGGAGCAAAGTATGCCGAATGGTGATGAATTTGACGGAAGCGAGCTCGATCAGGGGCAAGCAGCCGTAGCTCCCGCAGCGGAGCAGGGTAATACTGTTGAGCAGCCTGCACAAGTGCAGCCCCCTCCTCAGCAGACGACGCCGGGAATCCCGGAGCAATTCCAGAGTTACACTCCCGAGCAGTGGTTTCAGGAGTGGAACAAAGCGAATTCGATGGTAGGGCGTTACAAGCAGGAAGTTTCCACCCTCAGGCAGCAGAACCAGACCCTATCCAACTATATACCCCAGGTTCAGAACCGACAGCCGAATATCCCGACTTCCCTCCCAGGACAAGAGGCAAGGCCAGGACAGAATTTAGACGAGCTTTATTACGAGAAACCAACCGAAGTTCTCAGACAGGTTGTTAGCGAAGTAGCTACGAAGGTATTGCAGGACAACGAGCGCCAGCAGCAGATAAGGCAGTATCAGTCGCTTGAGCAGAGAAGGCAATGGATTTCCTCAGTCGATGACGATGAGTTGCAGAATCTCAGGCTTGACGAATCCGTGAACTTCACTCCCGAGCATGAAGCTGTGATGGAGGCTCTTGCCAAGCGCGATCCCGAAGTGGCAGCCAAGCTGAATAACCCGAACCTGTCCGAACAGGATATAAGAGGACTTGTCAGAGGTATGTACAGCAAGGCCGACAAAATCCTTAAAGGACAGCTGACCGACCCTGAGAAAGTAAGGGCCCTCAATGAAGCTCAGAAACTAGCCGCGGCAAACGGAGCTCCCGGCCCGAAAGCTGGAACCCAGATCGCTTCCGATCAAATCCCGGAAGCAGCATCGAATTACCGGTTCTTGTTCGAGGGCTAACCAACTCTTAGGAGGGAGTTAGATGCCTACAGCACCAACAGTAATTTCAAGAGCAGTAGCTGTAGGCGGGCCGGGCGTCGGCAATACCGACAGGCTCGTCATACAGATAGAAGATAAGATTTGGCAATACGGGCCGAATCTCAATCCATTAATCAGAATAGCCAACGTAACAAAAAAGCGCTCGGTGGGGAATCAGGAATTCAAGGTCCTGAATGATAAGCACCTGCCGAGATTCACCAGAATAAACAACGGCGCAGGTTATAACACGACCGATACATCCATCGTCGTCGATAACGGGAACTACGCAGTTGCTCAGATGGTCGTCGAGGTAACGAGGACTGGCGAGCATATGCTTGTTACCGCTGTCTCCTCGAACACCTGGACAGTAGAAAGGGGTTACGATACGATAGCCGCGGGTACGGGCGTCGCTATCGTCGATAATGACGAGGTCAGGGTACTTGGACTGGCGGGATCGGAAAGGTCGGGAGCGCCTACTTCTCAGCAGACTTCGCCCGGCACTGTAACGAATTACGCGCAGCTGCTTATGAGGTCGATCAATCTGTCCGAAATCCGTCAGCACACGGAGGAATACGGGCCGAAGGAGCTTGAGAGGCAAACCAAGAACACGACTTACGAATTTAAGGTGGACACCGAATTGTTCTTTAAATTCGGGAAGCCCCTCAAGGACGTAGAAGGCTCTTCGCCTCTCGACGGCTCGGTAGCGGATACCCGTTACAAGACCGGCGGACTCAAGTACTGGATAGACAACTACGCTTCCGCAAACATCCTTGATGCCAACAGCGTTATAACGCAAACGGCGCTATGGGATTTCCTTGCGCCTCTTTATGAGGATATGCCGGAGGATGCCACGGGGCAGGGTATGGAGCTTATGGCTCTCTGCGGCTCTAAAGCGTTCAACGCTTTTCATTCATGGGCGGTCGCCAGGATAGAAACCAGCGTAGAAACGAAGAAGTACGGGCTGCAACTCCAGACGTATCAGGCCCCAGTCGGGCGCCTGAATCTTGTCCAGGATTACACGCTCAAGGGCGATGAATACGCGGACTATATGTTCGTGGTTAATCCGAAGGACCTTGAGTACGTCTACTTGCAGGGAATGGATATGACGGTGAAAACCAACGTCCAGGCGAACGACGTGCTTGAGAGAAAGGACATGATCTACGGCGTGATCGGACTCGGAATCAAGAGGCCGGAGCTTCACGGCTACATCAAAAATATGCAGGCGGCGGCCTAAGGAGGGAATGAACGATGGCAGTTGATACAGATGTAGTAAGACGGAGAGTATTCCAGGGCCGCTATGGTATGACGCTCGTTGAAGAGGATATAAACCTCTTTACAAATCAGACCACGGCTGCTGACGGTGTGTGGATGGACGCTACGGGCTGGGAAGCCCTGAACGTTACTTACGTTATTCACAGCTCCACGGGAACCCTGAAAGTGGACGGGGCGGGTACGGCTACTGTGCCGGCTAACTCGACTGACGGGGTGGGGCTTGCATCCGATCTCACGGCAAGCGGATATGTCTCGTTACAGAGGCATCAGCTTCCGAAATGGGTCAAGGTGCATCCTCACGCGGTAGGAGCGGACGTAAGCATACACCTGAAAATAACGAAGTTGATCGGAGATAACGTCACGACATAAAAAAATAGGGGGTGAGTGGTTGAAGGCTCAACGGGATTAATTTCCCGGTCGGAGACCGCAGCCCCCTGTTTCAGGGAGGCAGTAATGATATACGAGCGCAAGAGAGGTATGCAGTATCTCGTCGAAACCGGTTATGCGCGTTCCGATGGCATGGGCGGAAGAGATATAAAGCCCAGCCTGGTAGCCAACTTTAAGCCTATCAGCGACAACAACCAGATGGGAGTATGCGATACCCGAAGGACCGCGGAGAAGTACGTGGATATGGAAATCGCAACCGGCAAACTCGCTCCATCCTCACGGGATACGAGAGTGAGCGATGTTGATAACCGGCTGCAAAGATTCATCGAGAACCATTCCGATTACGACAGGGAAGGCGGACTAGGCCTAATACGCAGACAGAAAACGAAGGAACAGAGAGCGGCGGAATTAAGGCAGCACGCCCAGGCCATGATGGATCAGGCGAATGAGCTTGACCAGAAAGCCGAGGAAATGACGGAGGAAGAACTAGAGAAGGCGACCGAGCCTGAGAAGAAGTCGGATGGCATGGCTAAGCCTGTCGGGGTTGTATCGGGTGCGGTTACAACAGCGAATGCAGCAAGGGGGAAATAGATGCCTCAATTCATCACTGAAAACAATATTCCTAATGCGAAGGTTATAGCTCTGACTATCGCTGGAGGGCTTGTGGCTGCTTATCTGGCTATCGCGCCGATATTCGGATTACCGATGTTCGATAAGGTCTGGATGATGCAGAACATAGAAACGATCTTAAGCGGCGGGGCAGCAATACTCACGGCGTTTCTGGCTATAGTCGCTTATTTCAAAAAGCCCTCGGCGGGTGACGGTATTAAGCCGAAGGAGTAAGGAGGATTGCTTGATTTCTGTGAGAGCTATGAGCAATGGCAAATACCGAAACGCAGACTCTCAAGGAAGAACTAATCAAGCTGAGGGCGGAAGTAGGGCAGAATCAGCTTGATATTAAGGAGATTTGGGAAGTGCTTGAAAAAAAGCGCGTAACTCTCTACGGGAACGGGAATGGATACCCGGGGGTGGTAAACAAACTCAATAACATGATCGAAATATTACAGGGAGTTAAGAATTGGCAGAACGGCTGGAGGGAGGTTACGAATTACGAGGAATACAGGACTATGAGAGCGGAAGTGAAATTTTTGTCGAGATGGAACTGGCTTATCATAGGCGGCCTTTCAATCATAACAATAGCTATTCAGGTATTCGGTCATAAGCTTGCAGGAGCGTTCTTCTAATGAACAGGGGAGAGATAGTAACGAGGGTACTGCAGAGAATGGACAGATCGGATGCTACAGCCGATACGCTCTGCGAATCGATGATAAACGAAGTGATCCGCGAAATAGAGCGGGAATTCCCCTGGGCCTATACAAAGAAATCACAGACGGCGGCAATATCCGCGAACGTCAAATCATTCTCCCTTCCGAGCAACCTGATTCTCCATCACCCGTTCACCCTGCTTTTAGAGGATGCAGGCACGTCGGCAAGCCCTGAATATACCTACGTCATAAAAGCGGAAGAGAATTATTTCGATATGAACTTTCCCGCTCCGAACACGACCGGAACTATCGCCTACTGGAAATTGACCGGCGGAACCAGCGGGGTCGGGTTCGATGTTTACCCCGTCCCTGATGCGGAATCAACTCTCAAGATAGCATCCGGCCATTACTATACGGGTGCATGGGCGGCTGGAGATGGGGGAGATATGGAGGAAAACTGGCTTACGGATAACCAGGTCGATCTGGTTATAGACGGCGTGAGCGCCAAGATGTTTGAGCATTACGGCCAGCCGAACAAAGCAGACAGGGCGTTCGTCCGTTACCAGCAGTTACTTATGAAAGCGAAAGTGGACCAGAGGGATATGGATAGAAGAGGAAGGATGATAAGGGCAAAAACTTATAGCGATATGCCTTTGAGCATTGCGCAGAAAAAAGCATTTTACGGATATTAAGGGAGAAGATCATGGCGATATTACCGAACGATACCACGATGTATGCAACAGGAGCGGGAGCCAATTCCATGCCTACGGCCGGAATGACCGCGCCGGTTCCGGGAATGAATCCTATGGCAAATATGCGAAGGAGGTTCATGTTCTTGCCGATGCAGGGACAACCTCAGAATGCCGGGGGAATGGCGGGGCAGTTTTTTAATCCGAGAAATATGCCTATACAAAGAACAG